>DQHP01000176.1 GCA_003524435.1 Microbacterium sp.
CGGCGCCCGCTGCACCCGCGGCATCAGCTCCTGCTGGCGACAACGACTCGGTGTATGTCACGCCACTCGTGCGCCGACTTGCTGCGCAGCAGGGTGTCGACCTGGCCTCCGTCACCGGCTCCGGTGTCGGCGGACGCATCCGCAAGGAAGACGTTCTCAAGGCCGCAGAGTCGAAGGCATCCGCACCCGCCGCAGAAGCCGCTGCCGCTCCCGCCGCCGCTCCGCTGGAAATCTCACCGTTGCGCGGCACCACGGTTCCGATGACGCGTCTGCGTAAGGTCGTTGCCAAGCGCGCCGTCGAGTCGATGCAGCAGATGGCTCAGCTCACCACAGTGGTCGAGGTTGATGTCACGAAGCTCGCCGAGTACCGCGATAAGACGAAGGTTGAGTTCCAGGAGAAGACGGGCGACAAGCTCTCGTTCCTGCCTTTCTTCGCACTTGCTGCGGCTGAGGCTCTGCAGGCGTTCCCGATCATCAACTCCACGGTTGAGGGCGAGAACATCGTCTACCCGGCTTCGGAGAACCTCTCGATTGCTGTCGACACTGAGCGTGGCCTGCTGACGCCAGTCATGCGTGACGCTGCGACGAAGAACATCGCAGAGATCGCTCATGAAATCGCAGATCTCGCTGCACGCACCCGCGACAACAAGCTGAAGCCGGATGAGCTCGCCGGCGGTACGTTCACGTTGACCAATACTGGTTCACGTGGCGCGCTGTTCGACACTCCTGTCGTCTTCCTGCCGCAGTCAGCGATCCTCGGAACGGGAATCGTCGTCAAGCGTCCTGGTCTCGTCAAGGTCGATGGTGTCGATGCGATCGCCGTGCGCTCGTACGTGTACCTCGCGCTGTCGTACGATCACCGCATCATCGACGGTGCCGATGCCGCTCGTTTCCTCGGAGCAATCAAGGCTCGTTTGGAAGCGGCGGACTTCGCCGGAAATCTCGGAGCCTAAGAAGCTGCACACCTACGCTGGCTGTTGCGCGACGTCATATACGTCGCGCAACAGCCAGCGTTCGTTTTGCCGCTCCATCACCAGCATCTGTTCGGTCCCGGCTGAATCGTTCGGTGTGAGCCTGACCACGGCCACATCGCCGTAATCTTCCACTAACACCGCAGAACTGGCCTCCGGCCCCAGCAGAACCAGACCTTCACTTGGCACGCGGGCACCTTTGGTCACCGCGGCAGCGCACGATTCGTCCGTGATCTCGGCGCAGTCGGCCAGAGCGACCAGGACGACAGGCAAGGCGCCAAGCGCATCAGAGTCCGGCATTGCTGATTCCTCCTCCACTGAATCACTCGGGGTTGGCGCGGGTTCAGTCGTGCCGCTGTTATCCCCCTCGCCTGCATCGTCTGCCTTCCGATCGGCCGCAGCAGATTCGCGTGAACTCTCTTTTTGAGCAACCAGGTCGCTGCCCGCAGCTCCTGACGCGGCCTCCGCCTCGTCGGTCTCGCCTGCGCTCGGCCACATGAGTCCGACAAGCAACACCACCACGCCCAGAGCTCCGGCGAGCACGAGCGCGCGAGGTCGCGAAGATTTCGTCCGTCTGTTCGGGTGGGCGTTTCCGCTAACGTCTTCTCCCGAGCGGGGCTGCGCGCGTCGGCGTAGGCCTGTGATCAGATCGGCCGCATGCTCGCGTACTGCAGCTGTGAGGCGAGCCCATCGTGCTGAGTGAGGTTCCGTGCGTTCCTGCCTGCGCGTCGCTCGACGAGTCGGAAGAGATGCCGGAAGCGTGGCTGCCACTCGCCCGGCAGAAACTCCGCCCGCGCTCTCGGGTGCGAAAACATCAAGGCGAAGCGCGCGTGGTGCGGCGATTGCGAAAAGCTCTTCTTCCCAGCGTCGATCATCTTCCACGTGATGGCGCGGACGTCTGAGCGCTACCGTAATATCTTCCAACACTCGAATTGTCGCGCGGTCAGAGGTGTGCTGAGCGCTGCGCTCCACGAGATGAGCGGTGCGCGCCCGCGCTTCGCCGCCCTCGCCGTGCACGAAGAGCGGACGCCCATCATTCGTGAGCCACCAGTCCCCCGTGGCCCCGGAATCCTCTGACCCGAGTTCGCGAATCCCCCGCAACACACTTGCGACGAGCGTACCCAGCTCCCCAGGCGCCAACGGTGCGTCTGCGATCTGACGTCGTCCCAGAAATGATTCGACACGGCCTGTACACCAGGGCAGGAGCGCATCGTGTCCGTCATCTCTTCGCCGCAGATCCAGAACACCGCACACGTGGTCAGCATCCGAGAATGCCCAGCCTGGCCACTGAGTCAACCGCTCAGCGTTCACGCACACCGCTACCCCTTCTTCGTAGGTAATGAGAGAGCCCGCGAACGGGCCTTCTTTCCCATCGATTGCACGAATAACGCGATGGGCGCCTGGCACGAGCGAGGTGCGATCAGTTGTGGCATCCGTCTGAGTCATCCGTTCATCTCATCCGATTCAAGCGGTCGGCGCTGGCGCGAATACGTGATTGTTCAGAGACCCTCGAAAATCACGAATGTGGAGGACAAGTGCGCCCCACGCGAACGCGGACGTGAGGCCAGCGCGAACTCGGTAAGATAATCGCTATGGCTAAGCGCGCTCCTGAACCCGAAAAACGTCCGGGATTCTTCTCCCAGATCAAGTCTCTGTTCCGGTTCACGCGTGACGTATATAAGTGGCTGCCCTGGGCACAGATCGCGATCCTCGTCGGTGGCGTCCTACTCGGACTCGTTGTCGGCTATCTGATCCCCCCGTTCCAGGTGTGGACGCTCGTTCTGTGGGCAATCACGGGCCTCATGCTCGGTGTGCTCGGCGCGCTTTTCCTCATGACTCGCCTGTCGACCACCGCAATGTACGCAAAGATCGACGGCATGCCGGGCGCCAGCGGGCACGTCATGAGCTCGAGCCTTGGACGCAAGTGGCAGGCTTCCGACACCCCCGTGGGCATTAACCCTAAGACGCAAGAAGCCGTCTACCGGGCTATCGGCCGCGGTGGCATCGTCGTCGTTGGAGAAGGCTCACGCGGTCGATTGACACGACTCGTCAATGAAGAACGAACCAAGGCACAACGCGTCGCGCAGGGCGTACCCGTGCACGTGTTCTACGTCGGCCATGGCGACGACGAGGTACAGATCGCGGATCTGTCGAAGAAGATCAAGAAACTGCCGAACGTTATCGACAAGGCCACTCTGGCGGCCGTCATCCGACGGATCGACTCCGTTTCGCAGTCTGTTTCTTCTCTGCCGATTCCCAAGGGCATCGATCCCTCGAAGGTGCGCGCTCAGCGTCCGCGCTGATCACTCACCCGCGCGGGTCAACGTTCAGGAGTCGCGTTGTTCCAGCGTCTCTTTGGGCAGTCGCCGCACGCGCGCGCGACGACGTCGACGCGCCGGAATCATCGTGCGCATCTCATCGAGCTTCCCGAAGCACAGCAGCCGATCGTCTGCTTCCAGCACCACGTGTTGACGCGGGTTGGGGATCACGCTGACGCCACGATGCAACGTGAGAACAGTGATGTCTCGCTCCCACAAGCCTGACTCCCCCAGCGTCTTTCCCACGAGCTCCGCTGCGCTGTGAACGAGTAGTTCCGCGACCCCGTACCCTGTGGAGACAGTCAGTCGCTGTCGTACGTCAATCTCGGGGAATGCGACCTGGTCAGCGATGTAGTCGATGATGGCGCCGGCAACATCGAGGTTCGTCGCCTGCTCGATTCCCTGCAGTCCTGGCGAGGAGTTCACCTCCATCACGAGCGGACCGTCATCACCCTCGAGCATGTCCACTCCGGCAACACGAAGGCCCATTATCTGGGCTGAACGAACGGCCGTGCGCTCGTAGATCGGATCGAGGACGACGGGCTCCACGCTGCCACCTCGGTGCACATTAGAACGGAATTCGTCGCCCGCCGCGACCCGTCGCATAGCCGCAACGACACGGTCTCCGACCACCAAAGCCCGGATGTCGCGCCCGCGACTTTCCGAAATGAACTTCTGGATCAGGACGTTCTGGTTCGTGGAATGCAGAGTCTCGATGATGGCTTCCGCGACCTTCACCTGCGGCGCAAGAATCACGCCTATCCCCTGGGTCCCCTCCAACAGTTTGATAACAACGGGAGCGCCACCCACGCGCTCGATAGCGGGACGCACGTCAGCGCGATTACGAACGAAAGCGGTCGCGGGCATCGAGATGTCGTGCTTGGAGAGAATCTGATTCGCCCGCAGCTTGTCACGTGCGCTCGAGATGCCGTTGGCAGTGTTCGGCGTGTAGACGTCCATCTGCTCGAACTGACGCACGACAGCCGTCCCGAAGTACGTGATCGAGGCGCCGATACGGGGCAGGATCGCTTCATAGTCGCTCAGCGGCCGCCCTCGATAGTGCAGGTCTGGTTCATCCGCAGTCAGGTCGATCGCAAACTTCAGAGTATTGAGCACTTTCACGTCGTGACCACGTTGGACTGCGGCTGCGCGTAGGCGCTGCGTGGAATATGCGTGGGGTGCGCGGGAGAGTACTGCGAGCTTCACAAAGATTTCCTGCCAAGATGTATCGCGTGGGTAAGACATCTCATTCAAACACTCTTACGGGGTGGCGTGAATGGGTGAGCCTTCCTGATGCCGGTGTGGACTGGATTAAGGCGAAGATCGACACCGGCGCGCGCACCTCGTCGTTGCATGCTTTTGAGATCGAAGAGTTTGATCGAGAGGGCGAGAATTGGGTGCGTTTTCGAGTCAATCCTTGGCAGGATACGAACGCGGATGCCACGATCGTCGAGTGTCCTGTGCATGATCGACGCGAGGTGCGAAGTTCATCTGGTCACGCGCAGCGGCGCCTCGTCGTGCTGCTCGCGATTCGCCTTGTCGACCGGCTTGTCGTCTCAGAGGTTACTTTGAGTAACCGTGACGAGATGGGCTTTCGCATGCTGATCGGCCGTGAGGCGCTGCGCAGGGGCTTTGTAGTGGATCCTGCACGCTCGTTCCTCGGTGGTAGAGCGCCGAAAGACATGCGTCGCCGCAATCGTGGCCGCGTGTGAGGCCTTCACGCTCGGATGAGAATCGTGCCCGCTGCCTTGTCATGGAGTCCCCGCTGATCGGCGTCCCAGATCACGGCCGGAAGCACGACGACAAGTAACAGAGTGCGCACAATCGGTCGCCAGAGCCCGACCCAACCACCGCCGTAGCGGACGACGCGCATCCCCAAGATGCGGTGCCCTGGGCTTCCCCCGATCGTCGGGATGAAGAGAATCTGTAGCACCGCGAAGATAATCATCGGAGCGAACATCGTCACACCAGCCTCAGTGGGCAAAGCGAACTGGTCGTACCCGAAAAAGCCGGTGGCGATGATGCTGGCGGCGACATAATCGATCAGGAGAGCGCCAATGCGACGCCCCGCTCGGGCGATGCTGGTCGCCCCTGATTCTGGGAGCCCCAGACGTTCTCCGGGGTACGAGTTCACAGCATCTGTCACGTAATCATCCTATCTAGGGTCTGTAACATGGGCGAAACATAGAAGACACGGCGAAGTAATCCCTTCGTTCTAATCTTCATGAAGGTCTCAAGACCAAAATCCGCATTACCCAGGAGTGATACATGTTCACCGATTCGTCCGAAGTGCTGCGCTATATCGAGGAAAATGACGTCAAGTTCCTCGACATCCGTTTCACTGATCTGCCCGGCGTGCAGCAGCACTTCAACATTCCGGCGTCCACAGTCGACGAGGAGTTCTTCACCGAAGGACAGCTCTTCGACGGCTCGTCGATCAGAGGCTTCGCCAGCATCCACGAATCCGACATGCAGCTCATCCCGGACGTAACAACGGCGTACCTGGACCAGTTCCGCGAAGCCAAAACGCTCGTGATGCTGTTCGACATCTACAACCCCCGCACCGGCGAGATCTATTCGAAGGACCCCCGTCAGGTTGCCAAGAAGGCCGAGAAGTACCTGGCTTCCACAGGAATCGCCGACACAGCATTCTTCGCCCCCGAGGCCGAGTTCTACATCTTCGACGACGTCCGCTACTCGGTATCAGCGCACCAGAGCTTTTACAGCGTGGACTCCGAAGAGGGAGCCTGGAACACCGACCGTGAAGAAGAGGGCGGCAACCTCGCCAACAAGACGCCGTACAAGGGCGGTTACTTCCCCGTCGCGCCTGTCGACAAGACAGCAGACCTGCGCGACGAGATGACGCTGAACCTCATTGAGGCAGGATTCGCGCTCGAGCGGTCGCACCACGAAGTCGGTACCGGCGGTCAGCAGGAGATCAACTACCGTTTCGACACGATGGTGCACGCGGCAGATGACATCCTGAAGTTCAAATACATCATCAAGAACACGGCAGAGCAGTGGGGCAAGACCGTCACGTTCATGCCGAAGCCGCTTTACGGCGACAACGGATCTGGGATGCACACGCACCAGTCACTGTGGAGCGAAGGCAAGCCGCTGTTCTACGACGAGGCCGGTTACGGTCAGCTCAGCGATGTTGCCCGCTGGTACATCGGTGGCCTGCTCAAGCACGCGAACGCTGTGCTTGCGTTCACGAACCCGTCGCTCAACAGCTACCACCGTCTGGTGAAGGGCTTCGAAGCGCCGGTAAACCTCGCCTACTCCGCGGGCAACCGTTCCGCGGCGATCCGCATCCCGTTGACGGGTTCGAACCCGAAGGCTAAGCGCATCGAGTTCCGCGTGCCGGATGCCTCAAGCAACCCGTATCTGGCGTTCGCAGCCCAGCTGATGGCGGGCCTCGACGGTATAAAGAACCGTATCGAGCCGCTGGCGCCGATCGACAAGGACCTGTACGAACTTCCCCCCGAGGAAGCCAAGAACATTCCGCAGGTGCCGAACTCGCTGCAGGACTCGCTCGATGCTCTTGCGGAAGACCACCAGTTCCTACTTGAGGGCGGCGTCTTCACCCAGGAGCTCATCGACACATGGATCTCTTACAAGGTCGACAACGAGATCATCCCGCTGGCGCAGCGCCCGCACCCGTTCGAGTTTGAGCTCTACTACGGGGTGTAGTCACCTTCTGAATTCGGGTCCGGTACCCCGGAGCCTTTAGAAGTTCAGAGAGCCGTCTCAGCGTCCTGCTGAGACGGCTCTTCATTTACTCGTCCCTGAGGCGCTCACTGGCGGAGAAGTTGAGCCTGAGCCCAATGGACTCAGCGATCGCGAAGGCCGCGACGACCAGCGCGCCGGAAAGGAAGAATATGATTCCGAAGCCGGTGAGGGGGATTAGATTGCTGAAGGTCAAGGCAACAAGCGCGACGAAGGACAACGCATTACCCGCGATCACGAAAATAGCGAACTTCGTGGGTATGCGGGGATATCCCGCGATGAGTCCCAGGGATGCGGCACCACCCAGCATGGCGATTCCGAAAGGAATCGACCAATACACAGGCAGGCCGAATGGAACGACGAGCAGCGTGGCGCCGGCGAGAAGTACGACGCCGAATGCCGCGGTGCTCCACGCGTCAATCCGCAACGCCCTCCGCAATGTCTCGGAGGCGGGACTCGTTGCGGATCGAGCGGTGGCAGGAACAGTGCTCATAATTCTCACTCCTCAGTAATGATGTCTGTGACGCAGACAAAACTGACAGCAGCGCCGTACGAACTCAATAACCTCCGAGGTCATGGCTGACGAGACGTGCGATCGGTAGGGTCGGGTCCATGGATACACGACGGGCACCTGCAGTTGGCGTGCTCCTGCGTGACTGGCGGCAGCGTCGCAGATTGAGTCAACTCGCACTCGCCAATTACGCCGAGACATCCACCCGTCACCTGTCGTACCTGGAAACTGGCAGAGCTCGTCCCAGTCGAGCCATGGTGATACACCTATCAACCGTTCTTGAGATCCCCCTGCGTGAACGGAATGCTCTGTTGCTGGCGGCGGGTTACGCACCGGAGTATCGGGAGAGCGATCTCGATGACGATTACATGCGGTCAGTGCGTTTTGCGCTCGACACGATGTTGAAATCTCACGAGCCCTACCCTGCGTTCGTGATCGACCGGTTCTGGAATGTTGTGGCAAGCAACCGCGGAATGACCGCTCTGATGGACGAGGTGCCCGCACATCTCATGGATCCGAGGCCGAATGTGTTCCGGCTGGTGCTGCATCCCGATGGCCTATCGTCGCGGCTCATCAATCGTGGACAAGTTCGCGCGTACTTTCTTGAACGTCTGTCGCATCAGGTGATTTCGACCGGCGACGCCGATCTCCGAGCACTGCACGACGAGGTCGTGCGCTACCCCGCCCCGAAGGACAGCGACGAGTCACCCCCAGACGCCGATGCCATGCTGCCCAGTCCGGTGCAAGTGCCCTTGAGGATACGCACCCCGGACGGCGACATGTCGATGTTCAGCACCATGGCTACGTTCGGGGCGCCGGCAGATGTCACACTTTCGGAGCTTGCGATCGAATTCTTCTATCCGCTCGACGAGTTCACTGACAGACTCATCCACCGGCTGGTCGAACACGAAACCCGATCGTCAGACGACCGCGCGGATTCATCCCGTCACTAACGACGGAAACTCAGTACACCCGGAGCGCACCAGCCTGCACACGAACTTCGAACGATGACACCGCACCGATCTCTTCACCGTCGATCTCGAACTCGAGGGGTGCGTCAAGTTCGACGCGGATGCGCTCGGCTGTCAGATGGCGCGTGGACTCGGTGCTGACTGCTTGCTCGTCCCGGCCGAGAAGTCGCCGGATGCCGTTGTCCCACACCACGGATTTCACTGTGTCGAGCCATTGCAGCGCACCATCGGCACTGATGAGCAGCAGGTCGAGCAGACCGTCATCGATTTTCGCATCCGGTAACAGGCGAATGCCTCCCTGCACCATCCCGCAGTTTCCGATCAGCAGAGTGTGACCGCGCAGTTCGCTGGGATCTCCGTCATCAAGTGTGAGGGTGATGCCGGTCATCTCTGTTCCGGCCATGGCGCGCCCCATCGCTTCTACATAGGCAAGCCACCCCGCGCGGTCCTTGAGATCGTCGTCGGTTTCAACGAGCATCTGTGCGTCAACGCCGAAGCCGATCATCACCGCAAAGGCGCGCTCCTCACCGTCAATATTCACCCAACCGAGGTCGATCGTACGTTCCTCCCCCGCGCTGATCCGGGCTAGCGCAGCCGGAATATCATCGAGGGGCACTTCGAGATTGCGAGCCAACAGATTGCCGGTTCCCTGCGGGACAATACCGAGCACAGCATCCGTGCCCGCCAGCGCTGCAGACACGGCGCGCACCGTGCCATCCCCACCGACAGCGATCACCGTGCTGCAACCGGCCTCAACAGCTTCCACAGCCATGCCGTATCCAGGGTCGTCTTCACTGGTCTCCCACCACTGCACATCGCCCTCAAGAGATGCGCTCACGGCGTCCTTCAACACGTCCTCGTCGATCTTCGAGGGGTTCCAGATAATTCCGGTCTTCGTCGCTGTCATGTGCTCAGCCTGAGCCAGCATTTGCCAATGTGCAAGCTATCCGTAAAAGAGTTGCTCAAACACGCGCCGTGCACGTCTCGTCGCTGCGAAATAGTCCTCTTCGACGTCGCTCGCTGAGCGCTCTGGGTAGCCGAGGAGGTTGCCGATCGCGTCGAGTTCACGGCGATCAAAAGGCAGCACGTCACTGGTCTTTCCTGTGCGCAATGTGATGGCAGAGCGCACCCTGCTCGCAAGGATCCACGCATCGCGGAGGAGTTCGGCGTCCTCTGCGCCAACGAGGTCTGCTTCCGTTGCCGCGTCGAGCGCGCCGAGCGTCGACGTTGTACGCAATCCCGGCACCTCATGTGCATGCTGTAGCTGGATGAGCTGGACGAGCCATTCGACATCGCTGAGTGACCCAGGGCCGAGCTTCAAATGCCGATGCGGATCGGTCCCTTTCGGAAGCCGCTCACCTTCAACTCGCGCCTTGATCCGTTTGATTTCACGGATGCCGAGCTCATCGACTTCCTGCGGGTAGCGGATGCTGTCCGCCAGAGTGTGAAACTTCTCAATCAGATTTGCACTGCCGGCGACGCCCCGTGCCCGCAGAAGCGCCTGGGCCTCCCATGAGACGGACCAACGCCGGTAGTACTCGGTGTACGCCGCGAGAGAGCGCACCAGCGGCCCCTGGCGCCCCTCTGGCCGCAGCCCGGCATCGAGCTCGAGCGGAACGCGGTGGTCGGTGAGGTGTTCGCGAAGGCCAGCGACCAGTTGTGCCGACAGCGTCTGCGCTTTTTGCGGATCGATCCCATTCGCGTCATAGACATACAGGATGTCAGCGTCCGAGCCGAACCCAAGCTCCTGTCCACCGAAGCGTCCCATTCCAATCACAGCAAATTCGAGCGCATCATCTTCGGCAGACACCACATCGCGGCGCACAGCACGTAGCGCAGATTGAATCGTGGCATCGGTGATCGCCGAAAGGGCCGTGGCGACATCGTCGATCGTCAGCACGTCAAGCACAGCGCCCATCGCCGTACGCAGTAGCTCACGCCGACGAAGAGCACGCACGGCTTGCAACGCCGTGCCCACCGACGCGTGCCTGGCCTGAATCGCACGTGCCTCTTCAAAGAGCTGTGCCGCGTCACGAGGGCGCAGACGCTCGCGTTTGTCTAACCACGCGACAGCTTCTGGGATCCACTCCATCAACTCGCCGATATAACGAGAAGAGGACAGAAGCTGTGTGAGATTCTCGGCCGCGCCGACGGAGTCGCGCAGCATCCGAAGGAACCACGACGTATCTCCGAGTCGCTCGCTGACGCGTCGGAAGGCAAGCAATGCGTAATCTGGGTCGCTGCCGTCTGCGAACCAGCGCACCATGATCGGCATGAGGTGTCGCTGAATGGTGACTTTGCGGCTGATACCTGTTGTCAGGGCACCGATGTGACGCAGCGCGCCCGCAGGGTCGCGGAAGCCGATAGCAGCAAGTCGATCATGTGCCTGCTCGGTTGAGAGTGTGCGCTCCTCTTCGGGCAGGGCCGCGACCGCGCTCAACAGCGGTCGATAGAACAGCCGTGTGTGGATGTCACGCACTTCGCGTCTGACACTCCCCCACAATGCCCAGATCGCATTGCCGTCTTCGGCCAGACCGCTGCCTCTGGCGAGCACGCGAAGACCATCGGGAGTCTTCGGCATCAGATGCGTACGCGTAAGGTCTCGTAGTTGCAAGCGATGTTCAAAGAGACGAAGGGTGCGGTAGTCGGCGGCGAAGGTGGCTGCGTCGAGACGCCCAATGTAGCCACCTGCGACGAGAGCATCCAAGCTCTCCAGAGTTCCCCTGGTGCGGATGCTGGAGTCGGTAAGACCGTGTACCAGCTGGAGCAGCTGCACCGTGAATTCGATATCACGCAGCCCACCGGCGCCGAGTTTCAACTGGTATGGAGCATCCTCAGGATCGATGTGCTCCGTCACCCGCTCCCGCATGCGCTGCACGCTGTCGACGAAGTCCTCACGGGCGGCACTAGACCAGATCTTCGGTTGGACGGCCTCAATGTACGCATCGCCAAGTTCTGGATCACCGGCGAGCGGACGTGCTTTGAGCAGAGCTTGAAACTCCCAGCTCTTCGCCCAGCGGTCGTAGTACGCCAGGTGCGAGCCCAGCGAGCGCACGAGCGCGCCCTGTTTACCTTCGGGGCGGAGGTTCGCATCGACCTCCCACAGCGGCGGCTCAACCTCGATCGCCGACACCCCACGCATCGTCTCTCGCGCGAGACTGGTAGCGATATCGATCGACCTGCTCTCATCAAGCTGCGCTTCATCTGCCGTGCCACCGACGAAGATCACATCGACGTCACTCACGTAGTTGAGCTCGCGCGCACCTGCCTTGCCCATGCCAATGATCGCGAGTTGTGTGAGCGCTACTTCCTCGCGCGAGCAGGTCGCGGCCACTCGCACGCGGGCCACGGCGAGGGATGCTTCGAGCGCCGCTCCTGCGGCGTCTGCCAGCGCCGCAGATACGGCAGCGATGCGGAGCACCGGCTCAGTTGCGGAGAGGTCTACAGCGGCGATCTCTGCGATTGCGCGCCGGTAGGCAATACGTAACGCCACCCATGCAGATTCGTCATTGGTTTCGGCGAAGCCGTCAGCCGCACCGACGGCGACCAGCATCCGTTCCTGAAGCGCCACCGCATTCGGAACGAGCGGGCCCACCTCAGCGAGCACCGACAGCTCAGACGGATGCCTTAGAAAGAAATCCGCGAGGCCCGCGGATGCGCCAAACACCCGCCACATCACCGCGCGAGTCTCGTCGTCGCGCAACAGCGGCCGCAACACCGCAGGATCACGCCACGCCACGCGAAGCATGCCCTCAGCGGCTTGATCAGGATCGGCTGCCACCGCGCCGTCGAGCAGGACAGCGCGGTCGATTTCTACCAGAGTTGCGAGCTCGTCCAGCGTCGCCGCAGCTGCGCTAAGCCCGGTAAAACCGAGCCGCGCAAGCGACGACAGTGAAAAAGTGGAATCAGAGCGAGCCATATGCGCTCAAAGCAGCTCGAGGTTGCTCTTCAGCTCGAACGGCGTGACCTGGCCACGGTAGGCTTCCCACTCTTTGCGCTTGTTCAGCAGCACGTAATTAAACACCTGCTCGCCGAGCGTCTCCGCGACCAACTCTGAGTCCTCCATGTACTCGAGTGCCTGATCGAGGCTGGCTGGCAATGAGGCGTACCCCAGAGCACGGCGCTCGGCAACGCTGAGGGCCCAGACGTTGTTTTCGGCCTCCGGAGGGAGTTCGTATTCGTTCTCGATCCCCTTCAATCCAGCTGCCAACAAAAGTGAGTACGCGAGATAAGGGTTCGCAGCTGAATCAAGGCCGCGGTACTCCACACGCGAGGACTGGCTCTTGTGCGGCTTGTACATCGGCACGCGCACCAGGGCTGACCGGTTAGTGTGACCCCAGGTGACGAAACTTGGTGCCTCGTCACCGCCCCAGAGTCGCTTATACGAGTTCACGAACTGGTTCGTGACCGCAGCAATCTCATTTGCGTGCTTGAGTAAGCCCGCGATGAAATGACGGCCGGTCTTGGAGAGTTGGTACTTCGCGCCCTCTTCCCAGAAAGCGTTCTGATCGCCTTCGAAGAGTGACATATGAGTGTGCATGCCGCTTCCGGGCTGGTCACTCATCGGCTTCGGCATGAACGTGGCGTACACGCCCTGCTCGATTGCGACCTCTTTGATCACAGTGCGGAAAGTCATCACGTTGTCCGCCGTTGCGAGAGCATCCGCGTACCGCAGATCGATTTCGTTCTGGCCAGGCCCGCCTTCGTGGTGGCTGTACTCGACGGAGATCCCGAGGTCTTCCAGCATCCGTACCGATCGGCGTCGGAAGTCGTGCGCCGTTCCCCCGGGCACGTTGTCAAAGTATCCGGCGGAATCCACCGGAACCGGACCTTCCGGGCCGATCACCGAGGACTTCAGCAGATAGAACTCGATCTCGGGGTGGGTATAGAACGTGAACCCCGCATCGCCGGCCTTAGCAAGAGTTCGCTTCAGCACCTGTCGCGGGTCTGCGATCGCAGGCTCACCATCCGGGGTGGTCAAGTCGCAAAACATGCGTGCGGTCGGGTCGACTTCTCCGCGCCAGGGCAACGTCTGAAACGTGGTGGGATCGGGTTGCGCGAGCAGGTCAGACTCGTAGGTTCTCGTGAGTCCTTCAATGGCTGACCCATCGAAACCGATGCCTTCGGCGAAAGCACCCTCGACCTCAGCCGGCGCAATCGCGACCGATTTCAGTGTGCCAATCACGTCGGTAAACCAAAGGCGTACGAATTTGACGCCGCGCTCTTCGATCGTGCGCAGGACGAAGTCCCGCTGCTTGTCCATTCCCATATGCGCTACGACTTCCCGTCGGAATCGGTTTCTGCAGACCAGTTGTCTTCCCGAGCATCCTCGGCAGCCCATGCGTCTGAGCGGGCACGAAGCGTTGCCGGCGCGTTCGCCGCTTCTGCTTCCGTATCAAAGGGCCCGACCCGATCAGCCGAGGGCGAGAGGAAACCGAACTCTACCTGGCTCGTATTCGAGTTGTACCAGTACTTCTTTTCGCCGTCAGACATGGCCCATCCCTTCGTAAGCTTCTGTCACGATCCTACTGTCGTGGCGCCGTGTCGCTAGGCTATTGCGCATGGCAAAAGCGATCGGCGTCGACATCGGCGGCACGGGAATCAAAGCAGGCATCGTAAACCTTGCTCACGGGAAGCTCGAATCGGATCGGATCCGCGTCAACACTCCGAAAGGTGCGACTCCGAAAGATGTGTTGAAGGCCGTTGTGGAGGTCTTGGACACGCTGGGCGTCAGTGAGTCGAATCTGCCGCTGGGCGTCGCGTTCCCCGCGATCGTGAAGAACGGCAAGACGCTGTCCGCGGCAAATGTCGGGGACGAGTGGGTCGGGTTCGAGGCAGAGAAGTTCTTTGAAGACGGTTTGGGCCGCGACATCACTTTCGTGAATGACGCAGATGCTGCCGGCGTCGCAGAGGTGCGGCACGGTGCTGCTCGCGACGTCGACGGGCTCACGATCCTCACTACCCTCGGCACTGGCATCGGCTCGGCGTTCCTCTACGACGGAGTGCTACTGCCCAACACCGAGCTTGGTCACCTGGATTACAAGGGCGACTCGATCGAGCGCTGGACCGCGTATTCAGCGATGGAGCGCGACAAGCTCAACTGGGAAGAGTGGGCCGCACGCCTGCAGGTGTTCTACAGCCATGTGGAGTTCCTCTTCAGCCCCGACCTGTTCGTAGTCGGCGGCGGAGTCTCGAAGCACCCAGAAAGCTTCCTGCCCTTGCTTGAGCTGAACACGCCGATCATCCCGGCGATTCACCGCAATTCTTCCGGCATCATCGGCGCAGCGTCACTCGCCGCTGACTAGCCGCGAATCACTAAGGCCGCGCCGGGACTGCGTCGAAATGACGCTATCTCGGCGCGGCCTTTCAGCGTGGTGGGGCGAATGGGCCGGCCTGTACGCCGGGTTCTGTTCCGGGGCCTCTCTCAAGGGATCCCTTCGACGGCCATCTTTCTCGGCGACACGTTGCCGTGTCACTCCAGCGGTCTACCCGAGGACTCAGCGAGCCGCGTCAACATCCTCTGTCTGACCTTGCTCCGGACGAGGTTTACCTGGCAGATCATGTCACCATGACCCCCGGTGGTCTCTTACACCACCCTTTCACCCTTACCCCGTTCCCCGACAAGCGAGGGACGCGGCGGTCTTCTCTCTGTGGCACTATCTCGCGGATTACTCCGGGTGGGTGTTACCCACCATCCTGCCCTGTGGAGCCCGGACGTTCCTCGGTGCGGTTACCCGCCACGCGACCGTCCAGCCGACCCATTCGCCCGCCCAGTCTACTTCTCTGCGGTGGGGGTAATTTTCAAGTCGAGCGGCACATCGATGCCGAACGAACCGAAGAGGCGTCGCGTGGCAACCGCAGCGGCCTCGCGGACGGCAACTGCCGCAGCATCCGCCTGTTCTGCAGGAACGTGCAAAATCACCTCGTCATGAAGAAAGAAAGCGAGATGCGCGTTGCGCGCGAACGGTCCAGATGCCGTGGCTACTGTCACGGCGTCCGGAAGCTGCGCAAGCCGATAGCGAATCTCCGCGAGCCAGACAAGAGACCATTCTGCGGCAGTGCCCTGCACAACAAAGTTACGCGTGAACCGACCCCTCTCACGCGCACGCTGACGTGCCCGCTTCACATCAGCCTGCGACGCGTCAGAGCCCGCCGCGTCGACCTGCTCTGCTTCCCACTCGCTACCCGGACGCGGTGACGAGCGACCCAGACGCGTCGAGACGACGCCACCGTTCTCCCCAGTACGTGCAGCGACATCGACGAGACGCATAGCGCGTGGATAGACCTTTCGAAGCCGGGGCACAAGGCGTCCGCTATCCCCTGTCGTAGCGCCATACATCGCACCGAGAACCGCATATTTGGCTTCTTCGCGGGTCGCTACTGCACCCGAGGCCACGACGCCTGCGTAAAGATCCTGGCCGCGCGCAGCTTCCGCCATCGCGGTATCGCCGGCCATCGCCGCGAGCATGCGGGGCTCAAGCTGCGCGACATCAGCAACAATAAGCGTCCACCCTGGGTCGGCACGCACTGCCGGTCGAAGAATGCGCGGCAACTGCAACGCTCCCCCGCCGGCTGATGCCCAGCGCCCGGTGACGACGCCGCCGGGGATATAGATCGGTCGGAATCGGCCATCGTGCACCCACTCTGTCAACCACGCCCAACCGTTTGCGCTCAGCAGGCGCGAGAGCTTCTTATAACCCAGCAACGGCGCGATGACAGGGTGCGAGATTTCGCTGAGTTCCCACTGGCTGGTCGACTCGACGTTCACCCCAACACGGTGAAGCGCCCTCAAGAGCTTCGTGTGACTTTCCAGATGCAATTGCGGGTCTCCGAGATGAAACCGCACCGCCTCGGCGAACTCTGCCATCCGCGCGGGCATGCCACCGCCTGCAGGCCGCGCGCCCAACACATCAGTAAGGATGCCGTCGTGCGCCTCCGCGCCCCACGGGAGCCCGGCTGCGCGCATTTCTTCAGCAATAAGGCCTCCTGCTGACTCTGCCGCGCACAGGAGCGCAAGGCATCCGCTGGCATCTGAGGCGATGACCCGGCGCTGCTCACGGTACTGCGCCCAGAGCACTGTCACGGGATCCGCGGATGCGTGATCGATCACGTCGAACAGCGCAGGCGGTGCTTCATCGGGAGCCCGCGGCACCCACTCCGGAGAAGGCGCAAGCGGTCGCGCAACAGCGTCGGTATCCCGAAGGATCGCGTGGCACAACAGCAGGTCGTGCGTGCGCACCAGCGTGACGCCCGCAACGAGCAGTCGAGGATAAAGCTCTCTCGCACTGCGAATAACCCAGCGCGGCGACCTCTCGGCCTCTACACTGCGTATCCAATCCACGAACTCGGCACCGACGAGGGCGATCCGCGAAACTTCTGAGTCATCGGCAGCGAGTTCGATGGCAACGAAATCACCTGTTCCGATTGCCGTCAGCAGAACTCTGGAATCCGGTGCGGGCACCGTCAGCCGTTCACAGCCCTGATTCGTCGGTGCGAACGAGGATGGCACCGCATTCTGGGCAAGAGAGCACGGCGTCGGGTGCGGCCTGGCGAATCTGGTTCAGGTCAGTGCCGGAGAGCATCATCCGACATCCTTCGCAGGTCCCGCGACGTAGCAGCCCGACACCGATCCCCCGCGAAGCGCGACGGTTGTAGTCGGCGAGCAGTTCAGCGGGAACATCTGCAGTGATCGCCGCACGGTCACGGCTCAGTTCATCGTGTTCTTTCGTCGCCGCGGCCACTGCGGCTTTTGCCTGCGCCGTGAGCTCAGTACCCTCGGCCGTTGTCACGTCAATGAGGGCTTGCTGAGTGGCGACTGCGGCGTCGGCTTCTTCTACGCGCGCCATCACCTCAAGTTCCATGTCTTCGAGGTCACTGACACGCTTCGCAAGGCTGGCGAGTTCACGTTCGAATGCCTGCGCGTCTTTCGAGTTCGTAGATGTTGCCAACCGTTCGGTGTCGCGTGTCCGGCGCTGCTCCACGATCTTCACGTCTGATTCCAGCCTGCTGAGTTCTGTGCGCGCATCATCACGCACTCCCGTCAGCGCGGTGAGCTCTTGCAGTTGCGTTTGCCGCTCTTTCACCAACTCGTTGATGCGTGGGCCTTGAGCAGGCGTGGTGCGCGCGCTTTCGGCTTGCTGGATACGGCGATCCAACTCGGCAACGTCAAGAAGGATTCGTTGGTGCTCTGGGCTGGCGTTCACTCTTCTAATCTAGTCGCGAGCGCTGACATTCGCCGGTCAGATTGGCTGACCGGGCGTGCCGTCGACATATGACCAGATGCGATCTTCGCGGATGAAGCTGCTGCGCTCCCGCATTGAGGTGCGTAATGTGCCCTCTCGATAGAACGCTTCGAACTCGACGATGCCGGTGCCATCGAACGGACCGCCCGCGACTGTGTCGAGGATGTCCAGACGCGTCCAGCGCGTCTCCGGGTCAAGTGTGAGCTCGTCCGGCCTGGTCGAGGGATGCCACGACCGCAACAGATACGCAGCATCTCCGGTAGCAAACGCGGTGAAACGAGAGCGCATCAGCCGCACCGCCGTGGGAGCGACGCCCTCGCCCATCAGCAGCGGGTGGCAGCAAGCGTCATAAACATCACCGGAGTTACAGGGACAGCGCATAGAACCATTGTGCCGCGTACTCTGATCTCAGAACCGAAGGAGATCACCATGACGGCACTACCCACTCGTACCGCTCACAACGGCTTTACTCTTCCCGCCATTGGGTTGGGAACCTATCGTTTGAACGGCGAGGAGGGTGCGGCCGCCATTGCCACCGCCATCGACGCCGGGTACCGTCTAGTCGATTCCGCGTTCAACTATGAGAACGAAGGCACCGTCGGACGCGGCGTCGCGGATGCAGCGACCGACCGCAGTGAGGTCATCGTCACAACCAAACTTCCCGGTCGTCATCACGCATCGCCGAATGCGCGCACCAGCATCGAAGAAAGCCGCTTCCGCCTCGGAGTGGAAATCACGGATCTCCATTTGATCCACTGGCCGAACCCAAGTCAGGACGAGTACGTCCAGGCGTGGGCGGCGTTGGTTGATGCGCGCGAGCGCGGGATCGTGCGCCAGATCGGCGTGTCGAATTTCCTCCCCGAGCATCTAGAACGCCTCAAGCGAGAAACCGGAGAGCTCCCGGTCGTGAACCAGATCGAAGTGCACCCCTATTTCCCGCAGAGTGAGCAGCTTGCGTATCACCGAGAGCACGGCATCATCACCGAGGCCTGGAGCCCAATCGGTCGCGCGAGAGCTCTGCTCGATGAGCCGGTGATCAACGAGGTTGCCGCAGCCCACGACATCTCGCCCGCGCAGACAGTGCTCGCATGGCATGTTGCGCGTGAAAGTGTGGCGATTCCGAAGGCCTCGTCACTGGAGCATCAACAGGCCAACCTTGCGGCTGCCGCCGTCGTGCTCGATGCGGCCGAAGTCGAAGCGATCACCGCGCTCGGCCGCGCCGACGGACGCCTGTTCGACGCTGATCCGCGCACGCACGAAGAATCCTGACCGGTCGACTTATATACTCGCGGGGTGCCACACGACTCCTCTCAGACGCCGCCGACTCCGACGACACGAGCCGAAGCATCCGCTGCCCGCAAGATGGCGGAGACGCCTAAAGCCGACGTGCGTGATGCTCTTGAGCGCCACAACCGCCGCATCACGTGGATGGATGTATTGCGGGGTCTATCGATTCTGCTGGTGATTTTGCACCACACGACGCAGATCGTGGCATACCGCATAGGCGATGTTCCTGAATTCTTCGATTTCGTGAGCGCCTTCTTTGCGCCGTATCGGATGCCGATGCTGATGTTCTTGTCCGGCCTGCTGGTTGCGGGGTCTCTGAAAGCTCCCACCGGCAACTACATCTGGGGCAAGGTCAGGCGCATCCTCTGGCCCATCGTCGTGTGGACACTCGTCTATGCAGCCGCAGAGGTGCTCGCAGACCCGAGTCAAGCAAAGTACATGCCCTGGGAACTCGGTTTCTGGAACACCTACCTCTGGTTCATGCAGTTCATCTTCGCGTACTACATCATCGCGTTGCTGATCCGCTGGATTCCGATCTGGGTGATGATGGCGGCGCCGTTTGCGGCGGCGTTCCTGGTTCCCGGTGACCTTGAACTGTTGCAGCGCTTCTTCTATCTGATGCCGTTCTTCTTCCTGGGCGCCTTTATCGAGAAGTACTGGAACACGTACGCCAAGCTACTCAGCGCGCGATGGGCGGCGATCCTGGTGATCGTTCCGATCGCGGTGGCCGTGTATTCCGGGCTCGATGACATTTGGGTACGGGCTGCCGGCGACGAACGAGGCGGTGGGCTCTGGTACGAACCGTGGGCAGCGATTCCCGCGATGTTGGGCATTCTGATCCTGGTGCGCCTCTCGACATCGATCCCCGAGGTTCGTTGGCTTGCACCTGTGCGCTTTGTCGGGCGTTATTCGCTGATCTACTACGTGTCTCACTATCCGATCTTCGCCGCTCTCGGCTGGCTCGCGATGAAGGCGGGTCTTTCGAACCCGGGCCTCGGGCTCGTGGTGATCTTCGTCTTTACAGTGGCCATTTCTACGGTCTTTGCACTGCTCGGACGTCGCGTGCCGGTAAGCCTGCTGTTCGAACTGCCGCGCAGAATGTGGCCAGCACGCAAGGCGTAATCCGGGAATAGCGCTGGCTGAGTATGCCTTGCATCTCGAATGAGAGCTGTGACATATACACGCAAGGGTGATTCTTCAACGCTGACACTGTCTACGCACGAGCCTGTGAACCCGGGCATGAACGAGGTGCGCGTTCGTATCGCGGTGTCTGGCGTCAATCCCACCGATTGGAAGGCGCGCGCCTCAACAGCCGCTCCCATGCCGTTCTCGAAGGTGGTTCCTAACCAGGATGGCGCGGGCATTGTGGATGCCGTCGGCGATGGCGTCGATGACCTGAACGTCGGCGACCATGTGTGGGTGTTTCTTGCTGCGCATGAACGTCCCACCGGGACTGCGCAGGAGTTCACAGTGCTCCCGCAAACGCGCGTCGTGCGGATGCCGGATGGGGTCGGCTTCGACATCGCCGCGAGCCTCGGAGTCCCGGCGATGACGGCACACCGCGCGTTGACCGTGCACGAGCATGGACCCTCGCGGCTGACTGCGGAGAGCCTCGCAGGACGAGTCGTTCTGGTGCAGGGTGGAGCCGGCGCTGTGGGCCACGCAGCCATTCAACTCGCTGTGTGGGCAGGGGCGACGGTCTTGACCACTGTCAGCACCGACGAAAAAGAGGCCCTTGCACGTTCGACGGGCGCCCACCATGTCTTCCGTTATCCCGATGAGCGCCTTGCTGAGCGCATCCTTGAGGTTGCGCCGACCGGCGTAGATCACGTTGTTGAGGTTTCCCCAGCGATGAACGCTGAACTTGATGTCGCGGTGCTCGCAAACCACGGCTCCGTGGCGTTCTACGCCAACGACAAGGGGGAATTCTTCACGGCACCGATCGTGGCAAGTTTTGCGAAAAATGCACGCTGGCAGGGCCTTCTGCTGTACACGGTCGGCGAAGAAGCAATCGCTGCGGCCGCCGAAGACATCACCGCCGCTCTGAAAGACAACGCTCTTCCCGTCGGCGAAGCGGCGGGGCTCCCCCTCACATGGTTCACGCTAGAGGAAACCGCCGCGGCGCATGACGCGGTAGAAACAGGTACAACAGGGAAAGTTCTCATACGCGTGTCTGCGGATCAGGAGTGATCTTGTGGTGGGCCCTACCGGGATCGAACCGATGACATCCACGGTGTAAACGTGGCGCTCTACCAGCTGAGCTAAAGGCCCTGGTGTTCTTATTCTATCCATGTCTGGATGCGACACGAAGCCACCTATGGGGACTAGGCTAAATGCGGCGCGCGTTGTGCCGAGCCGACAAGGCTCCCCGCGTCGCTTCCCGTTTCCTTGGCAAGACCTGCCAGCTTGACGAAAGGCTCCACGTGACCGTTCACGACCAGGATCCATACTCCCAGGGCCCGCTTGATAGCGACCCGGAAGAGACCAGCGAATGGCAGGAGTCGCTTGACGGACTTGTAGATTCCAAGGGCCCCGGCCGCGGCCGCGAGATCATGCTCAGCATGCTCAAGCGGTCAAAGGAACTGCATCTCAATGTTCCGATGGTCCCGACCACGGATTACATCAACACGATTGCCTCTGAGAACGAGCCCTCGTTCCCAGGCGACGAAGGACTTGAACGTCGCTACCGCCATTGGCTCCGCTGGAACGCTGCCGTCACCGTGCACCGCGCTCAGCGTCCTGGCATCGGCGTCGGCGGCCACATCTCAACCTACGCATCCGCTGCCTCGCTGTATGAAGTGGGCCACAATCACTTCTTCCGCGGTCAGGATGACGCATCCGGTGGAGATCAGATCTTCTATCAGGGCCACGCCTCCCCCGGCATGTACGCCCGAGCCTTCCTCGAGGGTCGCCTCACCGAAGCCCAGCTCGACGCGTTCCGCCAGGAGAAATCCGGTGCTCCCAACGGCATCCCCTCCTACCCGCATCCCCGCATGATGCGTGAGTTCTGGCAGTTCCCGACTGTGTCGATGGGGCTGGGCCCGATCAACGCGGTCTACCAGGCGATGACGAACAAGTATCTCCAGAACCGCGGAATCAAGGACGTCGCCGACTCGCACGTCTGGGCATTCCTCGGCGACGGCGAAATGGACGAGGTCGAGTCCCGTGGTCAGCTGCAGGTCGCAGCGAATGAAGGCCTCGACAACCTGACCTTCGTGATCAACTGCAACCTGCAACGCCTTGACGGGCCTGTTCGCGGTAACGGCAAGATCATTCAGGAGTTGGAGTCGTACTTCCGCGGCGCCGG
Source organism: Microbacterium sp. (assembly GCA_003524435.1). Lineage (GTDB taxonomy): Bacteria > Actinomycetota > Actinomycetes > Actinomycetales > Microbacteriaceae > Microbacterium. Next base: position 22,337 of record DQHP01000176.1, read on the forward strand.
CTGGAACGTCATCAAGGTTGTCTGGGGACGCGAGTGGGATGACCTGCTCGCCCGCGACACCGACGGTGCCCTGCTTAACCTCATGAACGTCACCCCTGACGGTGACTACCAGACCTACAAGGCTGAGAACGGCGCTTTCGTGCGCGAGAACTTCTTCGGTCGTGACGAGCGCGCCGCCGCTCTGGTCAAGGACTACACGGACGATCAGATTTGGAAGCTGCGCCGCGGTGGTCACGACTACCGCAAGGTCTACGCCGCCTACAAAGCAGCCATGGAGCACAAGGGCCAGCCGACCGTTATTCTCGCGAAGACGGTTAAGGGCTACGGCTTGGGCCCGCACTTCGAGGGGCGTAACGCGACGCACCAGATGAAGAAGATGACGCTGGAGGATCTGAAACTCTTCCGCGACACCATGCAGATTCCGATCACGGATGCTCAGCTCGAAGCTGACCCGTATCGCCCTCCGTACTACCACCCGGGTGCGCAGGACGAAACGATCAAGTACATGCTGGATCGTCGCCACGATCTCGGCGGTTTCCTGCCAGAGCGCCGCACCACGCACGTGGGACTCACACTTCCAGACGAGAAGTCCTACGCTTTCCCGAAGAAGGGCTCTGGCAACCAGGAAGTCGCCACGACGATGGCCTTCGTCCGCATGCTCAAGGACCTTATGCGCGTCAAGGGCTTCGGCGAGCGGATCGTGCCGATCATCCCCGACGAAGCACGCACCTTCGGCATGGACGCGTACTTCCCGTCCGCGAAGATCTACAACCCGAACGGGCAGAACTACACCGCTGTCGACCGCGAGCTTCTTCTGGCGTACAAGGAGAGCCCGCAGGGTCAGATCATGCACGTCGGCATCAATGAGGCCGGCGCTGCAGCAGCGTTCACAGCCACCGGAACGTCGTATTCGACGCACGGTGAACCGCTGATTCCGATCTACATCTTCTACTCGATGTTCGGCTACCAGCGCACGGGCGATGCCTTCTGGGCTGCCGCAGACCAGATGGCCCGTGGATTCATCATCGGCGCTACGGCTGGCCGCACCACGCTTACAGGTGAGGGCACGCAGCACGCCGATGGCCACTCGCCGCTGCTCGCATCGACCAACCCGTCGACAATCATCTACGACCCCGCATACGGGTACGAGGTTGCGCACATCGTCGAGGACGGCATCCAGCGCATGTACGGCGGGGAGCACCCCGACCCGGATGTCACGTACTACCTGACGGTCTACAACGAGCCGTTCAAGCAGCCCGCTGAGCCCGAGAACGTCGATGTCGAAGGTATCCGCAAGGGCCTTCACCGCGTCGCTGAGGGCGAGGGCGAAGGCCCCCGCGTGCAGCTGCTCGCTTCGGGTGTCGGTGTGCCGTGGGCGCTCGAGGCACAGTCACTTCTGAAGCAGGACTGGGGCGTGGTGGCAGATGTGTGGTCTGTGACCAGCTGGACAGAGCTTCGCCGGGACGGCCTCGCCGCCGACGAGCACAACTTCCTGTACCCCGAAGAAGAGCCGCAGGTTGCGTACCTCACGCAGAAGCTGCAGCACGCTGACGGCCCGTTCATCGCGACCAGCGATTTCATGCACGCTGTGCAGGATCAGATCCGCCAGTGGGTCCCCGGCGCGTTCTACACGCTCGGTGCCGACGGTTTCGGTTTCGCCGACACACGCGCGGCCGCTCGTCGATTCTTCAAAATCGATGGCCCCTCGATGGTCGTTCGTGCATTGCAGGGTCTTGCAGACAAGGGGCAGGTTGAGCGCTCTGTGATCGCCCAGGCGATTGCGAAGTACGACCTGCACAACGTCAACGCCGGAACGAGCGGAAACGCTGGCGGCGAGAGCTGAGTCTGTGACCACATCGTCTCCTGCCTCGATGGACAAGCCAGCGACACTCGCCTGGCTGCGCCGGATCTCTGGCGACCTCGCCACGGCCACCATTCAGCGTCTCGATGACACGCTTCCCTGGTATGCCGACATGCCACCAGCTCGCCGCTCTGCGGTCGGGCTGGTGGCACAGGCGGGAATTACGTCGTTCATCCAGTGGTTTGACGATCCCACCTCCACCCCCTGGATTGCCGCAGATATCTTCGCTGCAGCACCACGGGAACTGTTGCGAAGCATCAGCCTGACGCAGACGTTGCAGCTTATTCGGGTGACTGTAGAGATCACGGAAGAACGCATCGCTGGCAAAGGCGAGATGCTGCGAGAGGCGATTCTTCTTTACTCGCGCGACGTCGCATTTGCCGCGGCCGATGTGTATGCCCGTGCCGCCGAGGCCCGAGGCCTCTGGGATGCACGTTTGGAAGCACTTGTCGTCGACTCAATCCTCACGGGCGAGGCTGACGAAGAACTCCCCAGCCGCATCGCTGCACTCGGTTGGCATGGTCATGGCGAGGTATGTGTTCTCGTCGGCACAACACCTCCGCAGTTCGATGTCGACCATGTTCGCCGAACGGCACGAAAGCTCTCCGTCGACGTCCTGATCGGGGTCCAGGGCTCGCGACTCGTGCTTGTCCTTGGCCGGGCCCACGTAGACGGCCGTGAAGAAGAAGGCGATGATCTTTCTTTCGAAGAGATCGCCACACGACTCGAGCCGTCATTTGGTGTCGGTTACGTTGTGCTGGGGCCCCCCGTCGCAGCGCTCGTGGATGCCGGCCAAAGCGCTCGTGCTGCCCTTGCAGGTTTCGCTGTCGCCCGCGCCTGGCGCACCGCTCCTCGCCCTGTCGCGGCTGATGATCTCTTGCCAGAGCGCGCTCTGGCTGGCGATCCACTCGCGAAGCAGACTCTTATCGAACGTATCTACCTTCCCCTGCAGGCGCACTCGACTGACCTTGTAACAACGCTGTGGAGCTACCTCGACAACGGCCGCTCACTGGAGGCGACAGCACGTGAGCTGTTTGTACACCCCAACACGGTCCGCTACCGTCTCAAGCGCGTGAGCGAAGTTATCGGATGGGACGCCACCGGGCCCCGCGAGGCGCTGATTCTTCAGACCTCGTTGATCCTCGGTTCTATCGGAGCAACGGAGTCGGTCAGGCGTCGCCCTGCAAATCGCCGCGCACGCTAACGCGCCGATGAATGCTGTACGCCACACACAAGGGATTCTCGAAATCTTGTGAGAGTTCATCCACCGTTTCGCCGTGATCGTTGGCAGACTAGGGAGGTGATTGTCGTCGCTTGCCCTGGACAGGGCTCCCAGACCCCCGGCTTCCTCTCTCCATGGCTTGAGTTGGACGGTGTGGCGGACGCGCTCGCCGCGTACTCCGAGGCCGCGGAAATTGATCTCGTTCTCCACGGCACCGAATCTGACGCCGATACCATCCGCGATACACGTATCGCACAACCGCTCATTGTCGCGGCGTCACTGATCGCTGCTGATGCTCTTCGCGCGAAGGCCGGAAAAGAGCCCGGTGGCGTTGCTGGACACTCCGTCGGTGAGTTCGCCGCTCTGGTCGGTGCCGGTGTGGTCTCCGCAGAAGAAACGATGCGCCTCGTCGGAATTCGCGGACGTGCAATGGCGGATGCTGCGGCGCAGACTCCGACCGGCATGAGCGCGGTCATCGGCGGCGAAGAATCTGCCGTCTTAGAGCGTCTGAATGAGCTCGGGCTGTCCCCCGCGAATTACAACGGCGGAGGTCAGATCGTCGTTGCCGGCGCTCTTCCGGCACTCGCCGCTCTCGCTGAGGCACCGCTCAAGGGCACACGGGTTATCCCGCTCGCCGTCGCTGGCGCTTTCCACACGTCATATATGGCTTCCGCCGTCGAAGCACTGCGTGCAGCGGTAGCCGAGGTCACGCCAAAGGATCCGCAGCTGACTCTGTGGACAAACAAGGACGGTTCGACTGTCGCCTCTGGCACACAGGCACTAGAGCTCATCGTCAACCAGGTCTCCTCCCCCGTGCGTTGGGATCTCTGCATGAACTCGTTTGCGGACAATGGCGTCACCGGGCTCATTGAGCTTGCCCCCGCCGGCGCCTTGACTGGCCTTGCTAAACGCGGCCTGCGTGGAACGCCGACGGTAGCAGTGAAAACCCCTGAAGACCTCGACGCAGCGGCTGAGCTGCTGAATGGAGCAGCCGCATGACTCTCACGCTGAAGCAGGCCACCGGCCCCGCTTACACTCGCATCCTGTCTTATGGCGCGGCGCGCGGTGAGAACGCGGTGCCCAACGACGATTTGATCGGACCGATCGATTCGAGTGATGAGTGGATCCAGCAGCGCACGGGTATCGTCACCCGTGCGCGAGCAGTGCACGACACTGATGCGATCGATCTCGCGACCGCCGCTGCGGCGGAAGCGGTCGAGAAGTCAGGCGTGGCAGCATCCGATATTGACCTGGTCATCGTCGCAACCATCAGCAATCCCAAGCAAAGCCCCTCGGTATCGGCGATCGTCGCCGACCGCGTCGGCGCCAACCCAGCCGCGGCATATGACGTCAACGCGGCATGCGCGGGGTATGCGTATGCCATCACTCAGGCTGATGCGCTGATCAAGGCCGGTGCGGCACACTACGCGCTCGTCATCGGTACGGAGAAGCTCTCTGACGTGGTGGATCCTGCTGATCGCAGCATCTCGTTCCTCCTCGGCGACGGCGCTGGTGCCGCTCTTATCGGCCCCAGTGATACCCCTGGCATCGCTCCGGCGGTCTGGGGATCAGACGGTTCAAAGGCCGATGCCGTCGGAATGAACGGAACTCTCACTCAGTTCCGCGACGGCGAAGTTCCCTGGCCCACACTTCGCCAGGAGGGCCCAACTGTCTTCCGATGGGCCGTCTGGGAGATGGCCAAGGTCGCCCGTGAAGCGATTGAGGCGGCAGGCATCACCGCATCCGACCTGGCGGCGTTCATTCCCCACCAGGCAAACATGCGCATCATCGACGAGTTCGCGAAGCAACTGAAGCTGCCCGAGACGACCGTGATCGCACGCGACATCGAGACCACAGGCAACACGTCCGCGGCGTCGATCCCCCTGGCAAGTCACCGTTTGATGGCTGAGCACCCGGAGCTATCCGGCGGCTTGGCGCTGCAGATCGGCTTCGGCGCAGGACTCGTTTTTGCGGCTCAGGTCGTTGTCCTCCCCTGAGAATGCGCTGACTTTCCCTAGACTGTTCCACGGTTCCGATTACAACCCGCAAGAAAGAGGAAAACCAGATGGCTTTCACCAATGACGAGGTCCTCGCAGGCCTCACTGAACTCGTCACCGACGAGACTGGCATTGACGGCTCTGAGGTCGCGCTGGAGAAGTCGTTCACCGACGACCTCGACATCGACTCGATCTCGATGATGACGATCGTCGTCAACGCTGAAGAAAAGTTCGGCGTCACCATCCCCGACGACGAGGTCAAGAACCTCAAGACCGTCGCGGATGCCGTCAACTTCATCGTTGCTGGCCAGGAGTAGTTCCTGACGGATGCCACCCCCGCGTCCTGCGGGGCGTGGCATCCTCCACCTTTACACCCGTACGATTCCCCGCTCGCCTTCGCTGAACAAGGAACCACATTCAATGACCAAGCGCATCGTCGTCACCGGCATCGGCGCCACTTCCGCAATTGGCGGAACGGCTCCCGAGAACTGGACCAACTTGCTGGCCGGAATGTCTGGCGGACGTTCTCTCGAACATGAGTGGGTAGAAGAGCTCGCTCTCCCCGTAACCTTTGCCGCAGAGGCGATTGTGCGGCCCGAGGAAGTCCTCGCACGGCCAGTGGCGAAACGCCTTGACCCGTCGTCGCAGTTCGCTCTGATCGCGGCGATGGAAGCCTGGGCGGATGCCGGCTCGCCCGACGTTGACCCCGAGCGGCTCGGCGTCGACTTCGCCACCGGCATCGGCGGCGTCTGGACACTGTTGGATGCATGGGACACCCTGCGTGAGAAGGGCCCGCGCCGCGTCATGCCGATGACGGTTCCGATGCTCATGCCGAACTCGGCTGCCGGAAACCTCTCTCTTCACTTCACCGCTCGCGCGTTCGCTCGCACTGTCGCATCTGCCTGCGCTTCAAGCACTGAATCTCTGGTCAACGCCTACGAGCACCTGCAGTCAGGACTCGCAGACGTTGTCATCGCTGGCGGCACGGAATCCGCGATCCACCCGATCACCATCGCGTCTTTCGCTTCGATGCAGGCACTCTCACGCCGCAACGACGACCCCGCCAGCGCGTCACGCCCCTATTCAGCAGACCGCGACGGTTTCGTTATGGGTGAGGGCGCTGCGGTGTTGATTCTCGAAACCGAAGAGCACGCTAAGGCTCGTGGTGCCAAGATTTATGCAGAAATCGTTGGCGGCGGCGTTACCGCTGACGCCTTCCACATCACCGCCAACGCGCCAGAGGGTGCAGCGCGCGCCGTCACCCTCGCCCTGGAGTCAGCGGCACGCACGGCTGACGAAATCACACACATCAACGCCCATGCAACGTCGACGCCCGTAGGCGACCCGAACGAATATGCAGCGCTCAAGAGTGTGATCGGCGATCGCGTGCACGATATTCCCGTGTCTGCAACGAAAGCATCCACCGGTCACTTGCTCGGAGGCACGGGCGCGCTCGAGGCCATCTTCACGGTGCTCGCGATCCGAAACCGCACTGCACCCCCGACGATCAACATAACCACGCAGGATCCCGAGATCCCGTTGCTCGTTTCCGGTGATGCTCAGTCGCTCGGCGACGGTCCACAGTTGGCCATCAGCAACTCGTTCGGCTTTGGCGGGCATAACGCCGTGGCTGCCTTCGCAAGCTACGACGACTGATTTTTCGGCCTCAGCCGAAGGATGATGGCCCCGTCCCCGATCAACTCGGGGCGGGGCCATCATCCTTCGGGGCGGATTCGCGTTCTCAGCATCCGGGACGATTCACCGGTGTCCGATACCGACGCCTCCGCAGCCCGGGTCTAGCCGACCTTGTGAAGCCATACGACGCTCGCATCATCGCTGGCGTGCCGGAAAGGTTCAAGTTCCTCGTCCCATGCAGACCCCAGGGCCACATCGAGCTCTCTCTGCAATTCGATCGCGCTGCCGGCTGCGATCTCCATGGCATAGCGAATACGATCTTCGCCAATGACCGTGTTTCCGGCAGCATCAGTCTGGGCATAGTGGATGCCGAGGTCAGGGGTGTGCATCCATCGGCCACCGTCGCTACGGGGCGTGGGATCTTCACTTACTTCGAATCGCAGATGCTCCCAGCCACGGATCGCCGTGGCAAGAGCAGCACCGGTTCCGATCGGGCCATCCCAAAAGAACTCGGCCCGTCGTGATCCTTCGAGAACGGGCTGATTGACCCAATCGAAGTTCACGGCGCGCCCGATAGCGCGTCCCACTGCCCACTCGAGGTGCGGGCAGAGCGCGCGAGGTGCAGAGTGGATGTACACCACTCCGCGTGCGTAAGCCGTCGCCATGATCTCTCCGTTTCATCAGGTGCGTCTTCCCCAACGACCTAAACCAACGAAGTGTGGCGGGATATGCAGTTATACGGCGATTATCGCCCACTCTGAGCGAAATAACAAGTGTGTAGTTCACATGCGAATGCCCCGGCCGAATTCGACCGGGGCATTCGCTCTGAATATTGAGGCTTATGCCTCGCTCATGGCCTGCTTAACCTGCTGGCCCTTAGCTGCGTAGTAAGCCGCACGAGCAGCATCCTTGCGGGCCTGCTCGGCGTAGCCAGCCTCGAGGACATCTTGCGCAACCTCGTAGTTTGCGACCTGGTCCGTGCCGTTGTACTTCGCGATGTAGGCATCGAGCTCGGGGCCCGACGTCCACGACGTGATGAGGTTATAGCGCGGCTCAGAGCCCGTGTGTGTCGCAGCGTGCCAGAGACGCTGCGTGTCGACGATAAGCTGCGCGCCAGCGGGAAGCGCGATGCGCACCTCTCCCGCTGGGTCAGTACGGTTCTCGCGAAGGACAAAGAAGCTGTCCTTGTCGTCAGTGAGGTTGAAGAAGCCACGAACAACCCAGCCCGTGCCGTCGGGATTGAGACGGTTGTTGTCGTCCTGGTGCAGGTTGTAGAGGCACTCACCGTACGGAGTGGGCTGCAGTTCGATCACGCGGCAACGGCCGACATTTGCACCTGGCTCCTGCGCACGACGCGTGAGATTCGGGGCTTTCGCGGTCTGCGAGTCAATCCAGACGCCATCCTTGTCAGTGCGCGGTGGCTTGTGGTTCCAGAAGCCATTGCACTCGATGTCGCCGAAGGCGCTTGCCAGCGGCGCGAAACGAGTGTCGCCGGATGACTTCCAGTCGTTGTACTCGATATCCAGCCACTCTTTAGGATCAAGTTCCTGGTTGTAGCTGTCAAGAACGACAAAACCCTTGTCCTCGAGCGCTTCTGATTTGATGTATCCCATGATCTAGGTCATGTCCTTTCATCGGGGGCCAGCACGTTTTAACAAGCCCTGATAAGGCAAGCCTAACATCGTGTTTCAGGTACTCCCCGAGACACGGCGATGCGGCTTCGTCCGCGACTAGACTCGATATCGGCGGAGCGCATACGTGCGCCGCCGTGAGGAGCAAGAGCGAGAATATGGCAACGGCCACCAACGTCGAAGCAACCGCCGTCAACACGATCGAATGGCTTTCGTCTCCCGGCACGTCAATCGTCGTCCCGGTGTATCAGCGCCAGTACCGCTGGGATATCGGCGGCTGTGAACGATTGCTCTCTGACGTGCGCGCAGTTGCGGCCCAAGGTGAGACGAATCGGCATTTCATTGGCTCGATACTTTCGGCGCAGGATGCCTCCGATTCAGACCTAATCCTCATCGACGGCCAGCAGCGCATCACCACGCTCATGCTTTTAGTCGCGGCTCTTCACCATGCCGTGCGCGACAGCGACCCGGTGATGGCCACAGAACTGGAAAGAGTGCTGGTGCGCGCAGAGGATCCCTCCCGCACTAAACTGCGTCCTCACCACGCCTGGGCAGAACTGTACGAATCTGTTGTGCTGGACAGACGCGACGACGCCGACCGTGAATCACGCTTCGACGACAACTACGCTTTTTTTCGAAGCCAAGTGCATGCCGATGAGGCTCCCCGCATCTGGAGTGGTCTACAGCGCCTCGAGCATGTCTCGATCACGCTGGGTGCAGCGGCCAACGCGCAGCAGATCTTTGAAAGCTTGAACTCGACCGGCGAGCCATTGCGCGATCACGAGCTCATCCACAATTACATCCTGATGGGACTCACGCACGCAGAGCAGCTCGATGTGGAAGAGCGCTTCTGGCTTCCCATCGAACGGCACACCGGCGAAACCATCGGAGCTTTCTGGCGCCACTACCTGGTGATGACAACCGGGCGTGAGGTTGCAGCGAACGGCGAGCATGGCGTCTACAGCGCGTTTCGTTCGTCTTTCCCTCGGGTCGACATCACGCATTTGCAGGCGGATGCCGAGACCTGGCGTCATTACGCCGAGATTTACAGCATCCTGCTCAATCCGGCTCTCGAGAACGACGCCGAAATCCGGCGTCAGCTGGAGCATGTCAACACCTTTGGCAAGTCCGCCTACCCACTCGTCTTGAGTGCATACAGCGACTATTCGCGTGGAATAGTCTCTCGCGAAGAGCTCGTTGAGACGCTCGAGTTCGTCCAGGCGCTGTACCTGCGCCGCGCACTGGTGAACCTTCCCACTGTCCGCCTCATCGCGCGCCTCTGTCGCGCGCGCGCCGAGGGCCGTACCACGCTCATGCGGGCGTTTGCACGCATCACGCCTTCAGACGAACGTGTCGCTGCTGTACTCAAGTACAGCGAACTCCCCCACCCTGCATATGTACTCGGACGGATCGAAGGCGTTGAGGACACTTCACAGTTCGATGTGGAGCACATTGTGCCGCTTGTTCCTGCCGATACGTGGTCCGGCGACGGCACGCGAACATGGAACGAGTACTCAGAGGATGAACAGAACAGCCATCGCGCCCTCGCTCCCACACTGGGAAATTTGACCCTCTTAGAACAAGACCTGACAGAGCGCGTCTTTGGTTCTCCCTACCCCCAAAAGCGCGCTGACGCTTACGCCCGCAGCAGGATTCCCGCCACCCATGACCTTTCGAACACCGCGTCGTGGGGCACCGCTGCGATTTCACAGCGGACGACACAACTGACGCAGACACTGCTACAGATTTGGGCACGCCCAGCGCTCCCCGAAATCGACGATGACGGCCTCACACCCGTTCTGGATGCCGTCCGCCGGCGTGGTTGGCCCGCGGGCTGGGATCGCGAATTCGCGTATGTCGAGTATCGCGGCGAGCACTGGGAGGTCAAAGACGTCCGTGCGCTCTTTAATCGGGTGTTCCGAAGAGCCTGGACCGATGACCGACCTTCTGCGATCGCGTACAGCGCACGCCACGGCGGGCCCATCTACGATGAGATGGCATGGAAGGGCCACTGGGACTCACTCGATGAACAGAGCTTCCTCTACATGGGCTGGGATTCCAACTACATGATGGGCGCTCTCCAGGGCGTCTTGGAAGAATCAGGGATCGCCGCCGAAGTGTTTGTAAAGTACTCCTACATCGGGGATGTGATGTGATGCGCGTAAAGCCATCCGCTCCAGAACGTACACAAGAGCCGGCCGTTGCCGACCCCTTTGCCGAAGCATTCGAGCAGATTGCCCTGGGGCTTCAGTCTGACGAACCTCAGCTGTGCGAATGCGACCACGGCGGCGAAGAGGCTTATGAAGCCTGCGGGAGAAAAGCAAAATGGCGGGTCACGATTGACTGCAATTGCGGCGAGAACCACCCTCGTGTTGTTGAGCTTCTCTGCGCACGGTGTTTGAAGACCGCACGTCGCGACCTCGGCAAAGAGTCGATCACTGCGCGTCCGCTCTGACGGAGGCCAGCTTCAAAAAAGCGCGCTGGGACCGCTGAGCACGCCCAACAGCCCTGCAATGGTGATCACTGCGCCCAATACCCCGAGTACGGCGGCGGCGAAGGCGATGTCAGTCCATTCGACACGCACAGGCTGCCACACGGTTCGTGGCGTCAGACCAAGACCGCGCGATTCAAGAGACTGCGCAACCCGCTCCCCGCGCCGAATCGATAGCACCAGGAGCGCGAATGCCGCACGTGCGAATGAAGCCGGAGTTGACCGCACAGCGCCGTTGATCTTGAGTGGAGCACGCACCGCCTGCGCGGCCCGGATCTCGCTCCACTGCGACGGCAATTGTTGCAGCATCCGATAGCCGGCCATTAGCGCATAGCTAGGTCGGGCGCCCAATTTCGCATTCTGGTGCAGGCTCGTCATCAGCGCGAGGCTATCGGTCGTCAGCACGAAACCGGCGGCCAGGATCCCGATGGCCAGGGTCCGCACCGCAAGAGCGGCGCCGATGGTGACGCCCTCGACCGTAACGCGCAGCGCGCCCTCCTGCCAGAGAATTACTCCGGGCCGGCTCAGCACATTGATGCTGAATACACCGAGCGCGAAAGCAAAGAACGGGAGTTGCGCACGAAGCACCGTCCCCAGCGACAACCGACCGCCCAGTAGCACCGAGGTCAGGCTGAGCAAGTAGATCACCGTCGGCGTCACGGGATCAAGGACGAAGAGCAAAGCGAGGCACGCTATGAACAGCACCGCTAATTTTACGGTGGGGTTTCGCTGCGATAGCGCAGAAGGGGCGACGACAACAGTGGCGAACGACATCAGGATGCCATCAGGGCGTCGGTGGCGCCAGCCATATAGAGCTGCCACAGTGCATGCACCGCTCCTGCACTGTCGCTCTCGGCGAGTAGCCATGCCACCAGAGGCGGCAATTCAAGACCTGCTCGCTGCAACACCTGCGCATCCTGAAGCACGATGCTGGTGGGCCCGTCGGCGACGACCGCGCCATCAGCCAACACGATCACGCGGTCAGCGACAGTCGTGACGAAACGCAGATCGTGACTGGAGAACATAATCGCTCGTCCACGCGACGCCTCGTCTCGAAAGATACCGGCAACGGCGACTGTGTCGCGCCGATCAAGCCCGAAGGCTGGTTCGTCGGCCAGCAGCACCCGACGACTATCGTGTGCAAGCATTGCCGCCAGGCTGAGCCGTCGCTTCTCGCCGCCCGAGAGCCGGTAGGGATCGAGGTCAGCGACATGCTCGAGTCGGTACCGGTGCAGTTGCCGGTCAACGATCGCCGCGATGTCCGAGTGGTTTCCAGTGAGCCCGACGGCGATCTCGTCGCGCACGCGATGAGCTAAGAACTGCAGTTCGGGATGCTGAAACACCATGCTGGGGCGCGATCCAGCTACACTCCCGGCTAGTGGCAGCAACAGTCCTGCCAGAGTATGCAACAAGGACGACTTGCCAGATCCGTTTGCCCCGAGAAGAGCGACGATCTCGCCCGCATGAACGGTGAAATCCACGCCGGCGAGAATCGTCTCTACCGCTCGCTTCTCCCGCTTCTTGTGCGGACGCGATCTTGATGAGTGCAGCATCCGATGTCCGACAGCCATGTCACGGGCCGACAGGAGCGGTTCACCCTGGCCAGGGCTCGGCGCGCAACCCTGCGCCTGCTTTCGCAGCCAGGCGCGAACCGCTCCGCTGCTGAGGCCGCCCTCTTCCCCGGAGATCGCGAGTATCTCGGTCTCCAGCGGAAGCCAACAGCCCACTTCATGTAGGCGCACCGCGTGGCTGGCGAGTATCTCCGATGTGGGCCCACATGCGACTGTCTGTCCACCCTCATCGAGAATCAGCGTGCGTTCGGGCAAGCCATTTGTCCCGTCAGCGCCTGCAAACTCGTCAAGGCGATGTTCGACGAGCACCACTGCGGTTCCTCCCTGGGCAGCAGCGGTGCTGATCGCTCTGCGCACCGCGCGAACTCCAGTGGGGTCGAGCATCGACGTTGGCTCATCGAGGAGGAGTACCCCTGGTCTGGGCGCGAGGGCAGCAGCCAGAGCGACGCGCTGCAGCTCACCGCCTGACAACGTCTCGGTAGCGCGCTCGCGGAGTGCACCAGCATCCGCTTGTGCCAGCGCCTGATCAATCCTTGCTGATATCTCTGCACGCGGCACCGCATGGTTTTCCAGTGGCAGCGCGACTTCATGCATAACGTGCGCAAGACAGACTGCGGCGGCAGGGTCTTGTGCCACCATGCCGACCCACCGCGAGCGTTCAGCAACGGATAGCCCGGTGACGTCGGTGCCGTTCAGCCCTACCTGGCCCTCGAACGCGAGGTTTTGAGAGAACGGGATAACGCCGGTCACCGCCTGCAACAGCGTAGATTTTCCTGATCCTGACGGTCCGATCACGAGCAACCGCTCCCCGGCGGCGACCGACACTGAAGTATCAGCAAGCAGAATCGCCCGCTTCCCCGGTGCGCGCACACTCGCGTTCGCCAACTGCGCCACTACGTCTCCAGGCTCAGGAGTCAAAGCGTGCCCGACCGATCGCGAAGTTGTCGACGACACCCGTTCGTGCAAGCGCATCCACGATCACCTTGCCCAGAAGGCCGCCGAGTACAACGCCCGAGATCACTTGAATTCCCAACCGCAGAAACAGCAGGTCCGTGCCGTACCAGCCGGCGGCGAATGCAGTGTGGACGAATACAAGTCCTGCCCCCAGGGCACCTGATAGTGCGTAAACGAGCCAGTTAAACCGGCGGTAGCCCGTGAGCGCGAACGGCAACTCACTGCCCAGTCCTTGAATGGCAGCGGAAAGGAAAAGCAGCGGTCCCACCGCAGAACCGAGGAAGACGACTTCAATCACCGATGCGATGATCTCGGCGGCGACTCCGGCGAACGGTCGGCGGATGATGGCGGTCGCGATTGGGGCCACGAGCAGCCAGCCACCCAGCAGCACGTGCTGAGTGAGGTCTCCGAACGGCCCTGTGACGAGCGAGAGCGCGATCCAGCCCTGCACCAGGACCCAGTAAAGAAACCCGAAGACGATGCCGAGCACAACCAACAGCATGATGTCTTTCAGCTGCCAGGCGAATGGCGAAGATGTCGCGGAGCGGCGTGATTCTTCTTTGGTCGTCATGGGTCAGTCCTCGGTCGTGACGGCTGACGTCGGGCTCGCGATAGAGATGGTCACGTGACTCGTGACGTGTTGCACGCTGCGTCCGACGAGCATCCAGCCAGCCGCGACCGTGGTAAGCACATCCGCGATGTCGCCCTCAAGCAACGTCGCGTAGTGCTCACTCCGCACGTATGTTTTCCGTTGCTTCGCGTAGTCGATGGCCGCGTAGATATCGCGCAGGTGATCGGGGGCTTCGCCCGGGCGTCCGCTATCGTCCAGCGGGTACAGAGACCAGTGCGCGGAAGCGCGGATTCCCGTTGCCGGGATCGTCGGGGCTGGCCCCGCTTGAGCGAGCAGGCCAGGTGTGGTGGTGCAAGTAACCTCGCCAGGGCATCCGCGCGAGAGCAGCAGGGTCGCCGAGATGTGGTGTCCGCTACGAGCAGCTGCTGCGATCACCGCGGTGACGTATTCAAGTACGCGTTGCTCGGAGCCGCGCACGAGTGTGCTGACCGGGTCACTCTGCACGGCGAGGTCCGTCGCATCTGCGCTGGCGAGAGCGTCCAAGATAATGCGAGCGAAGTCGGCGTCCATCACAGCGACGGTGAATCGTGCACCGACGCCAAGATCTGCTGGCGTGAGGGCGGCGTCTTCCGGGGCTGGCGTGAGCGTGTGGGCAGAGGTCATCTTTGGTATGCCTTTCAGACGGAGACTGGCGTGCACGTCGACGACGAGCACGGAGAAGCCGACTGATCAGGAACGAAGCGCAGGCATGCGACCGGAACCCTCCGGTCGTGAAACAGGTGCGATCGGTGAGGCAGCCGTGTGACGGCGGTATTGATCGATGACGAGCATGACGCTCTCACTCTCCCTGCGCTGGCATTATCCAGATCAAGTTCGACGGTCGAAGCGTGGTTCGCTTCCTCTCAGCCCGGCTCACCGGGCTCCCGTGTGTTCTCAGCCACTATAGCGGCGATTGATTTTGAGTGGGGCGGGCGGGACTTGAACCCGCGATCGTTGGGTTATGAGCCCACTGCCTTGACCAGCTTGGCCACCGCCCCGTGTGAATAATCCTATCGGTGTGTCGGATGTTCAGATGGCAGTGGCTTCGCGATGCACCTGCAAATGCCCACGATAGATCTCGGCGTTCGCGATGAGCGAAGCGCGTTCTTCGTCGCTGAGTTCACGCCGAACTTTTGCCGGAACGCCAGCGACCAGCGAACCATCAGGGATTTCTGTTCCGCCGAGGATCACCGCGCCTCCGGCAATCAAGCAGCCACGGCCGATCACGGCGCCACTAAGGACGACGGCGCCCATACCGATCAAAGAGCCATCGCCGATCACGCAGCCGTGGACGACAGCGTTGTGACCGATCGACACGTTCTCCCCGATTCTCACCGGGTGTCCGTTGTCTACGTGCACAGAAACGTTGTCTTGGACGTTGCTCCCCGCTCCCAGCGTGATCGAATCAGAATCGCCGCGGAGTACGGCGTTGTACCAGACACTGGATCCCGGCTCCAGTGTGACCTCGCCGATGAGTCGCGCCCCATCCGCGACGAAGGCATCATCGCTGATGCGCGGGGTTCGACTCGCAAGGGCCAGGACGGATGCTGATGACGAGATGCTCATGAGGTGAGACTACCCTCACTTCCGCGTGTTTCCGCGGAAGTGAGGCCTGATAAGCCGAGCCTCAGCTTGCTTGCGGAATCATTCAGGCGGAGTAGCGTTATACCCATCAGGCACGAAATAGCCGTTCTGGAGGAACGAAAATGAGCAAGGCACAGACCATTTCCACCACAGCCAGCGACCCGACCGTCGCCGCCGCGGCGGCTCAGTTCCTGTCCCCGGTTGTCCTCGGACTTCAGGCCCTCACGGTCAACGGCAAGCAAGCCCACTGGCATGTCCGCGGTGCCAACTTCATTGGCGTCCACGAACTGCTTGACACCATCGTCGCAAACGCTGGCGCAGCCGCAGACACCGCAGCAGAGCGAATCGTTGCGCTTGGACTCCCCATCGATGCACGGTTGAGCGCGGTCGCCGATAAGGTCACCACTGAGGTACCCGCGGGCTTCGCCCAGTCGACCCAGCTGATCCGCAACGTGATTGCCGACATCGACGCGATTCTTGTAGACACACGCGCAGCGATTGATGGGCTCGACGAGATCGACCTCACCAGTCAGGACGTCGCCATCGAGATCATGCGCAACCTCGAGAAGGACCGCTGGTTCCTCGTAGCGCACATCGCTGAATAAGTTCCCTCCGAAATGCGGGTATCGGAATTCACTTCCGATACCCGCATTTTTGCGCCAACCTTCATCCTCTAGTTGAGAGTCAAGGTCTATCGCTGGTGCGTGAGTCTGCCACCCAGCAGCGTCGCGAGTACCGGCATCCGTCGAAGAGTCTTTCCCTCCGCCGTTTGCGGGTCTGCGCCGCACAGCACGAGATCGGCTTTTTCGCCCGGACGCACACTGCCGCGCACGCTCGCGCTGAGCGCTTCATCACGTGTGAGTTGCTCTTCGGGGTGCCAGGCAGGGCGCTCGTCATCTGATCTCTCAACGGCCGCGGCGATCGCCACCCACGGATCCAACGGCGCCACCGGCGCGTCCGAGCCCAGCCGCAGTTCGACACCGGCGCGCAGCAATGACGCCATCGGGTAGCCCACAGCTGTCTGCGCGGCCCAAAATCCATCGACGAGATCCCGATCATCGAGGGCGTGCTGTGGTTGCACGCTGGCCGCCAGGCCAAGCCGTGCGATACGAGCGATATCGACGTGTCTGACCAACTGCGCATGCTCGATAGTTCCTGTCGCACCCGTTGCTGCCACAGCGTCAAGAGCGGATGCCACGGCACGGTCGCCGATCGCGTGCACGGCGACCCCGAGCCCCGCCCCTGTTGCCTCTGTCAGCAGTTCGATGAGGTCCTGCGGAGAGACATTCATCACGCCAAAGTCCGTGACGTCATCAGGGTACGGGTGCGAGCACGCGGCGGTGCGGGTACCGAGCGACCCGTCGGTGATCAACTTAAGCACACCCATGTGCACGAGGTTGTTGGCACCCGAAAGTGGTTCACCAGTTCGCAGTCCCGCAGCGATCGCCCGTGAAAGATCCGACAGGTAAACGGCGAACTCCACACGCTGCGACGCGAAACCGCCGCTGACGCGCCGAGACCATGCGTCAGCGTTCCACGCCATGTCGAAGTCAACAATTCCCGTCACACCACGAGCCGCGGCTGCCTCGCCCGCGCGGACGACCGCACGGTCACCGTGCACGGGATCCACGGCATTCAGCCTGCGAGAGATGTCGAAAGCATCGTCTTCACGCAGCATTCCATCGGGGGACGAATAGCCCTCTCGGCGCAGCGCCGCCGAGTTCAACCAGACGCTGTGGACGTCCGCGTTGATCAGGTATGTCGGGACCTCACCGGTGGCAGCATCCAACGCCTCAAGTGTCGGAGAATCTGCCCAGAGAGCATCCCGAAAACCTGTCCCAATACGTCGACCGTCTGTCAAGACCGCGACATGTGACATCCGCGTAGCCGCCTCTGCGGCCGATTCTGTCCCACCCAGCTGTTCGCGCTCGGCCGCAAGCGCCCACTGCGTGGTGTGGACATGACTGTCCCAGAGCCCTGGCACCACCCAGCTGCCTTCGCCCTCGAGGACCGCACCACGAGCCTTGAGCGCGCCCGCAGGCGCAATGTCGATAATCCGATCGCCCTCGATCTGAATATCGACGGGCTCGGAATCCACCAGGTATTCACGTCCGGGGCCAGCAACACGAACCTCCCGAATCAACGTCACTGCGTCGCCAAGCTCCACCGAGTCACCACGCATAGTCATGCGGTGCGCCCTGGCTGTGCGTCCTGTGCACGGCGCATCTCAGCTGCGAGCGCCGGATTCGCATAGACGCCATCGCCTTGCAACTCAGCGATCACGTTCTCAACGGTTGCAGCATCCTTGTTCTGGCTCAATTTGCGCTTCGCGACAACTCGAGTCGGCGTGAGGCGGAACCCCACGGTGCCCGCTGCGAGCCGTCGAACAAAGGCCTCATCATTCGGACGTTTCCACATGAGTCTCGGATCCGGAAGCTGCCCTTCGAAACGCTCGACCAGTCGGTCAAGAACTCGAAGATTCTCCTCATCGCTCAGAATCTCCGGCACTCCAGAAAGATGAACTGCGGTGTAATTCCATGTGGGTACAGCCTTGGTCTCGGCGTCGTACCAGCCGGGCGATACATAGCCGTGCGGTCCTTGGAACACGACGAGCAGCTCGCGCTCCCCCATCTCATGAATCAGATCATCCGGACGCCCGACGTGTCCGACGATCGTGAGATCATCTCGATCCTCGTCGAGCAGCATGACGTAGTGCGAGGCAACCTGACCGTCGGCTGTTGTGCTGACGATCGTGGTCCACGGATTCTGATCGATCACACGGCGCATCTCGGCGACATCCGCCAGAGTGAAACTCGGATTTTGACGCATGATCTCAGCCTAAGACCGATACCGGGCGCCGCAGCCCTCCAGCCACCGTCAGTGTCGCTTGGGCAGTGGAATTGCCTGCGTCTTCCATTCCTCCCAGCCCGGTGTATCCGTCATGAATGCATCGATCTCTTCCTTCGAGGCGCGCAGTTTCGGGTCGTTATCCAGATACTTCTTAGTCTCGCGCGCTACGAGACCCGACAGCACCAGCAGCCCGATCAGGTTCGGGAACGCCATCAGACCGTTCATGACGTCAGAGAATGCCCATACAACGCCCAACTGCACGGTGCACCCGACAAAGACCACGAGCGAGAAAATGATGCGGAACGGCATGACGGCACGTCGTCCGAACAACCGCTCGACGTTTCGCTCGCCGTAATAGGACCACCCGAGGATCGTTGACGCGGCAAACAGCACGAGACCGATTGTGACGATGATGTGCCCCCAGTCTCCGGGGAGCCCGTGAGAGAAGGCTGCCCCCGTCATCAACGCCGCGCTGATCTGCTCTCCCGTTTCAGGATCGATCTCGTTCCAGGTGCCTGTGGCCACGATAACCAGCCCTGTGCAGGAGACGACGATGATGGTGTCGATGAAGGTCTGTGTCATCGATACGAGGCCCTGACGCACCGGGTGACTTGTCTTCGCTGCGGCAGCGGCAATAGCAGCCGATCCCATCCCGGATTCGTTCGAGAAAATACCGCGCGCGACACCAAACTGCACAGCGATGATGATCGCCGAGCCGGCAAAACCGCCGACAGCACTTGTGCCCGTGAAAGCTTCCGAGAAGATCTGCGCGAATGCCGCGGGCAGTTCTCCCACGTTGACGATCAAAATGTACAGGGCACCCAGCACATAGAAGATGATCATGATCGGAACGAGTCCTGCGGTCACCCGTCCGATCGACTTGATTCCACCGATCAATACCACGATCGCGAAGACCGTCAGGATAATTCCCGTGATCCAGGTAGGCACTCCGAAGCTCGCTTCGACATTCGATGAGATCGAGTTGCCCTGCGTCATATTCCCGATGCCAAAGCACGCGATGATCGCGAAGACGGCAAAGGAGAGACCGAGAATCTTTCCGAACGGACCGGGGATACCTCGCTCGAGGTAATACTGCGGTCCGCCAGACTTTTCACCCGCGGCATCTGTCGTTCGAAAGCGCACACCAAGGAACGCTTCCGAGTATTTCGAGGCCATACCGAGAAGGCCAGTGACCCACATCCAGAACAGGGCGCCCGGTCCGCCGATACCGATAGCTGTTGCGACACCGACGATATTTCCGGTGCCGACGGTCGCCGCGAGGGCCGTGGTCAGCGCCTGGAACTGCGAAATGTCGCCGTCAGCGCCTGGGTCCTTCCTCGTGAAGAGCCCCAAACGAAGAGCGGAGCCCAGCCGGAGGAACTGCAATCCCCCGAGCCTGATAGTGAGGTAGAGCCCGGTGCCGAGCAATAGCGGTATGAGGAAGAACGGTCCCCACACGATTGCGCTAATTGCCTTGAGTACGGTTTCGAGCCCAGTGAGGTCCATCACATCTCCTGTCAGTGCGCCAGTGCAGCGAATCGGGCCAGCCTAGTGGCGCGTGAGCGAAGAGTGAAGTAACGCCGTGCAGTTCGGGCTCAGCCCTGGCACCTGGGGCACCAGTAGAGCTTTCGGGCGCCGATCTCCTCCAGCACGATCTCGGTTCCACACGTACGGCACGGCAGGCCAGCCCGGTGATAAACCCAGTGCCGGTCATCCCTGCTTGCCATGGCAGCCCGATACTGCGCAGGGTCCAGGTCGTCCATCGTCATCATCTGACCGGTCTCGACGCCGATCGTCAGGAGCCGGTCCCAGTCGTGCCAGAGGGCGCGCACCAGCTCTTCAGGGACGTCTCGTCCTCGAATGTGCGGATTCAGCCGCGCCCGGTAGAGCATCTCTGCACGATAGACATTGCCGATGCCACTCACGACGGCCTGATCCATCAGGAGCAATGCAATCGGTGTGGCCCGCTTTCGCACAGCCTGCACGAAGCGCGCCTCGTTCTCAGCGGCGTCGCCCACAAGCGGATCGGGACCGAGTTTCGCGACGCTGGCAAGCATCTCATCGGGCGTCTGCAACACGCACGCGGTAGGGCCACGAAGGTCAGCAGCGGTGATGTCAGTCATCAGGCGCAACCGTACTTGTCCCACGACCGGCGGCGGCCACTCCGCTCCTTCGTCAGCGAGACCCTTGGTCTGCTCTGACATGCGCACGTGCACGCGCGCGCGCCGTGGGGCTCCAATCGACGCGAGAGAGTTCTCCCCCGCGGCGTCGAGAATCGGCGTCTGTTCGTCGAGGTCTGTGCCGCGCTGATTCGTCTGCCCCATCCGCCCGTTCGCCGAAGCGATGGTCGGATCCAGCAGAATTTCACCGGCGAAATCCCACGCACCGTAGAGGCCCAGGTGCACTCGCAGCCACAGATCACCCTCGGTCTCGAGAAACATCTGCTTGCCTACTGCTTTGACGCTCAGTGCCTCACGGCCATCGAGCAGTTCAGCGCCCTCAGCGAATCGTCCTTGCGGGCTCGATGCATGCACCGTCTTACCGATGAAATTACGATCGAATTGCCGGGCGATCCTATGGACGGAATGTCCCTCAGGCATCTCAGCCTCGAGGGTCCGGCAGCAGTGAACCGTCTCGCTCGAAATCAGCAATCTGGCCGATTCGACGCGCGTGACGTTCCTCATCGGAAAAGGGCGTACCGATGAAGCGATCAATAAAGGAGACGACCTCTTCGAATGTGTGCTGGCGTGCACCAATCGAGATCACGTTGGCGTCGTTGTGCTCACGCGCAAGTTCCGCGGTCGAAAGGTTCCACACCAGCGCGGCACGCACGCCCTGTACTTTGTTCGCCGCGATCTGCTCGCCGTTGCCAGATCCCCCGAAGACAATACCCAGCGCCTCGATACTCGCGGACTGATCAGCGACAACGGCCTGCGCAGCACGAATGCAGAACGCCGGGTAGTCATCGAGAGCGTCATATTCGACCGGACCGTGGTCGGTGACATCGTGTCCTGCTGAGCGCAGGTGTGCTTGCAGCTGGGTGGAAAATTCCAGTCCCGCGTGGTCTGTGGCGATATGGATGCGCATGCCCACCATCCTAGAAGCGTTACGGAGCGATTCCGGCGGCGGCCGGTTTGAAGCCCAGGCGAACGTTCTCGCAATCGCCAGGTCGCGAGACGTCGTACCAGGGACCAAGGTCGGTCATATGCGGTCGTTCGGCGGCGGGTGTGCCTTCGACCCTCTCGAGAACAAGATCAATCAGACCCGCGACAAAAGCGGGGTGCGTTCCAGGGGTCTGCGTGCGGACCGCGGGCAAACCAGCTTCAGCGGCGGCCTCCATCGCCTCGGTATCAAGGTCCCACATCACTTCCATGTGATCACTGACGAACCCGAGTGGGACGATAACGACCGCTTTCGCTCCGGCCTCCGGGAGCGTGGCGATGACGTCGTTGATGTCGGGCTCTAGCCAAGGCTGAGCGGGCGGTCCAGAGCGGGATTGGAAAACCAGTTGCCAGGGCACGGTCGTGCCGCCGGTCTTTGCGGCGAGATTCTCAATGATGTGCGCGGCCACCGCATTGTGCTGCGCCGCATAGGCGCCGCCCTCACCCCAATCCACATCGCGCGGGCCAGAGCGCTCAGCATCCGCGGTGGGAATCGAGTGGGTCGAGAAAAGTACGTGGATGTCGGATGCCGCAATTCCCTGTTCCAGGAAGCCCTCGACCGCGGCATCCACACCTTCTTGGAAAGGTCGCACGAACCCGGGGTGGTCGAAGAAAAGCCGCACTTTATCCGCCGTCACGCGATCTTCAAGACCCGCCTGAGTAATCGCGTTCGCGATGTCTTCGCGATACTGACGATCACTCGAGTACGAGCTGTAAGCACTGGTCGCCAGCACCAGCAGCGTGGAGTGCCCTGCGTCAGCCGCTTCTGTGAATGCCTCATCGAGATACGGCCCCCAGTTACGGTTTCCCCAATACACCGGCAGGTCGATGCCGCGAGTTGCGAGCTCCGCTTCGAGTGCCGATTTCAGCTGCCGGTTCTGGTCGTTGATAGGGCTGATTCCGCCGAAATGGCGGTAGTGATGCGCGACCTCTTCGAGTCGTTCATCAGGAATGCCACGCCCGCGCGTCACATTACGCAAGAAGGGGATCACATCGTCCTGGCCCTCTGGACCGCCGAAGCTTGCAAGAACCAGGGCGTCATAGGCGACAGGCGTCTCGATAAACGCATCACCGCCCGCCGCAGCGGCAGAGGCGAACGGGACAGCGGAAGAAGGGTTCACAGTCACCTCCTCATCCTTTCATCTCTTCGTGCTCGTGGAGTGCGTCCTGGCGTAGGCTGTCATGGTTGCCGTCGGCGCCAGCCGCGCCGATCCTCGGTAGCTACCCCTGACCCCCTGGGAGAATTAGCTGTGCCTGGAGAGAACCTCACCCGAATCGAAGCGCAAGAGCGTCGCGATCTCATAGACACCGAGTCATACGAGATCTCACTCGACTTGACCAAGGGCGCCGAGGTCTTCGGATCCCGTAGCGTCGTACGCTTCAGCGCGAAGCCGGGAAGCTTCACTTTCATCGACCTCATCGCACGTGAAGTGCGAGAGATCTCGCTCAACGGCGAGCAGCTCGACCCCGACCATGTCTTTGCCGACTCCCGCATCGCTCTGTCCGGGCTACAGGAAGAAAACGTCCTCGTTGTTGACGCGGACTGCCTGTACACCAACACTGGTGAGGGCCTGCATCGTTTCGTCGACCCAGTCGACGATGAGGTCTATCTCTATTCGCAGTTCGAGGTGCCCGACTCGCGACGTGTGTTCGCGGTTTTCGAACAGCCCGATTTGAAGGCAACGTTCCAGTTCACCGTCAGCGGACCTGACACGTGGAAGGTTGTCTCCAACTCCCCCACGCCCGAACCCATCCTTCACGATGAGAGCTCGACGGCAACCTGGGGCTTTGAGCCCACTCCTCGAATCTCCTCATACATCACGGCGCTCGTTGCAGGTCCGTATGAGGCCACGTTCTCAGAGCTCACCAGCTCCTCCGGAGAGGTGATTCCGCTCGGTGTTTACGGTCGCAAGAGCCTCTGGCAGCATCTCGATGCGGACTACATCTTCGACAAGACACGCGAGGGCTTTGCCTACTTTGAAGAGAAGTTCGGCGTGCCTTACCCGTTCGCAAAGTACGACCAGCTTTTCGTACCGGAGTTCAACGCCGGCGCGATGGAGAATGCGGGCGCCGTAACTTTCACGGAGACCTACGTTTTCCGAAGCAAGGTGACGGATGCTGTGAAAGAGCGCCGCGTCGTCACGATCCTGCATGAGCTTGCGCACATGTGGTTCGGCGATCTTGTCACCATGAAGTGGTGGAACGACCTCTGGCTGAACGAATCGTTCGCGGAATGGGCCTCGACCATCGCCACTGCAGAGGCTACCGAGTGGACCGAAGCGTGGACCACGTTCAACGCCATGGAGAAGACATGGGCATACCGCCAGGATCAGCTCCCCTCGACTCACCCGATCGTCGCCGAGATCAACGATCTCGAAGACGTCTACGTGAACTTCGACGGCATCACCTATGCCAAGGGCGGTTCCGTTCTCAAGCAGCTCGCCGCGTGGGTCGGAATCGATGCCTTCTTCGCCGGCGTCGGCCAGTACTTCAAGAAGCACGCGTGGGGCAATACCGAAGTCGCTGATTTGCTGGCCGAACTTGAGGCCACAAGTGGTCGCGACCTGGGAAGCTGGGCGAAGAAGTGGCTCGAGACAGCGGGCGTGAACACCCTCTCCCCTGTCATCGCTGAAGATGTCGATGGCCTCATCACGCGCTTCGCGGTCACCCAGACGGCGCCGGCTGACTACCCGACAATTCGCCCACACCGCCTCGGCATCGGTTTCTACAACCTTGTTGACGGTTCACTCACGCGCACACACTACGCCGAGGTTGACGTGGATGGTGACCGCACAGAGGTGCCGGAGCTTCAGGGGACAAAACGCCCCGACCTCGTGCTCCTCAACGACAACGATCTCGCTTACGCGAAGATCCGTCTCGATGAGCGTTCGCTGGCCACTGCGATCGCTCATCTCGGTGCGATCGCAGATCCGCTGGCGCGCTCGATCGTCTGGGGCGCCGCGTGGGATCAGACCCGCGACGCCGAGAGTGCAGCATCCGATTACCTGGATCTCGTGCTCGGCAACATTGGTCGCGAGACCGAGTCGACCACGGTGCGCACCACGCTCGCACAGCTGCGGACAGCGGCGACGCTCTACGTAACCCCGGCCGATCAGCAAGCCGCCCGGTTGAAGATCGCTGACGGGCTGTGGGACCTTGCTCAGAACGCCCCTGCGGGCAGCGACAGCCAACTGCAGTTCGTCACGGCGTTCGCCGGCGCACTGGCAACGAGCGAACATGCAGGGATCATTGGACGACTGCGCTCAGGCGAAGACACTCTGCCTGGCCTTGAGATCGACACTGACCTGTCGTGGCAGTTGCTTGTTGGTCTTGCTTCAATCGGCGCTACGGATGCTGCTTCCATCGATGCTGCCCTCGCCGCCGATAACACGTCAAAGGGCGCAGAATTTGCCGCTCTCGCACGCGCTGCACTGCCCACGGTCGCTGATAAGCGCATCGCTTGGGCGTCGCTGATCGACAATGCAGATCTGCCCAACACGATCGTTCGTTCTGCGGCGGCAGGTTTTGTCCACCCGAACAGTGCCGCAGTGCTCGAGGGGTTCGCGCAGGACTACTTCGACATGCTGCTGCCGATCTGGGAGTCACGCACTTACCAGATTGCGAACTACCTCATCGTCGGGCTCTATCCGACCGTGTTGGCAAACACCGAACTGCGCGATGCCACCCGTGCATGGCTGTCCGAGCACGCTGATGCAGCGCCCGCACTCCGGCGGCTTGTCAGCGAGGGCTTGGCCGACGTCGAGCGCGCGCTCGCCGCCCAGGCACGCGATGCGGAAGACCCCGACGCAGAAGACTGAACTGGAGTCTTCGATAGGGCCTCTGTGTCGCGCTCTCCAGCCGGTACAGAGGCCCTATCGCTAGAATTGGGCCGTGCTGAACCTTCTGATGGACACGTCCGACCCCCCTGTTGCACCGGACGTCAGCACCGCGTGGACCACGTTCCTCGCAATACTCGGGCGCATCGGAGAAAAAGCTCTCCAGGTCGCGATCATTCTCGTTGTTGCAATTGTCATCGGATTCATCCTGCGTGTGGTCATCCGCCGCGTCGTGCAGCGCATTGTCAACACGGCAAAGTCGAAGGCAAAGGTCGATGACACCCAGGCGCTAGAGCGCTCACCTCTCGCCGATATGCGGCTCATTCAACGCACCCGCACGCTCGGGTCGATTCTGCAGAACATCATCAACACGATCCTTGTGGTGATTGTGCTGCTGTTGATCGTCTGGTCCCTCTCTCCCGCATTGCTAAGCTCGCTGACGCTATTGACAGCAGCTGTCGGTGCGGGTCTCGGTTTCGGCGCGCAGAACATCGTCAAAGACGTGTTGAACGGGCTCTTCATCGTCGCGGAGGACCAGATTGGTATCGGCGATGTCGTCGATACCGGGCTCGCCAGCGGCGTTGTTGAGCATGTGAGTGTGCGCGTCACGCAGATCCGTGATGTCAATGGAACACTCTGGTATGTCCGAAACGGGGAGATCGTCCGCATCGGAAACATGTCGCAGGGCTGGGCGCGGGCGATCATCGATCTCGGTGTGCCAGTCGACGCAGATGTCGACGACGTAGAAGCCGCGCTCCTGACCGCGGCACAGGAACTGGCCAAAGATCCCAAGTGGCGTACCCGCATCATCGAAGCCCCCGAGGTGTGGGGGCTGGAGTCTGTATCTGGTGACGCGCTCGTCATCCGCATCGTGCTCAAGACGAGGGCCAACGCGAAAGACGATGTGGCGCGTGAATTGCGCATGCGCTTAAGGGAAGCTATTTCGGGGTTGGGTCTCGACCTTCCGAGCCTGGTATCCGTGACGCCCACAGGGCTGGAAGGCGCCCGCCGGGTGCGCGGTGCGAATCCGCCTCGAACGAAGCCCAACCCGATCACTGGAGTGCCTCCGATCGCCAGAGGCATTTGGCGTAAAAAGAACTCTGCTTCCGATTCCGACACCAGCAAGGACAACAAATGACGTTCTATGAAGAGGTCGGAGGTTACTCGACGTTCGAGAAGATCGTGAACATCTTCTATCGCGAAGTCGCCCTCGATCCGGTGCTCAAACCGATGTATCCCGAAGAAGACCTCGGTCCGGCTGCCGATCGCTTCACGATGTTCCTGGTGCAGTACTGGGGCGGCCCCTCCACTTATAGCGAGCGGCGAGGGCATCCGCGGTTGCGCATGCGGCACATGCCCTTCCATGTAAACCCCGATGCGCGGGACCGGTGGCTGCGCTGCATGCGCACTTCCCTCGATGAGGTGCAGTTGTCACCGTTGCACGACGCCACACTTTGGGACTATCTCGAGCGCGCCGCATCTGCCATGGTGAACACCATGGAGCCGTCCGGCATCGGTACCGCACCGGAGGGCCGGGCGACTTTGGAAACCCGCAGCAGCAGTCAGGATTCAACGGAGACCTCATGACGACCACGCCCCTTTCCGCAGACGTACTCGTAATCGGATGGGGGCTGGCAGGCCTGGTTGCCGCGTCAGAAGCCGCCTCAGCAGGCAAACGCGTGATCCTCATCGACCAGGAACCGCGTTCAAATCTCGGCGGCCAGGCATGGTGGTCGTTCGGCGGGCTCTTTTTCATCGATTCCCCCGAACAGCGCAGACTCGGAATCAAGGACTCCTTGGAATTGGCCACGCAGGACTGGTTCGGTAACGCCGGATTCGACCGGGATGAAGACCGCTGGCCCCGTGCGTGGGCAGAGGCGTATCTCCAATTCGCCGCCGGCGAGAAGCGCGCATGGCTACGCGAGCGTGGAGTCGGATTTTTTCCCGTCGTCGGTTGGGCAGAGCGCGGCGGCTACGGGGCCATTGGCCCCGGCAACTCGGTTCCGCGTTTCCACATCACCTGGGGCACAGGTCCCGGCGTCGTCGCGCCGTTCGCGGATGCCGTCCACCGCGCGGAGGATGCCGGCACTCTGACAATCCTCCCCCGACACCGAGTGACCGAGCTTCTCACCGCGGATGGCGGTGTTGTGGGGGCGCGCGGTGAGCGGTTGGCGGACAGCATGACGCCGCGCGGCGTCGCATCGTCTCGAGACGTGGTGGGGGAATTCGAAATCTCAGCCGCCGCCACGATCGTGTCCTCAGGCGGTATCGGCGGCAACCATGATCTTGTCCGCGCTGCGTGGCCCAACCGAATGGGAACTCCTCCCGCTCATATGCTCACCGGAGTGCCGGCCTACGTCGATGGCTCAATGCATGCCGTTTCCGAGGCCGCGGGTGCGCGCTTGATCAATGGCGACCGGATGTGGCATTACGTTGAGGGCATCAGTAACTGGGATCCGGTGTGGCCGTCACACGGCATCCGAATCTTGCCGGGGCCGTCGTCATTATGGCTGGATGCTACGGGAAAACGTCTCCCTGTTCCGCTGTTTCCTGGATTTGACACGCTCGGCACGCTCGAACATCTGCGAACGACCGGACACGATCACTCGTGGTTCATCACATCACGTCAGATTGTCGAGAAAGAGTTTGCTCTCTCTGGAAGCGAGCAGAACCCTGATCTCACGGGCAAAGATGTCGGCCTGCTGCTGAAGTCTCGACTGGCGAAAGGGCCAACCGGCCCGGTGCAGGCCTTCCTCGATGAGGGCGAGGACTTCATCGTGGAGAACGATCTTGAAAGTCTGCTTGAGCAGATGCGGCGGCACAGTGGCGGCGAATTGCTCGATATCGATCTTGTGCGCCGCGAGCTCGTCGCGCGGGACCGCGAGATGGACAACGACTTCACCAAGGACGCTCAAATCGGGATGCTGCGGTCTATGCGAGGCTACCGCGGCGACAAGCTGATTCGCACTGCGGCACCGCACCGGCTGCAAGATCCGGCTGCGGGACCAATGATCGCGGTGAAACTGCACATCCTCACTCGTAAGTCGCTCGGCGGCATTGAGACAGACTTGGATGGCCGTGCGCTCGCGCCCGGCGGGGCCGTCATTCCCGGGCTGTTCGCTGCGGGCGAGGCCAGCGGCTTCGGAGGCGGTGGAGTCCATGGCTATCGTGCGCTCGAGGGCACGTTCCTCGGCGGATGCCTCTTCTCAGGCCGTCAAGCCGGGCGCGCCGCTGCACGATAGCCGATATGGCGTCTCAGACCGCGTTTCTGCAGCTAGCGTCAAGTCCCTGAGCCTGTCGAAGGCCCCGTCGTCCGCACAGCGGTGAGCCCTGTCGACATCGGTCCACGGCTCAAAACATGACCGCGGTTAAACGCCAGTCTCGTCCAACGACCGGAGGTGGTGACCTGCACGGTCTCCTCACCGGAGATAAACCCGAATGCGTGTGCTGCGAAAGCGATGCCCCGGGGCAGACCAGCGAGATCCTCATCTGGCTCGCCCCAGATTGCCGCACGCAGCGATCTGACGGCTTCTTCCCCGGCGCCGGGAGCACTACCCCGAGCAACAGCAGAGATGCCCCACTGAGCGCGCTGAGCGATCATAGAGGCCTCTAACGTGCTGCCTTGCTCCCAACCACTGCGCGGCGGTGCGACGCCCGCCCAGGCAGGTGAACGGCCCGTCTCTGGCAGCGCCAGCATCCGCTCGTCTTCATCTGGTGTGAGTTCGTCCACGACGATGTCGCACTCTAACTCAGGATCTGCGTGGACCATTCGCATCGCGAGCACCGTCGGAGTCTGGTCGAAGAGTCCCTGCGGCGCCAGCGCCGCAGCGGTCAGTGCGAGAACCCCGTGAGCACCCTGTAACCGTACCCCGTCGTCTGAGACAAGCGTCGCCCGTCCGAAAAAAGTAAGGACGTCGCGAGCGGTATCGGCGTCGGCGAGGATGAGACGAGGGTGCACGCCTTCTAAACTATCAATGAGGCGACCTATGGGTCGCGGGGAGGAGCGTCGTGAGCGCAGGAGCAAAGGATCAAGCATCCGTCGACAATCTGCTCGATGTGTTGGATCTCGATGTGAGTCAGGCGCGCACAGATGAGGACATCTTCACGGGTCGGTCACACAGCATGCCGAGCGGACGCATCTACGGCGGTCAAGTGCTCGGTCAAACGATCATTGCCGCTGAGCGGACGATGTCGGAGGATCGTGCAGTGCATTCGATGCACGGGTACTTTCTCCGCCCGGGCGATGCAACGCAAGGGCTCACGATCGCTGTGGATCGTATCCACGACGGGCGTTCCTTCTCAACACGGCGTTCGCAGGCCTATCAGAACGGTGTGCCGATCTTCTCGATGATCGCGTCGTTTCAGGACGAAGCGCCCGGCATCGAGCATTCGCGCCCGATGCCACAAAACATTCCTCAGCCTGAAGAGATCGAGTCAGACGAAGAGCACGTCGCGAGCATCCCAGCTGAGGCCACACTGCTCATCACGGAGCGGCCCGTTGATATTCGCCATGTCGAGGCTCCGCTGTATCTCAGTGCTGACGGTGACCACGTGGCACGCCAGGCTGTGTGGATGCGCATGAAGGCCCCCATGCCGGATGACCCACGTTTGCATCGTGCGGCACTCGCTTACCTCAGCGATATGACCATTCAGGAGTCCATCCTGCGCGCTCATGGCGTGTCGTGGTCGACCCCCGGTTTGAAGGTGGCGAGCCTCGATCACGCAATGTGGTGGCACCGTCATGCCCGTGTGGACGAGTGGCTGCTGTACGTCCAAGAGTCGCCGAATGCGCGCGGCGGACGAGGGCTTGCAACCGGGCAGATCTATACCCGCGACGGAGTGCTTGCCGCGACTGTGACACAAGAGATCATGATTCGCGTCCCCGCGGCGGGCTGACCCGCGATCGCGCGCGCAGCCCTAATCACCGGTGCGCGTAGGTGATCGGCTGGCCGATGTACGGAGCCCAGGCGTCACGCATGTCTGACGTGACTCGCGTCGGACGCCCTGTTTCCGCGCTCACGAGCACAATGACCGCGGTTGAACGCGCGTAAAGTACGCGTTCCGTGCTGCCTGGATCGTTGAAGACCTCGTAACAAACCTCGAGGCTGGACCCGCCGAGCTTGCCGAACCACATTTGCACCTCGAGCGGACGCCGCTGGTACGGCACCGGCGCGAGATACTCGATCTCCTGTCGCGCAATGAGCGTCAAGATGCCGGCCTCAATGCCAGAGTTCAGCACAGCGGTGGGCGGCGCTTCCTCTCCCGCGCCCGCCTTCCAAAAGGCACGGACGCGGGCTTCTTCGAGAAGCTTCAGCATCGAGGCGTTATTGACGTGATTGAACGCGTCGAGGTCGCCCCACCGGAGATGGATCGGCACGTATAGCCGCGCGCCGATCCCCTCCGTAGCGTCAGTCACGCGTGAGCTTACGATGCGTGGAGCGGTGCGGGTTCGCCGCGTCCGGACCGAGGCGTTCGATCTTGTTCTGCTCATACGATTCGAAGTTGCCCTCGAACCAGTGCCACTGCGCAGGGTTCTCGTCAGTGCCCTCGTAGGCGAGGATGTGCGTGGCGATGCGGTCAAGGAACCACCGGTCGTGGGTGATGACCACAGCACAGCCAGGGAACTCGAGCAATGCGTTCTCTAGCGAGCTCAACGTCTCGATGTCGAGGTCGTTAGTGGGCTCGTCGAGGAGAAGGAGGTTGCCGCCTTCTTTCAACGTGAGTGCGAGGTTCAGTCGGTTGCGCTCACCACCGG
Organism: Microbacterium sp.; assembly: GCA_003524435.1. Lineage (GTDB taxonomy): Bacteria > Actinomycetota > Actinomycetes > Actinomycetales > Microbacteriaceae > Microbacterium. The sequence goes on from DQHP01000176.1 coordinate 53,495, forward strand.
AGAGGACACCGGCCTTCTTCTGCTGATCTGGTCCTTTGAACCCGAACTTCGACACATACGCGCGCGAAGGCACCTCTGTCTTGCCGATAGTGATGATGTCGAGGCCATCTGAGACGACCTCCCACAGGTTCTTGTTCGGATCGATGCTCGCGCGGGACTGGTCAACATAGCTGATCTTGACCGTCTCGCCAATCTTGAGATCGCCGCTGTCGAGCGGCTCAAGGCCAACGATCGTCTTAAAGAGTGTGGTCTTGCCCACGCCGTTGGCGCCGATGATGCCCACGATGCCGTTCGGGGGCAGGCTGAAGCTCAGGCCGTCGATGAGTACCCTGTCGCCGAAGCCCTTCTTGAGGTTCTTCGCCTCGATCACGACGCTGCCCAGGCGCGGCCCCGCGGGGATCTGGATCTCGTCGAAGTCAAGCTTCTTCGTACGCTCGGCTTCTGATGCCATCTCTTCGTAGCGTGCCAGACGCGCCTTCGACTTCGTCTGACGGCCTTTGGCGCTACTACGAACCCACTCGAGTTCATCCTTGAGACGCTTTGCGAGCTTCTGGTCCTTCTTGCCTTGAATGTCGAGGCGCTCGCCCTTCTTCTCCAGGTAGGTCGAGTAGTTGCCTTCGTAGCCGATCAGGCGTCCGCGGTCGACTTCAGCGATCCATTCGGCGACGTTGTCGAGGAAGTACCGGTCGTGAGTAATCGCGATAACTGCACCCTTGTACGCCTGCAAGTGCTGCTCAAGCCAAAGAACGCTTTCGGCATCGAGGTGGTTAGTGGGCTCGTCGAGCAACAACAGATCAGGCTTCTGCAACAGCAGCTTTGCCAACGCCACGCGGCGCTTTTCTCCGCCGGACAGCGGTGCGATCGCAGCATCCCCCGGCGGCGTCCGAAGCGCGTCCATCGCCTGGTCGAGCTGCGAGTCAAGATCCCAGCCGTCAGCGGCGTCAATCTCTTCCTGCAGCACGCCCATCTCGGCGAGGAGCGTGTCAAAGTCAGCGTCCGGATCAGCCATGAGGGCGGAGATCTCGTTGAAGCGATCAAGCTTTACCTTAATCGCGACGCCCTCTTGGATGTTTTCCAGGACGGTCTTCGATTCATCGAGTTCAGGTTCCTGCATCAGGATTCCGACCGTGAAACCAGGCGTCAGCTTGGCCTCACCGTTGGAAGGCTGATCCATTCCCGCCATGATCTTTAGAATCGTCGACTTACCGGCACCGTTCGGACCCACCATGCCGATCTTTGCCCCGGGGAGGAACGACATCGTCACGTCGTCGAGGATGAGCTTCTCGCCCACTGCCTTACGCGCACGAACCATCGAGTAGATGTACTCAGCCACCGAAAACCGCTCCTTACCTAAGCGTCGAAGATCGACACTCCAGCCTACCGGCTCTTGCTCACCAGTCGATCGGACGCGTATTACCGATGAGGCAACGTCCTTCGTCAAGTTGATCCATGATCGCGGTCACCGGTGTTCCCGTCGAAGGACCGAACTGTCCGATGAGGCAGAACTCTTCACCCCATCGGACGGAGAACTGCATACTCTCGGCAGGATTACCTACGGTCGACAGGTCCTGTGTGACCTGCATATTGGCACGATCAAACCCAGCCGCGACCAGCGCATCGATGTAGGCACGCCCGGAATTCTTTTCTTCTGATGCCCAGACCGTTTCAGTCACGGCCGTGAACACCGGCAGATTGTCTTCGGCTGTGCCCTCTGGATGGAACACGGGGGCTTCCGCCGTAGGCGTCGCTGGTTCACTCGGCGAGGCCTCAGGGGACGGCGCGGGATCCGGCGTGCAGGCCACCAGAGAAAGCCCGAGAAGAGCGGCCGCTGCCGCCATGACGATTCGCGAACGAGAGGGGAAGAGGCGGCGGGACACACAACGATCCTACGTGTGTACGCCGCCCCTTCCATTCAAGTTTCAGGAGACTTCTGCCCACGCAGAGGTATCCGCCGCAGAAGAATCGATACCATCGTCGTCGATGTTTTCGTCTGGAGATGAGCTGTGCTGGACGTCGTCAACAGACTGCTGCGGCACGCCAGGACGACTGGCCTTGACGAAGGCGCTGGCACCCCATCGAAGGTCATGTCCGATGGCGTCTGCGTCGATATCAGCGCTCATCCCCTTCTTCCCGCCGCTCTCCCATTCGCGAAGCTTCAACTTGCCGGTGACGATCACTGCATCACCAGAATGCAGTGAAGCTTTGGTGTGCTCAGCGAGTTGACGGAAGGCCGAGACGTTGTACCAGTTTGTGTTCGTCTCGAGCCAACTTTGAGTTTTCGAGTCGTAGCGACGTTGCGGGCTCGCGACGCGGAAATTCACAACAGGCACACCTCCTGGTGTTTCGCTGCGATTCGGGTCCGCGCCGACGCGGCCCAGGATCGTGACGGTGTCGTTCATGTCTGTCTCCTCAGTGGTGCCGGGACACGCCCGGGTCACAACAGAGTGCCTGGCACGAGCACCGCCAGAAGTGCGTTTAACCCAGTCGGTGGAGAACTCGTTATATCTGCTGGTCAGTGCAGGAAAGCTGCAGACCGACTGGCGCGATGCAATGTCCGAGGTCGGTCATACGTTCGAGATGAAGGGAGAACCTGATGTTCGACACACAAATCAAACACCCACCGGAGGTTTCCTACGCGACCCCTCGCCTCACTTCGAAGCGTGAACAGCTGATTCGAGCTTCTGAACATCTCTGGCGCGTTCAAGATGCAACGGGCCGGGTCCTCGGGCACCTACGCATCGTTTCCGACCCGCTCGGCTTGCGTTACCGGTCTGAACGCCTTCACCTCGCTACCGGTACGTTCCGGATCGTCGGTGAATTCTGGAGCCCTGACGATGCTGTGCAGTCGTTGCGGAACGGGTGACAGTGTTGTGCCCCCGGCAGGAATCGAACCTGCGACCGACGGATTAGAAAGCCGTTGCTCTTCCTCTGAGCTACGAAGGCGCGTCTCTCTAGCGTACCGCGAACGGGGTAATGTCCCTGTCCTCATTAGGATGAATACATGGCATCTGCATCAGAGAATGACCGTCTCGTTTGGATCGACTGCGAGATGACGGGACTCGATCTCGAACACGACGAGCTCGTCGAGATCGCTGTGGTGGTCACCGACTTCGAGTTGCGCATTCTTGACCCGGGTTTCCAAGTGGTTATCAAGCCGAGCGATTCGGCGCTGGCGAACATGAACGATTTCGTCACCAACATGCACGAGACATCGGGTCTCATCAACGAGATCCCCGACGGCATCTCTTTGGCGGATGCTGAGGCGCAGACTCTCGCATACATCCAGCAGTTCGTGCCACAAGAGCGCAAGGCACCTCTCGCGGGAAACACGATCGGCACTGACCGAATGTTCCTCGCAAAGTACATGCCGCAGATCGATCAGTGGCTGCACTACCGCAACGTGGACGTGTCCAGCGTTAAAGAACTCTCCCGCCGCTGGTACCCACGAGTGTTCTTCCAGGCGCCGGCAAAGGACGGTGGCCACCGCGCCCTCGCCGACATTTTGGAGTCGATCCGCGAGCTCCAGTACTACCGTCAAGCGGTGTTCGTCGACGAGCCAGGACCAACAAGTGATGAGGCGCGTGCACTATCCGCGAGCGTCGTTTCGTCGTTCAGCCTAGACGTGTAATACACTCGTCTAGTTGCCTGCTCACGCGGGCACATGGTGGCTATAGCTCAGTTGGTAGAGCACCGCGTTGTGGTCGCGGGGGTCGCGGGTTCAAGCCCCGTTAGCCACCCCAGAGGGGTTTCGCGTTGCAAGTCGCGATTCCTCGCAGAAGGCCCGAGTCGAAATGACTCGGGCCTTCTCTCGTCGTCGCACCGTAGAATCAACAGGTGACTCTGACCGTCTGGCTTTCACTGCTCACGGCCTCCGTCATCATCAGTTTTACGCCGGGCGCCGGCGCCATCAACACGATGTCCAACTCGCTCACAGAAGGCTGGCGTCGCTCGCTCTGGGGCATCATCGGACAACAGCTGGCACTTGTTGTCCATGTGATCGTCGTCGCAGCGGGCGTTGGCCTCATCGTGGCAAGTTCTCCCCTGTTGTTTGACTTCATCCGTTATGCCGGCGCGGCGTATCTTGCGTATCTGGGCCTTCGCCTCATCTTCGCGCGAACAGTCGATTCCGACACGGCGAGTGAACGGCCCCCACGAATTCCGGAAAGCCGTTGGTCAATGACGCGCCGTGGATTCTGGGTGAACCTCCTCAACCCGAAGGCGATCGTCTTCTTCTTGGCCTTTATTCCTCAGTTCATCAAGGTCGATCAGCCGGCGATTCCGCAGTATCTGCTCCTCATCGTCACCGTCGTGATTGTCGACGTTGTCGTGATGTGGGGCTTCTTCGCCACCGCAGCCAAGCCCTTCCAACGAGCCACTCACACGGCGCGGGGCCAGCGAACGCTCAACATTGTTTTCGGAGTGCTCTTCCTCGCCGTCGCTGGGCTCCTCCTGGTCATCCACTAGGACCAGAGTGGCAATAGGCTGGATAGCGATGGAAATGGATGCCGCGGCCTTCGAAGAACTCGTCATCGACGAGCTAGATCAGCTGCCTGATGACATGGTCGATGGACTCGATAACGTCGTTTTTGTCGTCGAAGACCGTCCAGAAGACGGCAGTCTCGATCTGCTCGGGCTCTACGATGGCCTCGCTCTGACGGAGCGCGGCCAGTATGGAATGGGCGAGTTGCCCGACCGTGTCGTCATATTCCGCGAGCCGCATCTCGCCCACTGTGACACCCCGGAAGAGCTTCGTGACGAGGTACACACGACGCTGGTGCACGAAATCGCACACTTCTACGGTTTAGACGACCAGCAACTGCACCAATTGGGATGGGCATGAGTACTCCGATCGCAACGCCAGATCTCGACGAAGTCACCGACCTCTATGCCGCTCCGCTCGTGCCGTGGCAGGTGGTGGTGTGGAACGATCCCGTAAATCTGATGAGCTACGTCGCCCGGGTCTTCCGGACGTACTTTGGCTACTCCGCTGATCGCGCGAACCAGCTCATGCTTTCCGTGCACCACGACGGTCACGCCATCGTGGCGACCGGCCCTCGCGAAACCATGGAAGTACACGCGCAGGCGATGCACGACTTTGGGTTACGGGCGACTGTTCGAAAGGCTCCGCAGTGACCGCGCATACGATGTTGCTCTCTCTGGCTGTCGTCGAAGGCATCCGTCTTGCCGAATTGATCGACCAGTTCACGGAGGTCCTGACCGATTCAGGATCGGGCTCGGATCCCGCTATCGAAAGACTCACACCCATTGCATACCCCGAGGACGCTGACGCTTCCGCTGATTTTGCACATGCCACCCGCGAAGACCTTCTCGATCGTCGTCGCACGGATGCCGCGACGATGCGACATGCGCTGGCACCGTTGCTGGTGACTGCGCCCGGGGACCTTGCCGACCACGAAGGAATCGAAGAGCGCGAGATTGCCATCCGCCCAGAAGATCTCGACGCATGGCTGCGCACACTCACGTCCCTACGGCTTGTCATTGCCACCCGCCTTGATATCACTGCAGATGACGACGACCACGATCCAGAAGATAGCCGCTACGGCGTCTACGACTGGCTGGGGTACCGACTAGACCAGCTCATCGCGATCGCTGACGATTACGACGCCACTAACCCCTAACGCTTGGCTAAGGAATCGTGACCTGCACGTTCGCGAGTGCGCGTGGATCATGACGTTCAAGGTGGCGCAGTTCTTGTGCTGCCCACTGGTTCCAGTGCGGCTTGAACCCGTCGCCGTCGCGTGCAAACGCTCGATGTTTCCGTGAACTCTCGGGTGATTCCACCCACACGCGCACATCTGCCAGACGCGCCGTTGCCGGATTCAGCGCGCCACACCCTTCAAGAATGACGCCCAGCGCGGGGGTCACTGCATGTGCTTCAGCCTCGGTCTGCAACTCCCAGTCCCAGCGACGCCACGTGCTCAGCAGCCCGCGAGCGTGAGGGCGCAGCACATCGTGCAAGGCGCGCTCCACACCAGCATCCAGGCCGTCCCAGCCTGGATAGAGCGAATCCAGCGCGACAAGTTGTGGTCTGCCTGCGAATGGCCAGTTGGCGGCGACGAGGCGCGCCAACGTCGACTTCCCTGCTCCCGCTCGGCCGTCAATCAACACCATCGGATTCGCCGCCGACACATCGACGATCGCATCGATGATCTCAGCAGCCGCTCGTTTCAGCGACTGCCCGACGGGATCGTTATTTCTTGAGGGCACGGATGACGCGCGCGAGTGCGCGACCGGCGACCCAGACGAACGGGATCCCCACAGCAAGCAGCGAAACGATATTCGGCTCGAAGCGTAGCCCTTCCTCACGGCGCACATATACGCCGAGCGGAATAGACACGCCACCCCCGCCGCCGCCACCGTTGTCATCCTGATCGGCCCCGCCACCATAGCCAGCCCAGGTCAGGGCGACAGGAGTGATGCTCACTCCGTCAACGTCCTGCGGCTCGCCATAAGAGCTCTTCACTCCGAATGAGGCTGCTTGCTTCCCGAGGTCTAACGCGATGTTCGGCATAGCTCCACGCTAGCCGACGAACGCCGGACGCGGGAGACTAATCGACGCCGTGAGCCTTGGGATGCTGCGCGGAACCGCGCCCGTCTCCCCTGCCGACGTGGCGTGCACGGGTGATGGTGGCATTGCCGAACCGTGCTCGAGCATCATCCAATGCGCCCTCGACCTTGCGCCAATGCTCGTCGTCATCCCAGAGGGCGAACGCTGCGCCTCCGGCTGGACGCAGTCTCTCTGCACGCACGCCCACCAAACGCACCGGATCACGCCGGTCAATCGACTCGTACAGAACCTGTGCGGCCTCGCCGATCCGCTGTCCCACCGACGATGGCTCTGGCAGCGTCCGCGAACGACTCAACGTGGTGAAGTCGTCAAAGCGAATCTTGATTGCCACAGTCGCGCATTCCCACTGCGCCCGCCGCAGTCGCGTCGCAACGCGGTCGGAAAGACGAAGCAGTTCCGCACGCAAGAACTCACGATCTGTGACATCGGTGTCGAATGTCTCTTCGTGACCGATGCTCTTCTCGACGCGTATTGTTTCTACGGCTCGCGCGTCCTCACCCCGCGACAGTTGGGCGAGACGAGCGCCGAGTGCCGCGCCCACAGCACGATCGAGCATCTCTTGCGGGGCATCGCGGATGTCACCGATCGTGCGGATGCCGCGTGCTTCCAACGAGTCCGCGGCTTTGGGCCCGACGCCCCACATGGCCCGCACAGATCGAGGAGAGAGAAAATCGAGCGTGTCTGCTGCGGCAATGATCAGCAGCCCGTCTGGCTTTGAAATGGTGGAGGCCATTTTGGCCACGTGCTTCGTGGCAGCCACCCCTACGCTGCAAGCAATACCGACCTCAGCAAAGACGCGTTCACGCACGAGACGCGCGACCTGTCCCGGACTCCCCCACAACCGCCGCACGCCCCGAACATCAAGGAATGCCTCGTCGACCGACAAGGGCTCGACAAGCGGTGTGATCGATTCGAACACCGCCATCACCTGCTTTGAGATGGCTTGGTAGCGTTCGAAATGTGGGGTGACGATTTTGGCGGCAGGGCATAGTCGCCTCGCCTGGGCGACGGGCATCGCTGCGCGCACTCCATATTTTCGGGCCTCATACGACGCGCTAGAGACTACCGAGCGGCCGTCAGGCGCGCCGATGATGATTGGCAGTCCCTTCAACGAAGGGTCGTCAAGTACCTCGACGGCTGCATAGAACGCATCCATGTCGACATGCAGAATGCGCGTACCCGCATCGTCTGCTCCCTCAGGAGAGACGAGCCGCCCGCGTCCATCACCGCGACCCATGGTTCTATTCTCTCTTAGGGGTCAGACATTCGGCCGGACACGATGAGGCAACAAACTACTGAGCGGCGCGCTCCAAGATCAGTTCCCGCACGCGTGCTGCGTCGGCCTGTCCCTTCATCGCCTTCATGACCGCGCCGATGATGGCACCGGCAGCCTGCACCTTGCCATCCTTGATCTTGGCCATGACATCAGGCTGCGACGCCAGAGCGTCATCGATCGCAGCGATCAACGCGCCGTCATCCGACACGACAGCGAGGCCACGCGCATCGACGACCGCTTGCGGCGTCCCCTCACCCGCGACAACGCCCTCCAGAACCTGGCGCGCGAGCTTGTCCGTGAGTGTGCCCTCGTCTACGAGCTTCTGCAGGGCGGCAACGTTCTCCGCGCTGATGAGACCCGCAGCATCCTTGTTCTGGGTGTTCGCGAGACGCGAGATCTCACCGGTCCACCACTTGCGTGCAGTCGCGGGCGTTGTGCCTGCTGCGATCGTCGCTTCGACCTCGTCAATCAGAGCACCATTTCGTACGTCCTGGAACTCGAGGTCGGTGAAGTTCCACTCCGCCTTCAAACGACGATGGCGAGCCACCGGCTGTTCCGGAAGCGCGGCACGCAACTCTTCGATCAACTCAGCTGTCGGCTGTACAGGCAGCAAGTCAGGCTCAGGGAAGTATCGGTAGTCATCGGCATCCGACTTCGGACGCCCCGGCGATGTGGTTCCCGTGTCCTCATGCCAATGACGCGTCTCCTGAGTGATCGAGCCGCCATCGGCGAGAATCTGCGCCTGACGCTGGATCTCATACCGAACGGCGCGCTCCACCGAACGCATCGAGTTGACGTTCTTGGTTTCTGTGCGGGTGCCCAGCTTTTCTTGCCCGCGCGGGCGCAGCGAGACGTTGGCGTCACAACGCAGGTTGCCGCGCTCCAGACGGGCCTCTGAAATGCCGAGTCCACGAACGATGTCGCGGATCGCCGCAATGTACGCCTTGGCGTACTCGGGCGCGCGGTGTTCCGCACCAATAATGACCTTCGTGACAATCTCAACCAGCGGAACGCCCGCACGGTTGTAGTCGACCAGGGAGTACTCGGCGCCCTGGATACGGCCAGTCGCGCCGCCCATGTGCGTGAGCTTTCCCGCATCCTCTTCCATGTGCGCGCGCTCGATCGGGATCGTCACGAGCGTGCCGTCCTCGAGCTCCACGTCAACCGATCCTTCATAAGCGATCGGCTCGTCGTACTGCGAGATCTGGTAGTTCTTGCCCAGGTCTGGGTAGAAGTAGTTCTTCCGCGCGAAGCGGCTTGATTCGGCGATCGAACACCCAAGTGCGAGTCCGAGACTGATCGACGAGCGGATCGCCGTCTCGTTGACCACGGGCAGAGAACCGGGAAGTCCCAGGTCGACCGGCGCAATCAGCGTGTTCGGCTCGGCTGCGTGATACTTCTCGTTGGCCGGGTTCGGGGCACTCGAGAACATCTTCGTGTTCGTGTTGAGCTCGACGTGCACTTCGAAACCGAGCACGGGCTCGAACATTTCCAGAGCCTTGTCGAAATCCATCAGCTTTGGAGCGGCCATCAGTTCTTCCCTCCTGCGAGCTGCGGTGCACGGGTGAGCAACGGAGCTCCCCACGAATCTAGAAGCACGGTCTCCAGCGCTGCTCCCACACGATAAAGACGAGCATCTTCGCGTGCAGGCGCAAGGAACTGGATGCCAACAGGTAAACCGTCGTCGTCTGCAAGACCCGACGGAATCGAGATACCAGGAACGCCGGCGAGGTTCGCGGGAATTGTCGTCACGTCGTTCAAGTACATCTGCAGCGGGTCATCGATCCGCTCACCGATCTTGAAAGCCGTGGTCGGCGCCGACGGCGTTGCGATGACATCAACCTCCGAGAAGGCCCGCTCAAAGTCTTGCTGGATGAGCGTGCGCACTTTCTGCGCGCTGCCGTAGTAAGCGTCGTAGTAACCAGCAGACAGGGCGTACGTTCCGAGGATGATGCGACGCTTCACCTCGTCGCCGAAACCGGCTTCGCGGGTCGCCGACATGACATCTTCGACAGTTGCGCCGCCCTCAGGGGTGATGCGTAGCCCGAAGCGCACGGAGTCGAACTTCGCGAGGTTACTGGATGCTTCGGCAGGAAGAATCAGGTAGTACGCAGCGACTCCGTACTCGAAGTACGGAGTAGAGATCTCCACGATCTCGGCGCCGTTTGCTTCGAGAAGGTCGAGAGAAGCGCGGAAGGATGCTGCGACGCCCGGCTGGAAGCCGGAGTCGGGCAGTTCCTTGATGACGCCGACCTTGAGCCCCTTGAGTACATCGCCGCGCGCGCCTTCTCGTGCCGCATCCGCGAAAGACGGCCATGCATCGGTGAGCGAGGTGGAATCATGCGGGTCGTGTCCGCCGATGACGTCGTGCAGAAGGCCAGCGTCGAGGACGGTGCGCGAGACAGGACCAACCTGGTCAAGGCTGGAAGCCAACGCGATCGAGCCGTAGCGGCTTACCGCACCGTACGTCGGCTTCACACCGACTGTCCCGGTGACGTGAGCGGGCTGGCGGATCGAGCCTCCGGTGTCTGAGCCGAGGGCGAGCGGGGCTTCAAAGGCGGCAACGGCAGCAGCAGAGCCACCACCAGAACCACCGGGAATGCGGTCAAGATCCCACGGGTTGTGGGTGGGTCCGTACGCAGAGTGCTCGGTCGACGAGCCCATCGCGAACTCATCCATATTCGTCTTGCCCAGCGGGACGAGTCCCGCAGCGCGCGAGCGTGCCACGACTGTCGCGTCGTAGGGCGACATGTAGCCCTCGAGGATCTTCGACCCACTTGTGGTTGGCTGATCTGTCGTGACCAGCACGTCCTTAATTGCGAGTGGCACACCCGCGAGCGGGCCGAGCTTCTCGCCCGCAGCGCGTTGCGCGTCTACCGCGTCGGCTGCCGCAAGAGCACCTTCGTTGACGTGCAGGAAAGCGTGCACATCACCGTCAACCGCGCTGATGCGGTCAAGATGAGCTTGGGTAGCCTCACGGCTAGAGACCTCGCCCGCAGCCAGTTTGTCGGCAAGTTCCGCGGCGGTCCAGCGGATCATGTCGCTCACTGTTCTTCCCCCAGGATCGCGGTAACGCGGAATCGGCCGTCCACGGAATCCGGCGCATTCTGCAGCACCTGCTCGTGCGTCAGAGTCTCGCCGACAACGTCAGGGCGGAAGACATTCGCGAGCGGAATCGGGTGGCTCGTGGCGACCACGTCGGGCGTCGCAACCTCGGACACCTTCGCGATGTTATCGACGATCGCGTCGAGCTGGCCCGTGAGCCGCGACACCTCGTCATCGTTGAGCTGGATGCGTGCAAGCACGCCAAGATGGCGCACGAGTTCAGGGGTGATTTCAGACACCCCTCTAGTCTAGTTCGCCGCGTTCCCTCTGACACGCGCTTCATGCTTCGCCATAAGCTGTGGGGATGACGACGTTCGATCCCCCGCGCCCCTGGACCGCGAGCTATGCCGATGGCGTTCCCGAAGATCTTTCTCCCGTTGATGGCTCGCTCGTCGACATCGTCGCGGCGTCGGCACGCGATTATCCGGATGCCGTCGCGTTGCAGTTCTTCGGAAAAGAGACGAGCTACGCCGATCTGCAGGCAGCAATTGACCGCGCAGCCGCAGGGCTTCGGCAGCTCGGCGTAGGACCCGGTGATCCCGTCGCGATCGTGCTGCCGAACTGTCCGCAGCACATCATCGCGTTCTATGCGGTACTGCGTCTGGGCGCAGTAGTCGTTGAACACAATCCGCTGTACACCCCGCGAGAATTGCGCAAACAGTTCGAAGACCATGGCGCGAAGTACGCCATCGCCTGGAGCAAAGTCGTAAAGACTCTGCAGGAGTTTCCGAGCGATCTCGCAGTGACGTCCCTCGTGTCCGTAGACGTGACCAAGGCGATGCCCTTCGTTACGCGCCTCGCTTTGAAGCTTCCGATCGCGAAAGCCCGCGAGTCCCGCGCTGCACTCACCGAGAACGTGCGCGGTGCAATCGATTGGGAGCAGATCGTCGGCTCTTCGCCGTTACCTGCCTCACATCCGATGCCTGTGACTGACGACCTTGCGATCATTCAATACACTTCGGGCACGACCGGCACGCCCAAGGGTGCTGCTCTCACTCACCGTAATTTAATGTCTAACGCCGCACAGGCACAGGCGTGGGTGCCGTCGATCCGTAGAGGCGAAGGCTGCGTTGTCTACGCTGTCCTGCCGATGTTTCACTCGTACGGCCTCACCCTCTGTCTCACATTCGCAATGTCTATGGGCGCGCGACTCGTGTTGTTTCCGAAGTTCGACCCTGACCTGGTGCTCGAAGTCGCCAAGAAGCATCCTGCGACCTTCTTGCCGCTCGTCCCGCCGATCGCCGAGCGTTTACTCGCCGCCGCGAAAGCGAAGGGTATTTCACTCCTGGGCACGGACGTGGCAATCTCCGGCGCCATGGCATTGCCGCACGACCTTGTTGTTCCGTTCGAAGAAGCCACGGGAGGATACCTCGTCGAAGGTTACGGTCTGAGCGAATGCTCGCCGGTGCTGATGGCGAACCCCGTCGCCGATAACCGGGTTCCCGGAACTGTCGGACTGCCGCTACCCGGCACCGAATGCCGCGTCATCGACCCGGACAACCCCACCCAGGACGTCGCGTCAGGAATGCCGGGCGAGCTCGTCGTTCGCGGACCGCAGGTGATGTCGGGCTACTACGGCAAACCCGAGGCTACTGATGCATCGTTCATCGATGGTTGGTACCGCACCGGCGATATCGTCACGATCGATGATGCTGGTTTCGTACGAATCGTTGACCGGATAAAAGAGCTCATCATTACCGGTGGCTTCAATGTCTCCCCCACCGAGGTCGAGAACGCTGTGCGTCAGCATCCGTCTGTCGCAGATGCCGCAGTCGTAGGGCTGCCGAGCGATCATTCGGGAGAAGAAGTCGTGGTCGCAGTTGTTCTCGATGCAGGTGCGGAGCTTGATGAAGAGTCAATCCGAACTTTCGCCCGGGGCATTCTGACACCGTATAAAGTGCCGCGACGGATCTTCGTCGTCGATGAACTGCCGAAGTCGCTGATCGGTAAAGTTCTCCGCCGGCAGGTCAAAGAAAAGATCCTCGCGCTCACCAACCACGATTGAGTGCGCGTCTTCACAGGGAAGGCGCACCTCGGGGCGCTACCCTTAGTTAGTGACCCCTGAAGATGCATCGTTGAACGAGCCCACCGAAGAATCCCCGACGACCCCTGGATTCGAGGAACTCGGCATCACCGGCCCGGTCCTCGCAGCAATCCGCGGCCTCGGCTATGAGACCCCCTCGCCTATCCAGGCAGCCACGATCCCGACGCTCCTTGGCGGCCGTGACGTGGTAGGCATGGCCCAGACCGGAACTGGCAAGACCGCCGCGTTCGCACTTCCCGTGCTTGAGCGCCTCGATGTCTCGCAGAAAACCCCGCAGGCTCTTGTGCTTGCTCCGACCCGCGAACTCGCCCTTCAGGTGTGTGAGGCGTTCGAGTCATACTCCGCGAAGATGAAGGGCGTCCACGTCCTTCCCGTCTACGGCGGGCAGGGTTATGGCGTGCAGCTTTCTGCGCTGCGCCGCGGCGTGCATGTGGTCGTCGGCACTCCCGGACGCATCATGGACCACCTCGCCAAGGGCACCCTTGACCTGTCCAGTCTGAAGTACCTCGTGCTCGATGAGGCCGACGAGATGCTGAAGATGGGTTTCGCCGAGGATGTCGAACAGATTCTTGCTCAGACTCCCGCCGAGAAGCAGGTCGCTCTGTTCTCTGCGACGATGCCGGCGCAGATCCGCCGTCTGGCCCAGAAGTACCTGAGGGACGCTGAAGAGATCACGGTCAAGTCGAAGACCGCGTCGAGCACGAACATCACGCAGCGCTATCTCGTCGTCTCGTACCAGCAGAAGGTCGACGCGCTCACCCGAATCCTCGAGGTCGAGAACTTCGACGGCATGATCGTCTTCGTTCGCACGAAGAACGAGACCGAGACGCTGGCCGAGAAGCTGCGCGCTCGCGGCTACTCCGCCGCGGCCATCAACGGCGACGTGGCGCAGGTACAGCGCGAACGCAGCGTCAATCAGCTAAAGGACGGCAAACTCGATATCCTCGTGGCCACCGATGTCGCCGCACGTGGTCTGGACGTGGAGCGCATCAGCCACGTCATCAACTACGACATCCCCACCGACACCGAGTCGTACACGCACCGTATCGGTCGCACCGGACGCGCCGGCCGTACGGGCGATGCGATCAGCTTCATCACGCCACGTGAGCGTTACCTTCTCAAGAGCATTGAGAAGGCGACCCGTCAGGCGCCGACACAGATGACACTGCCGAGCACAGATGACGTCAACACGACTCGCCTCGCGCGCTTCGATGACGGCATCACTGCTGCTCTCGCCGAGACCGGCCGCATCTCTGCTTTCCGCGACATCGTCGCCCACTATGTGCGAAACCACGATGTTCCTGAGGCTGATGTCGCCGCCGCACTCGCCGTCGTCGCCCAGGGTGCGACCCCACTTTTGCTTGACCCGGCGAATGACCCGCTCACGGCAGCTGTCGAACGCGACAACCGTCCGCGCAATGACCGCGACCGCGGAGACCGCCCGTCGCGCG
>DQHP01000113.1 GCA_003524435.1 Microbacterium sp.
GGGGCTCCGTGCACGCCGCGCTCGCGAGCGCGGGGTTGACGAACGTCGCGGCGCAACGCATCCGTACTTTCTCGCTCGGGATGCGGCAGCGTCTTTCCCTCGCACGCGCGATCATCGCTAGGCCCCGGATCCTGGTTCTGGATGAGCCGACTAACGGACTCGACGTGGACGGCGTGTTGTGGCTGCGCCATCTTCTTCGGGCATGTGCCGATGAGGGTGCGACCGTGCTGCTCTCATCGCACGTGTTGACGGAGGTAGACCGACTCGCTGACCGCGTCGTGGTGTTGCAAGGTGGACGCATCACGCTCGATCGCGCGGTCGTCGATACAGACGATGATCTGGGCAGGTGTTCTGTCACGATCGTGGCAGACGAGCCGGGGCAGCTTGCCGAACTGCTCACAGTAAGAGGAATGACGGTGCTCACCGAGGGGCGCCGACTGATTGTGACCGGACACCGGGCGCGCACAGTGTCAGCACTCGCGTATGACGCAGGCATTTTTCTCGAGTCGGTGTTCGAATCCCAGCGGAGCCTCGAAGACGAGTATCGATCAATGGTCGATGCGGCGGCGATTGGTGCGATCAGATGAGTTCTGTGGCAACGCGAGCCCGAATGAGGGCAAGCTTCAGGGTCGTTCCGCAGCGATTCACAGACGTCGTTCGGGCAGAGAGAGTGAGGGTGACAACGCTGCGCAGGCCCAAAGCACTTGCCGTCGTTGCGCTTATCGTGGCCGTCGGTTTCGCCGCGCTCACAGCCGCTATTGCACAGGCGGTGAGCGTACTCGGCGGCGTGTACTCAGACGAGGGCGCAGTCCTCCTTTCGCGTGCCGCAGTGTCGGGCGCTACGACCCTTGCGCTCATGGTCGGTGCAATCGCGATCGACGTCACCGGAACTGAGCGGGCTACCGGAGCTCGGCACTTGACGAACCTTGGTACGCCCCGGCGTGGGCGAACCTACCTCGCTCGATTGTGTGTCTTGGCGTGCGGTGGCGGTTTGGTGGGTTTGAGTGCGCTCGCCGTGTGCACGCTGACGGTCGTTGCAATCAGCGCGGCATCCGGCGTGGAAGATCCATTGGTCTCAGCGGGATTGTCGTTCTCACGTGTGGTTGGCACACTGCTCACGATGGCGCTTGTCGTCGGATTCGCTCACGGTGTTGTCTGGATCGTCCCGCACACTCTTTCGGCGCTGGGAGTTGTCGTGTCAGTTGTGTGGTTGGCGCCGATTGTCGTTCGCGTGATGGGTGGCGCCGAGCAAAGCAATGTGCTGCATGTCGTCTTGCGGGCGCTGCCAACGGAGCATCTCGGCGAGCTTGCCGCTGGTGATGGTACGGGGGTCTCGGTCGCGGTTGCGGGCGCGTGGACCCTCGTCGCGCTGCTGGGGGGTGCGTTACGGCGCCGAGCCTGATGCGCTACAGCCGTGGGAGAGTTGCCGCGAGTTCCCAGCCGTCATTGGCGGGCCCTGTGTGCAAGGTGCCGCCCAACCCGGACACGCGGTCAGTCACCCGGCGCAGGCCATATCCACCCGACGTCACTCTGGAGTCCTGTTTGCCGTCGGCGGAGTTCCACACCGATAACGTCACGGTGTCTGCGGTCGTCGTGATAGCAATGCGCACCGTTGAACATCCGACCGCATGTTTGAGAATGTTCGTACTCGCTTCGTTAGCGATATGGATCAGCGCCGTCAACACGGTGTGTGACACTTTCGGCGCAGCGTCGGGGTGAGAAACCTGGACGTCTGTACCGAAGGCCTCAAGTCTGCCCCGAAGGGTGGATAGTGTTTCGATGAGGTTGTCATGGCGGACGACATCGTCGGTCCCGACGGCAGTTACGGGGGAATCGTCGAGGCTAGGGTCCCCGTGTACGAAGTGCATCATGCGCCGGATATCGGTCATTGCCTGTGTTGCCGACTCGATGATCGCGTGTGTTGAGCGGGTGTTGTGAGCATTGCCGGGGGCGAGCTCGAGCGCATGTGAATGCATGAGTACGATCGTGATGTCGTGCGCGATGATGTTGTGCAGTTCGTCAATGATGCGCTCTCGCTCGGCCCGCAGCACGGCTGCCGCCTCTTCGGCGAGTCGGGCGTTGTCGGCGAGCAAATTCTGTTGGCGCGTGCGGCTCGCGCGCAGGCTTAGCCCTACGAGCCCCGAGGCGATGGCAATGATGAACGTTGAGACCATGCCCAGCTGAGATGCGCTCTGATCGACCAGATGCCAAGTGAAGGACCAACTGACGACGGCCAACGCGTACACACTGGATAACCAGACGCTGCAGGTATAGACGACGAGTCCGACGATGACCGCGAGCGCGAGGGTGTACGTTCCGCCCGCGCTGATGCGCAGGGCGATGAGTCCTCCGAGCAGAAGTAACCCCGCGGCCATCGGCGGCGATTGTGCGAACAGGATGATGATGAGAAGGAGGCCGATATCGACGAGGCTGGCGCTCGTCCACGCGTTGCTGTCGCTGAATCGAAGGACACCGATCGTCACGATGGCGAGCGTGACAATCGCGATCAGTGCAATGCGCGAACCCCGGGGCAAAGGCCATGACCCAAAAAATCGCTCACGCGAAATGGTGTTCAGGTCGATCGCCCGTCCGAACCATCGTCTTTCAGCCATCTCACCATTATGTGTGAGCGAGGATTAGCTGCAGATTTTGAGTGCGTGGCACAACCATTCGAAAATGGCGGGAGGAGCTACGACGATGATCGCCTGGACGAAATACGTTGTGAACATGGCGCTTCCTTTGAGATGAGTGCCACGCGGCTGTCGCGTTGCCTTAATCGGCAGGCTACTTTGGCGCGTGTGACGCGCACGAGCGCCAAAGATCTTAAGGTCGTACAACTTTCGGCGCACGTGTCGAAGTATGCTGTGCCATGCTGTAGACCATGTCCTCGATTCGTGTGTTGATCGCTGACGACGAAGCGCTTGTGCGACACGCTCTTCGCGCCTACGTCAGCGCGAACGACCGTTTATCCGTGGTGGGCGAAGCCTCGAACGGAATTGAGGCGGTTGAGCTGAGTCGCGAGCTCCAGCCAGACATAGTGGTCATGGATCTGCGTATGCCTGTGATGAACGGCATCGAGGCGACCAGGGCGATTACCTCTGAGCTTCCCGGCACGACGGTGATTGCGGTGACGACCTTCTCTACCGAGCGCTACGTCATCGCGGCGCTCCAGGCGGGGGCGGCTGGCTATGTTGTAAAGGACACGCCCCCGGAGGGAATTATCGAGGCGATCATCGACGTTCATGAGGGACGTTCGGTGCTGTCCGCGCAGGTGACAGGTGAACTCATCAACGCGGTGCGAGCAGGGGGGACAGAGCTGTCCCGGGTGGGACACGCGGTCGAAGCGCTGACGGAGCGTGAGCTGTCGATCGTTGAGTTCCTCGCGCAGGGGATGTCTAATGCTGAGATTGCGAACGAACTTCATTTGTCGCAAGCCACGATCAAAACCCAGCTCAGCCGCATCTTCGGCAAGTGGGGTGTCCGTGATCGGGTGCAGGTGCTCATTCACGCAGTGAAGGCAAATCTCGTTCAGCTGTAAATTCTGCGGGTCGGACGGGTCAGCCGAAGGCGAGCAAACGCGCGGGGTTCGATGTCACCATGGTCGTGACCACCTCATCGCCGATGGCTGTGCGCAGGCGCGGCAGATAGCGCTCGCCGAGGTAGGCGAGGCCGGGCATCCCGCCGTACGAGATGTAACGAGAGCTGCGCGCGACGTCGCCGCCGAGCAAAATGCGTTCGGCGCCTCCAGCCGCGACGACTTGCTCCGTCAGGGCTAGGAGTTCTGGCTCGGTGCGGATGCGAGGTCGCGCAACGGAGTCGTAGCCGAGATACGCGCCGCGCTCGAGGAGCGAGATATGCAGTGCGGCATCCGGATTGCGGTCGGCGTGCGCGAGCACCACACGATCGGATGCTACGCCCTCAGCTTGCAACAGATCGAGCACTTCGTGGGCCCCGGTACAGAACTCCAGATGGATCATGAGCGGGGCATTGGTGGCGCGGTGCGCGGCAGCGAGGGCATCAAGCGTGGTGCGCTCGAATGCGCTGATGTGCCAATAGCCGATGCCGCCCTTGAGGATGCCGGCGCGGATGCGCTCGCCGGCCGATGTTCGTGCGGCGGTGACATCAGGAGTCTCGAAGGTCTCCGCGTCATCGGCGGCCATTCCCACGGTGAGATCAGAGAGGAACAGTGCGGTGAGGTGCTCAACGGTCCACACCTGCATCGGATGGTCATCGCCGTAGTGCGCTTCGCGGTGCAGCCCCGTCGAGGCGACGATCTGCACACCGGTGGCCTTGCTGATGCGGGCGAGGGCTTCGGGGTTGCGGCCAAGGCCAAAGGGCGTGGCATCTATCATCGCGGCAAAGCCGCTCGCCCTCAGCAACGCGGCTTCCGCGCCTGATGCATCTTCATCGTCAAGCTCATCTCCCGGCAGGAGAGGGGAGACCTGGAACAGGTGTTCGTGATAATTTGTCGACCCGAGCTCGGCCGGTGCGATATCGCCAAGAACAGTGCGAATCGCCGCGGGCTTTCGGGTCCTCGTATGCGGGATCATCCTCTTCAGGCTATCGCGTTGTCTCCTTGGCCCGACGCACGCGGTAGGCCGCGACGGCGTTGCGGTTCGCGCACGCCGTCGAGCAGTAGCGGCGGGATCGATTTCGTGTGAGGTCCAGCGCGACGGCGGAACACCCCTCGTCCGCGCACACGGAAAGTCGACCGCCCTCCTCGGCGCGTACAACATCGATGAGTGCCATCGCAGTTTCTACGAGGATGCGCTCGGCGAGGGGGCGCTCGTCTGCGACGGCATGAAGGTGCCAGTCGGCGTCGTCGTGTCGGACGAGTCGGGCGTCGAAGGTTACGTCGTGCAGCGCGTGGTTGATCCCTTTGACCATCTCGTCGCGGGACGCGATCAGCATCGCGCGCAGTCGCGGCCGAAGCGCGCGCACCGTCTCGAGCTCTGCGGAGTCACGGTCGATTTTTCCCGTGTAGGGGTGTTCAAGAAGGAAGCCGCGGAACTCGTCTGCCGATGCGAGGGTGTCTGGCTCTTCTGCGGTGTTGACGAGGTGCACGGCGGTGCGCAGCGCTTCAACTGTGTCATCGGTGAACAACATATTGACACCTTACCGACCGAGTTCTAATGTCATTTACCATGAGCGCTTTGGCAAATGACACGCGTCGGTCGGCGTTGCAACTCGGATTGCCACTCGCCATCGGAGCCGCGGTCACCTTCGGCATGTCAGGTGCCTGGGCGCGCGGACTCATCGACGCGGGGTGGACACCAGGTGCTGCAGTCACTGTTCGCATCTGGGTGGCCGCGCTGGTGCTGCTCATTCCCACGCTGATCGCGCTACGCGGGCGGTGGCGATTGCTGCGCAAGAACGCGCGGATCATCGGGGCATACGGACTACTCGCCGTGATGGCGACGCAGCTTTTCTACTTTCAGGCTGTTGCCGTAATGGATGTCGGGCTCGCGCTGCTCATCGAATACACCGCGCCGATCGCCGTCGTCCTGTGGCTCTGGCTGCGGCGGGGCGAGCGGCCGACCGTGCGCAGTATCATCGGCGCCGCCGTGGCATTCATCGGGCTCATTCTCATGCTCGACGTCCTCGCCGGCAGCTCGGTCGACATCGGCGGGGTGCTGTGGGCGTTTGGGGCGATGATCGGTGCCGCCGCGTACTTCCTGCTGTCGGGCACGCGCGACACAGGGCTGCCGCCGATTGTGCTGGCCGGTGCCGGACTGGTCATCGGAGCGGTCGGACTGAGCACCGCGGGTCTCGTCGGGATCCTTCCCATGGTGTGGAACACGAACGACGTCACCTACCGGTTCGGAACTGTGCCCTGGTTCGTGCCGGTGCTCGCCATCGGCCTGATTGCCACCGCCTTGGCCTACGTTCTCGGGATCGCATCCACCCGACGGCTGGGTTCACGACTTGCATCGTTCATCGCGCTCGCCGAGGTGATCGTCGCGCTGCTGTTCGGCTGGGCTCTGCTGGGGCAGCTGCCGAACGCGATCCAGGGGATCGGCGCCGCGCTGGTGTTCGTCGGAGTCGTGGTTGTCAAACTGGGAGAGCCAGCGGCTGCAAACTCGGGCGACCCAGCGCTCGCGGCCTCGCCGGGCGACATCTGACGCTTCGAGCCGGCCGAATCTCGCGGCGTCGTCACATGTCGACATCATCCCCGTGCACGACTCCGCCGTTCGTCGGCTACTCTCGTTAGTCACTGCCGATTGTGAAGGAGCGGGCGTAACGACTGTGCGCGACACCACAAGCAGCGGCGACGACGCGAAAGAACGGTTCGCGGCCATCATGCGAACGCCGAGGAGGGCTGCGCTGATCAGCGGCGCCCTGGTTCCGGTCGCACTGGCGGTGAATCTCTTTGTGCTCGAGAACATATCTTGGCCGTTACTTGGTGTTCCCGTGGTTGCGACGTTGGTCTGTGTCTTGGCGATGTGGAACGTCATCAACTTCTCGCCGAGCGTGGTCGCCAGGTTGGAAGGCCTGTCGCCCGCGGTCGGGGGACGATTCACGCTGTGGAAGGCGGGAGTCGGAGATTACGAGGGCACACCTTTCGCGTACGGGACGGATCACCAGCGGTTCGGCATGCTCAACTACACCGTTCAGGGCATGCCGGTCGAGATCGGTCATCTGGCCTCTCAGGTGTCGGCCCGCGCAGTGGCGCCGACTGGTCGACGTCATGCGTACGTTGTCGTCCGTCTGCCGGAGCGCCTGCCGCACATGATTCTGAGCTTTGGGCATCTCTCGCGAGTCCTGGGTGTACGAATTGCCCCCGACCAGTGGCACCGATCACAGCGTGTCGATGTGGGGAGCGGGCGCGGATCCCGACTTTTCGTCGGCGATGGCGGTGAGCAGATCGCTCGCGGTTTCTTCAACCGTGAGATGGTGCAGCTGTTCCGGCTGGTCGGCCGTCATTACGATGTCGAGATCAAGGATCGAAACCTCTATCTGTATGCGGCCAGATCGGCGGCGGCAGGTACCGCGAATCGCTGGAGCGCGCAGCGTGCGCTCATCGAGAACCTCGCAGCCTCGATGGCGAACTCCGGGGTATGGGACCTTGTGCGCCGCCAGAGTCGGGGCCGTGGACCCGTCTACCGCGCTCTTCGTGCGGATGTCGCACGGGGGGCGGCGATCTTCTTCTCCGTGGCTGGTGTTGCCGTCGTCGTGCTCTCGGCCATCGTAATCAACGCCGCTGGCTTGCTTGAGTGATCGCGACTGCGAGAGAAGGTATTGCTCGGCGTCACTTCGCTGATTCGAGATCAGCCTCCCGGATGTCGCTTCGTCGCTCTGCTCGGCACGGACGTCGAAACGTGGAATATTAGGCAACATGTCGCTGTCTGAGCTCCCTGCGCATCCGCCCACGCCGCGCGATTGGGCGAGGAAGGTGCGGCGTCACGAGCCGCACGGACTGGATCTGCTCGAGGCTCATGTGCTCGCGTGGTCTACGAAAGCGGATGACCTTGCGAAGACGTCGAACTGGCAGATCGCATGGGGCCTGATGCCCTTCCTGGCGTTGTTCGCCTCGATCGGCGGGTTCGCTGCCGTGTTCGGAAACCCGCGCGATATCGCCATCGGGCGCACGGATGCGCCGGACGTGAACGATGTTCCCTTCGCTGCGATCTCGTACGGCGTCGCCATCATCGGGGTGATTCTTATCCTCATTCGATGGATCACCGACGGGCGGCGACGAAACGGTGCCCTGCAGTTCCTTCTCGCGCTGACAGTCCTCTTCGGCGCGCTCGGAGTTTTCGTGACCTATCTGCTCGCGGCGGAAGAGGGATTCGTCGTCGGGCTCATGATGCTCCCGGCGTACGTGATGATGGCGCTGGCGGCGGTCGTGTTCGTGCTCATTCAGCTGTCTACTCCGATGGAACCCGAACCGGAGGCCCCGGTGGTTCCGATTGATGAGTTGGGCGAGAAGGCGATGAAATATCTCATGAAGGAGCGCAGCCAGGCGATTGACACTCTCGGGGAGCGTCGGATGCTCCCCGAAGTCGATATCAAGGTGCTGAAGGCACGACCGCTGGGCCGGTTGCACATCGAGGAGGACGTATGACCAGCGAAGGCGGCGAGGACCCCGACTTGGAACTTTTCTGAACCAGCGCAGCTTTTCGAAACCCTCTTGATCTCAACCCAGGTCGGGATGAGACTTGCCGTGTCGGCGTTCGAACGACGCCGTTTCACGCGCAGGAGAGGACATCGAAATGGCACACGGCGACATCACGCACATTGACATCCCTGTCGAGGACATGGAACGGGCGAAGGCCTTCTACTCCGGGCTGTTCGGATGGGAGATCTCCGAGATGCCCGGGTTCGAGGGCTACCCGATGTGGCAGGCACCGAACAAGATCAGCGGGGGAGGGCTCGCGCCACGAAGCACCGACTTCAGTCAGCCCCGCTCCTACGTCGAGGTCGACTCGATCGACGAGACGGTCGCCGCAGCGGCGGCGGCTGGCGCGACCCTGGCGATGGAGAAGGAACAGATCAGCGAGACGAGTTGGTGGGCCGTGATCGTCGACCCCGATGGCAACTCGATCGGATTGTACGAAGGCGTCACCGACGCCGACTGAGCCACGGCCAGGCCGCGACTGATAGGCGCGGGGTTTGTATACGTTCAGGTGCTCGGCTGGAAGTGGAGCGCCTGAACTCGGGATTTATGTATACACTAGCCATGTGAGCACCACAGTTGAGCGCACCAGAGCGAGTGACCGCGCATACGCGACGTTGCTGGAGGAGATCCAGTCCGGCGAGCTTGCGCCCGGCACGGTCCTCGCCGAAGTCGAGCAGGCGGCCCGTCTCGGAGTCAGCCGCACGCCATTGCGCGAAGCGCTGCAGCAGTTGAGCGCCGAAGGGCTCGTCGAGCAGCAGTCGCCGCGGGTCACCGTCGTCGCCGGCATTGATGCCGACGACATCCGTTCGCTGTTCGAAATTCGCCGCGCACTCGAAGAGTCTGCGGCACGACTGGCAGCCGAGCGAGGCGACGCCGGGCTGTTCGCGGCTCTGGCCTCTGAGTTCGCGGCTGCCGGAGCATCCCTCGACGCGAAAACCGGGCGCGACGACTACTACGCGCTCATTGCCCGCTTCGATCGCGCCGTCGATGCGGCCGTTGATAATGACTACATTGCCTCGGCACTTCGCACGGTCCGCACGCACCTCGTGCGCGTGAGGCGCATGTCGCGCGACAATCACACGCGGCTGTTGGCCTCGGTGTCAGAGCATCAGCTCATTGCCGAGGCACTCGCCGAACGCGACGGCGACCTCGCCGCACACGCGACACATGTTCATCTGCGCAACGCGCTCACCAGCATCCTCGATTCCCTTAAGGAAGGACAGTCATGACCGTCAACCACCACGTCCGTGTCTACAAGAGCGAAGAAGACCTGCCCCGCGAAGGCCAACTGGCCTGGAAGATCGCCGAGGTGGCGACAGACGCCGTCGAGGTCGAGCAGGACGTCGTCGACATGATTATCAACCGCATTATCGACAACGCCTCCGTTGCCGCAGCATCCCTCACGCGCGCTCCGATTGTGGCTGCTCGTGACCAGGCGTTCAGCCACCCGGCATCCACCGGAGGCAAGGGTGCGAACGTTTTCGGTGCGCCGCTCGATGCGCGCACCAGCCCCGAATGGGCTGCCTGGGCCAACGGTGTTGCGGTGCGTGAACTCGACTATCACGACACCTTCCTCGCTGCTGAGTACTCGCATCCCGGCGACAACATCCCGTCGATCCTCGCC
The DNA here is from genome assembly GCA_003524435.1 of Microbacterium sp. Taxonomy (GTDB): domain Bacteria; phylum Actinomycetota; class Actinomycetes; order Actinomycetales; family Microbacteriaceae; genus Microbacterium. The sequence goes on from DQHP01000113.1 coordinate 9,744, forward strand.
GTTGCTCAGCACACTGGCGCTGATGGCCGTGCGCTCGTTCGCGGCATCGCCACCGGCTACGAGATCCAGGTAGACCTGGTGAAGGCGATCTGCCTGCACAAGCACAAGATCGACCACGTCGCGCACCTCGGCCCGTCGGCCGCCGCAGGCATCGGCACCCTCCTCGGCCTCAACGCCGAAACCATCTACCAGGCCGTTTCGCAGGCCCTGCACACCACAACCGCTACGCGCCAGAGCCGCAAGGGCGAGATCTCGACATGGAAGGCGCACGCCCCGGCGTTCGCAGGAAAGATGGCCGTCGAAGCCGTCGACCGTGCCATGCGTGGACAGACCAGCCCGTCGCCGATTTACGAAGGTGAAGATGGCGTCATCGCCTGGATGCTAGACGGCCCGGATGCCGCGTATGACGTGCCGCTGCCCGCCGCCGGTGAGGCCAAGCGCGCGATCCTCGACACGTACACGAAGGAGCACTCGGCCGAGTACCAGGCGCAGGCCTGGATCGACCTCGCTCGCAAGCTCCACGGTGAGGGTATCGACACCGCGAATATTGAGTCGGTTGTGCTGCACACCAGCCACCACACCCACTACGTGATCGGCTCGGGCGCGAACGATCCGCAGAAGTACGACCCGACCGCATCGCGGGAGACCTTGGATCACTCGATTCCGTACATCTTCACCGTCGCGCTGCAGGACGGCTCGTGGCACCACGTTGACTCGTACACGCCAGAGCGTGCCGGACGCGCTGACACGGTTGAGCTTTGGAACAAGGTCACCACGCTGGAGGATGCCGAGTGGACGCGTCGCTACCACTCCAACGACATCAGCGAGAAGGCCTTCGGCGGACGTGTGGAAATCACACTCAAGGATGGCTCGAAAGTCATCGATGAGATCGCCGTGGCTGATGCCCACCCGCTGGGTGCGCGCCCGTTTGCTCGCGACAACTACATCGCTAAGTTCCGTCTGCTGGCCGAGCCGGTGCTGGAGCAGGCTGAGATCGAGCGTTTCCTTGAGCTCGTCCAGCGCCTGCCGGAACTGACCGCGGCAGAGGTCGCCGAACTGTCGATTATCGCGAAGGCTGGCGTTGTGGCATCCGAGCCTTCCACTAAGGGGCTGTTCTGATGCTGTATTCCCACACCACACCCGCCGAGAAGCGTCGTCTGTTCCGCGAGCGGCTCGCGACCGGTGAGCTGCTGCGTTTCCCCGGCGCGTTCAATCCGCTTTCTGCCCGACTGATCGAGCAGAAGGGGTTCGAGGGCGTCTACATCTCGGGCGCTGTCCTCTCGGCAGATCTTGGCCTGCCCGACATCGGCTTGACCACGCTCAGCGAGGTGGCAGGGCGAGGCAAGCAGATTGCGCGGATGACTGAGCTGCCAGCGATCATCGATGCCGACACCGGCTTCGGTGAGCCGATGAACGTGGCCCGGACGATTCAGGAACTTGAGGATGCGGGCCTCGCCGGTGCGCACATCGAGGACCAGATCAACCCGAAGCGCTGCGGTCATCTCGACGGCAAGGCTGTTGTTGATCTCGGCACGGCGGCCAAGCGCATCCGTGCCGCCGTCGACGCGCGACGTGACGAGAACTTCCTCATCATGGCGCGTACCGACATTGCCGCCGTTGACGGACTTGAGGCGGCGAAGGATCGTGCGAAAGCACTCGTTGACGCAGGGGCGGACTCGATTTTCCCTGAGGCAATGCGTTCGTTGGAAGAGTTCGCGGCGATCCGTGAGGCCGTTGATGTGCCGATCCTGGCGAACATGACCGAGTTCGGGAAATCGGACCTCTTCTCGGTGGACCAACTGCGCGATGTCGGTGTGAATATCGTCATCTGGCCCGTCTCGATGCTGCGTATCGCGATGGGTGCGACGGGCCGTGCACTCGATACGCTGAACGAAGACGGACATCTGACGTCAAAGCTCGGCGAGATGCAGCACCGCGCCGACCTCTATGACCTGATCGACTACGAGTCGTACAATCACTTTGACTCTGGGGTCTTCAACTTCACGATCACGAAGGAGTGAAAAATGGCTGACAACGACATCAAAAAGGGCCTCGCAGGGGTCGTCGCCGATGAGACGGCGGTCAGTAAGGTCAACCCCGAGACGAACAGTCTGTTGTACCGGGGCTATCCGGTGCAGGAGCTCGCGGCGACGCAGTCGTTCGAGGCCGTCGCTTATCTGCTCTGGCATGGCGAGCTTCCCACGGAGTCGGAGTTGGCTTCGTTCAAGGCAACGGAGCGTGCGAACCGCGCGCTCAATCCCGCAGTCAAGGAGGCGATCGATCGCCTGCCGATCGACTCGCACCCGATGGATGAGGTGCGCACTGCCGTCAGCGTGATCGGCGCGATGGAGACGGCCGGGATCAGCAATGTTCTGGATGCCGTCGGAACTCCCGAGGAGAACCTCGAGCGCAGCCTCAAGCTGTTCGCCGCACTGCCGGCGATCGTGTCGTACGGTCAACGTCGTCGTCGCGGGCAGGTGATCGTCGATTCGCGTGACGACCTCGACTACGCCGCGAACTTCCTCTGGCTGACGTTCGGTGAAGAAGCCGCCCCGGAGGTCGTCGACGCGTTCAACCGCTCGATGATTCTGTATGCCGAGCACTCGTTCAACGCGTCCACGTTCACGGCGCGCGTGATCACATCGACGCTGAGCGATCTGTATTCGGCCGTCGTCGGAGCGATCGGTGCGCTGAAGGGCCCGCTGCACGGCGGTGCCAACGAGGCCGTGATGCACATCTTCGACGAGATCGGTACGGCATCCGAGGTGAAGGGCTGGCTCGACACCGCACTCGCCGAGAAGCGCAAGATCATGGGCTTCGGTCACCGCGTGTACAAGCGCGGTGACTCCCGCGTGCCGACGATGAAGGCGGCTCTCGACAGCCTGGTCTCGCACTACGATCGGCCTGATGTCGCAGAGCTGTACTCAACGCTTGAGGATGAGTTCGTCTCTCGCAAGGGGATCTACCCGAACCTCGACTACCCGTCGGGTCCGGCGTACAACCTCATCGGCTACGACACTCTCACGTTCACGCCGCTGTTCATCGCGTCGCGCATCACGGGGTGGACGGCGCACATCCTCGAACAGCAGGCCTCGAACGCGCTGATCCGCCCGCTGTCGGCGTATAACGGTGCGGATGAGCGTCACATTGCAGAGTATGAGCCGGACACTGCGGCGATCGACGTGCAGGAGCGTCCGGAAGAGGCTGCGGGCTGATGGCTGTTTCGTCTGGTTCGCGGGAGAAGGTCGCGATCGTTGCGGGGGCTCGCACGCCAGTGGGCCGTTTCGCAGGCGCGTTCAAAGACACGCCTGCCCACGAGCTGGGTGCTGCAGCGACAGTAGAGGCTCTGCGCCGCTCAGGTGTCGACTCTTCTCGCGTCGGCGAGGTCGTGATCGGCAACATCGGACAGGTCGCGGGCGATGCGTATATCTCGCGTCGCATCGCGCTGTCTGCAGGGCTGGACAACAACACCCCGGCATTCACCGTGAACCGCCTGTGTGGCTCCGGTCTGCAGGCGATCTGGTCTGCGGCACAGGAGCTGCTGTGGGGTGGACTCGACGTCGCCGTCGCCGGTGGGGCCGAGAACATGACGCGGATGCCGTTCTACGACTTCGACGCGCGGTTCAATGACCGACTCGGCCATCGTCAGCTGCTTGATGGCACCATCGCAATGCTCACTGATCCATTCACGAACAAGCACATGGGCACGACGGCTGAGAACGTCGCTTCAAGGTTCTCGGTGACGCGCGAGGACCAGGATGCTTTCGCGCTCGAGTCGCAGCGACGAGCGGCGACTGCGGAGGCGCAGGCGGCGTTTGCGGAAGAGATCGTTGCCGTGACGACCTCTGGACGCAAACCGGTCGAGGTATCTCGCGACGAGCATCCGCGCCCGGACACGACGCTCGAGACTCTTGCCGGGCTGTCGTCGGCGTTCGTCAAGGACGGTACGGTCACCGCGGGAAATGCCTCGGGAATCAACGATGGTGCCGCTTCGACGGTGCTGATGCGCGAAGCCGACGCGCGCGCCGAAGGTGCACCCGTGTTGGCGACTATCGAAGCTGTCACGACTGCTGCGCTCGAGCCGGAGATCATGGGCTACGCGCCCACGCTCGCGCTTCGTAAATTGTTCGCTCAGACCGGTTTGACGCCCGCTGAGATCTCGACGATTGAGCTGAACGAGGCGTTCGCGTCGCAGGCGCTCGCGGTGATTCGCGATACGGAACTCGACCCGGCTCAGGTGAATCCGTATGGCGGAGCGATTGCGCTCGGGCATCCGGTCGGCGCGACTGGTGCGATCCTGACGCTACGCGCTGCGCTGACGCTGCAGCGTACCGGGGGAGAATACGCGATCGTCACGATGTGCATCGGTGGCGGGCAGGCGCTGGCTGCGCTGCTGAAGCGGGGGTAGTGGCGACAATGGCGGCACGACTTCTGCAAGAGTAGAAACATGCCCGTATCTGAGCTGCACTACGTCGCAGCGCTCGAGCAACTCGAGCCTGCTGATGCCGTAGATCTCGCCGCGCACGCAGACCGGGCCGGCTTCGCAGGAACCGTCGTCTCCGACCGGTTCCAGCCGTGGTTACCAAGCCAGGGGCAGGCGTCATTCGCATGGACGGTATTGGGTGCGATCGGTCAGCAAACCACCGGGATGCTGACTGCATCGGCGGTTCCTGGTTATCGGATGCATCCAGCGGCAGTGGCGCAGGCATCCGCTACTCTTGCTGCTTTGTATCCGGGACGACACCGACTCATGCTGTCGGCGGGAGATGCGATCGACGAGCACGTCGTTGCGCCGTATTGGCCGGAGGCCGCCGAACGCTCGGTCAGGCTTTTCGAAGCCGCAGACGTGATTCGCAAGCTCTTCGCTTCGTCGGCCAAGGGGAACGACGCCCGGCATGACGGCACACACTTCCGGGTCGAATCATCTCGATTATGGACGATGCCGGCGGCTCCGCCTCCCATTCAGGTCTGGGCCGGAGGTCCGGTTACTGCTCGCCGTGCGGGCCGCAGCATCGACGGAATCATCGTGCAGGCGGATTCGGCAGAGCGAATGGGCGCGCTGCTCAGCGCTTTCCGCGACGGGCACCGCGAGTCGCGCCGAGACGGGATGACGCAGACGGCCGTGCACGTGCAGCTCTCCTGGGCGCCTACCGACGAAGAAGCCATGGCGAATGCTCTCCGCGAGTGGCCGATGGTGGGGCTCAGGTTTCCACGCGGTGATATCCGCTCGCCTTTCGATGTCGCCCAACTGGCGCGCTTGGTCACCGCCGACGATATTCGTGCGCGGATTCCGGTGTCGGCCGAACCCGACGTACATCGGGCGTACTTGCAATCGTTCTTCGATCTGGGGTTCGACACCATCCATGTGCACAACGTCGGGCGCAGTCAGGCCGAGTGGATCGAAATCGCTGGCCGAGAAATCTTGCCGAAGTTGGTGAGGTGACGTGCGCGGATTGAGCATCTGGGCGCTTGAGGGCATCCCCGCGGTCAGAGCAGGAGATGACCTGGCTGAGTTGATCCTCGCCGCAATCAACGCATCGGGTGAGCCGCTGTTCGACGGCGACATCCTCGTGGTCACATCGAAGATCGTCTCGAAGGCTGAAGGGCGAATCGTCAACGCCGCCGACCGGGAAGCGGCGATCACAGCGGAGACCGTCCGCGTTGTCGCAACTCGTGCACGCAGCGATGGCGGCATGACCCGCATCGTCCAGAACCGGCTCGGCATTATCGGCGCCGCTGCTGGCGTCGATGCCTCGAACACCGATTTGGGTACGGTGCTTCTCTTGCCCATCGATCCGGATGCTTCAGCCCGTGCTCTCACCGAGAAACTTAGAGCCCGAACGGGGGCCGAGATCGGCATTGTCATCAGCGACACACTGGGGCGGCCCTGGCGAGATGGCCAGACAGATGTGGCTATCGGCGCTGCTGGCGTGCATGTGTTCGACCGGCTGCAAGGCAGCGTCGACAGCGCGGGTAAACCACTCGTCGTGACGCAACCGTGCATCGGTGATGAGCTTGCCGCTGCAACGGACCTCGTCAAAGGAAAGGTGAGCGGGTGCCCCGTGGCCGTGGTTCGCGGCATGGGACGTGTTGTGGGGGCACTCGATCTGCCAGGGGCTTCGAGCATTGTCCGTTCCGCCGAGAAGGACATGTTCCGACTCGGCGCCGATGAGGCGCACGCTGCCGGTCACGAGACCGGTTACCAAGAGGGTTATGCTGCGGCGCTCGCCGCGGCAGCGAACGGAGAGGGTCACTGATGACACTGACACTGGGATACAAAGCATCTGCTGAGCAGTTCGCACCGCGTGAGCTCGTGGAGATTGCGGTTGCCGCCGAGCGCCATGGTTTCGAGTCGGTTGCGGTGAGCGATCACTTTCAACCCTGGCGATACACCGGCGGGCATGCACCCTTCTCGATCGCCTGGGCCGCGGCTGTCGGGGAACGCACCGAGAGGATCCGGATCGGCACGAGCGTGATGACGCCGACGTTCCGATACAACCCTGCGGTGATCGCGCAGGCGTTCGCGACGCTCGGCATGCTCAACCCCGGTCGAGTGTTCCTCGGTATCGGCACGGGTGAGGCTTTGAACGAGATCGCCACGGGCTTTCAGGGTGCGGGCGAGCAAGTGTGGCCGGAGTTCAAGGAACGTTATGCGCGACTGCGCGAATCGGTGCGGCTCATGCGGGCGCTGTGGACAGGAGACCGGGTGAGCTTCGAGGGCGATTATTACTCGACGCACGACGCATCCATCTACGACGTTCCCGACGGCGGGATCCCGGTGTACATCGCTGCGGGCGGTCCACAGGTCGCAAAGTATGCGGGACGTGCGGGCGATGGCTTCATCTGCACATCGGGCAAGGGCAGGGAGCTCTACACGGACAAGCTCATTCCCGCAGTGAAAGAGGGCGTGGCGGCATCCGGTCGCGAGTTCGCCGAGATCGATCGAATGATCGAGATCAAGATCTCCTACGAGGAAACCGAGCAGGCCGCTCTAGAGAACACCCGCTTCTGGGCGCCACTGTCGTTGTCGAAGGAGCAGAAGCACGACGTCACGGACCCGATCGAGATGGAGAAGGCAGCCGACGCTCTTCCGATCGATCAGGTCGCGAAACGTTGGATCGTCGGTACTGATCCCGACGCGGTCGTCGCGCAGATCAAGGACTATGTCGACTGGGGCTTCAACCACCTCGTCTTCCACGCCCCCGGCCATGACCAGGAACGCTTCATGACGCTGTTCGAGCGGGATCTCGCACCGAGGCTGCGGACGCTGTAGCTTGCCGGCTGGCGGAAACGCGATGCAGAGATCGGTCTACTAAAGATCGCGATAGACCTCTCTGCGATGCGCGACAGCGACCAGCAAGATCAGCAATTCATGGTCTTCGATGGAAACGAGTAGCCGGTAGTCACCGACGCGATACCGCCAGAAGTCGCTCTCGATCAGCGGCTTTCCGAGAACGCGCGGGTTGTCAATGCCATTCAAGGTGTCTTCAAGGAACGTCCGGATACGACGCGCTACGGGAGGATCAAGTTTTCTGATCTGTTTCTGCGCCGCGGGTGTAAGGCGGACGCTGTAGTTCACTCGGTCGGCCACTCGACATCAGAAAGCGCGATGGAGGCGTCGTCTGACTGCGTAAACTCATCGAGCGCATCCTTGGCCATGAAGTAGTCCTCGTACTCATCGAGCCGTGCGAGCGTCGCCTCGCGAACATAGAAAGACTTCGTGCGTCCAGTTCGATCGGCGAGCCGCTTTAAGCGGGCCTCAGTTTCATCGTCGAGACGAATCATTGTCGTGCCCATGGACTCCTCCTTCAGTAGCTATACAAGTATAGTGCACCGAAAATTTCAGGTTATCGTTGTGAGTCCGAACTCCCCGGCAAGCTGTTCCGATGCCGGAATCGGATTCTCCTTCGGCGGCAGCACCTGCACGCACACATGATCGGCTCCGGCATCGAGATGACCCTGCACGACCGCGGCCAGCTCGGCAGTCGTGCCGTGCGGCGTGAGCGCGTCGACTGCCTCGTCCGTGGCGCCGTCATCGAGATCGGATGCTGTGAAGCCATGCCGCTCGAGCGTTCGACGGTAGTTCGACAGCGCGAGGTATCGCGACAGGAATTTACGACCGACAGCTCGCGTAGAATCCGCATCGAGGCCGGGGACGAGTCGTTGTTCCACGGCGATCGGTGCATCCGGCCCGATAGTCGCGCGAGCAAATCGTGTGTGCGTGGGCGTTGTCATGTAGGGGTGAGTGCCCGCTGAGCGCTCGGCCGCGAGGCGCAGCGTACGTGGCCCGAGTGCGGAAATCATGCGGCGATCAGTCGGCACCCCCTCAGCGTCAAGAACATCTAGATAGTCCACTAATGCTGAGAATGGTTTTTGGTAGATGTCGCCCTGGCTCTCCCTGTGTCCGATCCCGATTCCCAAGACGAATCGCCCCGGATGGGCCTTCTCGAGCCGGTGGAACGATGCGGCGACCTCTTCGGCAGGTGCCGTCCAGATATTGACGATGCCAGTGACGACCTTGATGTCGGTCGTCGCGTTCAGCAGTTCCTCCGCCAGCGTGAGATCAGCTGCGGGCGAGCCGCCGATCCAGACTGTGCCGTAGCCCAACTGCTCAGCGGCAGCGGCGATCTCGGGGGTGAGCAGCGGTCCGCCGCGCCAGAATCCTAGGCGTCCGAGTGAGGGCTTGACGGCGGGCGTGCTCATAAGAATTCTCCAGTCTGGAAAACGATCGACGTGCTCACGAGCGAGCCTAATGGCGTCTGCAGGCGCTCGGGCTGATGGCTAGACTGCCCGCATGCGCTTCGGAACATTCATCCCCCAAGGTTGGCGATTCGATCTGGTCGGCATCGACCCTGCTCAGCAGTGGGAGACAATGCGTACTCTCGCACAGGCAGCGGATGCTGGCCCCTGGGAGTCGCTGTGGGTCTACGACCATTTCCACACCACGCCGATTCCGAGCGAAGAAGCGACGCATGAGGCGTGGACCCTGATGTCCGCGTTCGCCGCATCGACCAGTCGCATTCGGCTGGGGCAGATGTGCACGTGCATGTCGTACCGCAACCCGGCCTACCTCGCGAAGGTCGCGGCGACCATCGACATCATCTCGGGCGGACGCACCGAGATGGGCATCGGCGGCGGATGGTACGAGCACGAGTGGCGTGCGTATGGTTATGGATTCCCCTCCGCGGGTGATCGTCTTCGCCGCCTCGACGAGGGTGTGCAGATCATGCAGCAGGCATGGACGACGGGAACGGCAACGCTGGACGGCAAGCACTACCAGGTCGACGGCGCGATCGTGCGGCCGCTACCGCTGCAGGAGAACGGCATCCCGCTGTGGATCGCCGGCGGTGGAGAGAAGGTCACCCTGAAGATCGCTGCGAAGTACGCCCAGTACACGAATTTCGCGGGTACACCCGAAGAATTCAGCGCCAAGAGCGAGATTCTGCGCGCGCACACCGTCGCCGTCGGCACCGATTTCGACGCGATCGTACGGTCAGCGAATTACCACACCGTCATCGGCGAGACCGAAGCAGAGGTCGAAGACCGACTGGCTGCGATCGAGGCACGCGTCGCTCCGTACCTCGGTGATCGCACAGCCGATTACATGGTCAACTTCCGCGGTGACGGTCCGAGGGCGGTCGGAACGCCAGAGCAGATCATCGAACAGCTGCAGGACATGTCAGCGCGCGGGCTCGAGTACGCGATCCACTACTTTCCCGAAGCGGCTTATGACCGCTCGGGCATTGAACTGTTCGAACGTGAGGTCATCCCCGCGCTCAGCTGAGCGCCAATCTCTTCGACAAGGTCGGTCGATCTCAGCGTCCGATGACCTTCGCGATTGACATCACCAGGATCACGCGATCGGCAGCATCGGCGGGCGCAGGGGTGTCTGGGTTGCCATAGCGGCGTCCTAGTCGCTGGTAGAAACCACCGGTCGGATCGGGAGTCGCTTCGACGAGGTGACCGCGTACTTCAATGTAGCGCTGCGGGTTCTCTGGATCGAAGACCATCAGGCTCATCGATGAGTTGCGCTGCAGGTTGCGGTACTTCGCGCGCTTCGTCGTGTGTGTGAAGCGGATGGTCATGTCATCTCGCTCGAACCACATCGGGCTCACCTGTGCGGACTCGTCACGGCCTACGGTGCCGAGCGCGCCGTAGAGCGGGCGATCGAGAAGGTCGATGAGGGATGCGGGGATCTCTGAGTTACTCACCCGGTCGAGCCTACCGAGATGACGCGGACGCGGGAGAAATCGACGGAGGACTCGGAGTGGAAATCGCGTCAAGCGCCGAGAATGCGATCAGCGGTGTGCCGTCGACCGGGTGAGCGACGACGTCGGCGCGCACGCCATAGACCAGTTGGATCAGCTCTGGCGTCAGGGTGTCAGCCGGTGCACCGGCGGCGACAACTCTGCCACGATCCAGCACGATCACCTGATCGGCGAATCGTGCAGCGAGCGTCAGATCGTGCAGCGCGGCAAGCACCGCGATGCCCTCGTCGGCGAGCGAGCGCATCAGGCCCAGCGTGTGCAGCTGCGCCTGGATGTCGAGATGGTTCGTGGGCTCATCCATGAGCAGCAGTGATGGCTCCTGAGTCAACGCCCGCGCCAGCAGAACCCGCTGGCGCTCGCCACCGGACAGCTCCTGAAACTGTCGATGAGAGAGAGCGTCCGCGCCGCAACGATGCAGCGCGGTGCGGGCGATCTCGACATCCGCCGCGCCCGGCCCACCCAGCGCGGATAAGTGCGGGGTGCGCCCGAGCAGCACAACATCGAGCACACTCAGATCGAGTTCTGTCTCAGCCTGCTGCTCGACGAGCGCGGTGAATCGCGCCCTGGCACGGCGGCGCATTGTGCTGGCATCGGTCGCTCCTAGCCGCACTGCACCCGATGTGGGCTTCTCCGCGGCAGCGATCACATGCAGCAACGTCGATTTTCCCGCACCGTTCGGGCCGACGAGCGCTGTGAGCGATCCGGCTTCTACCGTGCAATCAACTTCGTCGATCAGCATCCGGCCGTTCCGGCTGAACGAGACTCGTTCTGTGTGAAGCGGCGGGGTAGCGGTCATGAGATTCTCCGCGAGTTCAGAAGCAGCAGACCAAACAGTGGGGCACCGATGAGTGCGGTGACGACCCCGACGGGCAGCTCGCGCGGGTCGAAGAGTGTGCGGGCGAGTGTATCTGCCCAGATCAGCACGATCGCTCCAGTCAACGCCGAGAGCGGCAGGAGCACGCGGTGTCGCGCTCCCACCAGCAAGCGCACCGCGTGGGGGACGACGAGGCCGATGAATCCGATCGACCCGCTCACTGCCACGAGGCTTCCGGTTAGCAGGGCGGTCGCGGTGAGCAGGATCCAGCGGGTGCGCTCGACCGAGACGCCGAGCGATGCCGCTGCTCGATCGCCGAACGCGAAAGCGTCGAGGGTGCCGGCACTGAGCATCAGCGGTGTGCCGACCACAATGACCGCCACGAGCGCGAGGACGGTGGTCGGCCACGCAGAGCCAGCCAGGGAGCCCAGCAGCCACCCCAAGATCTCGCGGTAGCTGTCGCCTGTTGCGCTCCAGAAGATCACCAAGCTGGTGAGGGCGCCGAGGGCGGCCGACACCGCGACGCCGGCGAGGATAGTCCGCGATGACGTCATGCGACCGATCGCTCCCGCCAGGACCAGAGTCAGCGCCAGCGCTCCCAGTGCGCCGCCGAAAGCGGCGATGGGCAGGGCGATCGAGAAACCCAGAACGATGACAAGAACAGCGCCGAAGGATGCTCCGGACGACAGCCCGAGCAGATACGGATCAGCCAGCGGGTTGCGCAGCACCGCCTGCATGATCGCACCACAGATCGCGAGGCCAGCGCCGACGGCTGCCGCGGCGAGGACCCGCGGCATCCGCAGTTCCCAGACGATCCCATCCCTCAAGGGGGACAGGTCGGATTGTCCGATTCCGATATGCGAGAGGATGCTGCTCCACACTTCACCGGGTGACAGCTGCGCCGGTCCCAGGGTCACGCTCAGGACGAGAGAGAGCCCCAGTGCAATGAGCAGTGCAATCGTCCACGTGCCCGTGCGCGCCCCCGAGCGGCCGCGCCGCTCAGAGGGCGGCTCGATCCGAGAGTGGCGCGATGCGAGGGCGGTCACTGCGGTGCGATCTCCTTGAGCTGCGCGATCAGCGACTCGACCGCCTCGACGTTGCGCACTCCGGCTTCGCCCGCCGGGAACGGCACAACCAGATATCGACTGTTCACGACCGCCGGAAGAGAGGCAGTCGCCGGGTTCGCTTCGAGCACGCCGATCTTCTTCACCGTCGATCCCCAGGCAGAGTCGACGAGCACGATGACATCGGGGTTCGCGTCGACGACGACTTCCCAGCTGAGGCTGGACCAGGTTTCATCCATGTCTTCGGCGATGTTGGTGAGGCCCGCGGCATCCATCATCATCTGCGGTGCTCCGATGCCAGCGCCGACGAACGGAGTGTCGCTGCCGGAGCTGAACCAGAGCGCGGTCAGTCCACGATCATCCGGGGTCACGGCATCGAGTCGGCTCTGCAGATCGGCGACGAGATCTGTCGCCGCATCCTGGGCATCGAAGATCGTGCCGACCTGTTCGATCTCTGCGAAGACATCGTCGAAGGTCAGCGGATCGGGCTGGTATTCGGGTTCTTGGCACGCAGAGGGGGAGACGAACGTATTCACGCCGAGCGAGGCGAGCGTCTCGCGATCACCGGCCCCGTCGGCGGTGACATTCGATTCCCACCCGGCGTACACGAGGTCGGGTTCGAGGCTCAATGTCGCTTCTTGGCCGGGGACCTTCTCGGAGATCAAAGGAACGTCGGTGCCTCGTTCGGCCCACTGTTCGGCGTACTCGCCGTCGGGAAAAGCGGTGCCGATCATCCGGTCTTCCAGACCCAACGCGAGCATCATCTCAATCGAGCTCGACTTGATTGCGAGCACGCGTTCCGGTGCGGCGTCGAATGTCACGTCGGTGCCGCAATTATCGACCGTGACCGGGTAACCGGCGGCGGCTGGGGCCGTTTCGGGCGTGGCCTCAGCAGTCGACGTACAGCCGACGAAAGCAAACGCCGCAATGAGAAGGGCGGATGCGGCGATAAGTCGCTGACGGGGTGCGGGCATGATTCTCCTGGCGCTGGTCGGATGTGACGAGCGGCCAAGTTCACGGCCGATTGTCCCTGCCAATGCGGGCAGAGGATCACTGCGAGTCTAGTGACGTATTCTGCGGCTCGGCGCAATCAGCGACTATGCGCCTTGTCATGCGTGGAGCGCATGTGATCGATGAGCCGGGCCGAGAACGCGGCGACGTCGCGCCGAGCGACGATCTCAGCCAGGTCACCGTGGTCCTTCACAATGGCTTCCATCCGCGTCTTGTCGTGCCACACCGAGCGGGTCGTCATGCGGCGCAGGCGATCACGCAGGCCTCGGTAGATGTCCGAGAGGATGTCGTTGCCACTGGCATTGACCAGCACGAGGTGGAACTCAGCATCCAGCGTCGTAAAAGTTGCGATGTCATCTGCTTCCATCGCTTCGCGAGTCTGATCCGTGATCTCACGGAGGCGCCTGCTCACGTTCTCCGCGGCGCTTGCGCTCGCCGCAATCGTGGTCATCGCATGCGTTTCAATGAGCTGGCGCGCCTCGAGGACCTGCTCCTTCTCTTCGGGCTGCACCGGAACGACGAGTGCGCCGCGTTTCGGGTACAGCTTCAGCCAGCCCTCGGCCTCAAGCCGCAGGAAGGCTTCACGCACCGGCGTGCGGCTGAGGCCGGTCGCTTCGACGAACTGCCCCTCGGTGATCAGTTCACCCGCGCTGATCGCGCCGTCGAGAATACGCTCGCGCACATGCTCGTAAACCTGATCCGATGCAGACATCGGCTGAGACATGCGTGCCTCCTTCGTATCGGCATCCGGAATCGGTTTCCGTGTCGTTCTGTGTCGGCATCCACAGTAGCCCGAATTCCTCTTGCATCTATCTTGCATCTATGACGTATTCAAGGCTAGTGTCAGCTTCGAAAGCCGCATCCAGACGTGGGGAAGAATGACATGACAGCGACCGCGCAGCACGTAATCGATGAGTTGACGCAGGCCGTGCCCGCTGACGCGCTCATCACTGATCCCGCGTCTATGGACGCTTACCGGTGGGACCGGGCTCTGGACCCTCGCGCCGGAGTCCCGCTCGCCGTGGTGCGTCCGCAGTCCACCGAGCAGGTGCAGGAGACGGTGCGGATCGCCGCTCGCAACGGCGTGGCAATCGTGCCGCGAGGGGCTGGATCGGG
>DQHP01000027.1 GCA_003524435.1 Microbacterium sp.
CGACTCGCGCCCAGCAAGAGGCTGCCCGCCGGCGTCCACTGGTGGCTGACACGAAAGAAGCGCGCGTAGCAGCGAAGGCGCAACTGCGTGAGCGTCGCGAACGCGCACAGGCAGGTATGGCTGCGGGCGAGGACAAGTACTTGCCACCGCGTGACAAGGGCCCCCAGCGCCGCTGGGTGCGCGACTACGTCGATGCGGGGTGGCACCTCTCTGAGTGGGTCATGGCGCTTATGGTCGTCGTGATCCTGGTCTCGCTTGTGCCGGACCCGTCATTCTCGTTCTTCGCGTTCATCGGCCTGTGGGCGTTCATCGTGGTCGCCGTGATCGACATGGTGTTGCTCTCGATGCGTGTCAAGAAGAAGATTGCCGCAAAATTCGGCAAGGAGCGTATGGAGAAGGGGCTCGGCTGGTACGCGGCAATGCGTGCTCTTCAGATGCGCTTCATGCGTCTGCCGAAGCCTCAGGTCAAGCGCGGTCAGTACCCCGCCTGATCTCCCGCACCGACACCCCGCCCCGCCCCGAGACCCCGTTTTCTCGTCGAGCCCCCGTCTTAGCCGCGTCGGCACGACGGGGGCTCGACATTCAGACGGGGTCTCGGCAGGCAGAGGATCAGCGGGGGCGCAGGCCGCGATTGATCTGACGGGCCCAGAGCGGGCCGCGGTAGAGGAACGCGGTGTAGCCCTGCACCAGGGTGGCGCCAGCATCCAAACGCGCCTGCACGTCATCTGCCGTTTCCACTCCCCCGACGGAGATCACGCAGAACTCACTCGGTACGGACGCGCGCACAATGCGCAGCACTTCCATCGAGCGTTCCCGTAGAGGTGCTCCCGACAGTCCACCGGCACCAGCGGCCTCGACGACCGCAGCATCAGTGCGTAACCCGTCCCGCGAAATGGTCGTGTTGTGCGCGATGATCCCGTCAAGACCTTCATCGACCGCGAGACGCGCAATTGCTTCGATCTCGTCATCTGGGAGGTCGGGGGCGATCTTCACTAGAAGCGGCGTGGATCCCGCAGCCGCTTTCACTGCACGTAACAGCGGTGCGAGTGTCTCCACGGCCTGCAGGCCGCGCAGACCGGGGGTATTCGGCGAGGACACGTTGACTGCCAGGTAGTCCGCAAGCGGCGCGAGCAAGCTGGCACTGGCGACGTAATCTGCTGTGGCGTCAGCAACGTCCACGACGCGGCTCTTGCCAATGTTCACACCGACGACGGTCTTTGGGCGCCGCATCCGTAATTTTCTGAGGCGTTTCGCCGCAGCATCCGCACCGTCGTTATTGAAGCCCATCCGGTTGATGACTGCGCGATCCGGCACGAGTCGGAACAAACGCGGCTGAGGGTTACCCTCTTGCGGGATCGCGGTGATCGTGCCGATCTCCACGTGCCCAAAGCCGAGAGCTGCGAGGCCCCGCACCCCGATCGCATTCTTATCGAAGCCCGCCGCGACACCGAACGGTGAATCGAAGGTAAGTCCCAGCGCGCTGACCTGTTGCTCAGGTCGCGGCGCGGCAATCGCCCGCGTGACCCAGGAGAACGGCGGAACGCCGAGTACGCGAATCACCGCCATAGCGGCGTGGTGAGCGAATTCGGGATCGAAGCGCGAGAGAACAACGCGAAAGAGCAGCGGATACATCACTGCCAGATTACCGGTCGGCTGAGTCCTGCTGCGCCTCAAGGTGATCCGCCCGGAGGTCGGTGATCGCGCTCTCGAAATCTTCCAGCGAGTCAAACGCCTGATAGACGCTGGCAAAACGCAAGAACGCAACCTCGTCCAGATCGCGAAGCGGACCAAGAATGGCCAGGCCGATCTCATTGGTATCCAGCTGCGAGACACCAGTCTGGCGCACTGCTTCTTCCACGCGCTGCGCAAGAACCGCAAGGTCTGCCTCGGTCACCGGACGCCCCTGACAGGCCTTGCGCACACCGGAGATGACCTTCTCGCGACTGAACGGCTCCATGACACCGGACCGTTTGATCACGTTGAGGCTCGCCGTCTCTGTCGTCGTGAAACGCCCGCCGCACTCCGGACACTGACGACGGCGACGGATGGAGAGTCCATCGTCACTGGTACGAGAGTCGATCACGCGGGAGTCAGGATGGCGGCAGAAGGGGCAATGCATGATTTTCCAGCGTAGCCGTTCAGCCGGTCGTCGCCGGGAAGCGCGCTTCGATCGCTTCACCGTGTGCGGGCAGCACTTCGGTGTTCGCCAACGCGACGACGCCTTCGCGCACCTCGGCCAACGCGGCGTGGTCGTATGCGATCACTTGCTGCGGTCGCAGGAACGTATACGCGCCGAGCCCTGGCGCGTAACGCGCCTGACCGCCAGTGGGGAGAACGTGGTTACTCCCCGCCATGTAGTCCCCGAGGCTCACGGGGGTTTGGTCCCCTACGAAGACGGCGCCAGCGCTCGTAAAAGCGGATGCTGCATCCTCAGCGTCGACAAGGTGCAGTTCCAAGTGCTCGGGAGCATAAGCGTTACTGAACGCCGTCGCCATGGCGCGGTCATCGACCAGCACAATCGCTGACTGCGGTCCGCCGAGTGCCACCGCCACGCGCTCACTGTGCATGGTGGCAGCGGCGAACGTCGCTACCTCTGATGCAACGCGCTCGGCCAGCGCTTCATCATCGGTGACAAGTACCGCAGATGCCTGCTCGTCGTGCTCTGCCTGGCTCACCAGGTCAGCGGCTACCAGACGGGCATCGGCCGACGCATCCGCCACAATCAGGATCTCCGTCGCGCCTGCTTCGGAGTCCGTACCGACAACGCCAGCGACGGCACGCTTCGCGGAGGCGACATAGTTGTTGCCAGGCCCGGATACGACGTCTACGGGATCAAGTCCGATCGCGGAAACACCGTGCGCGAAGGCGCCGATGGCGCCCGCGCCACCCATCGCGTAAACCTCAGTAATGCCCAGCAGTCCCGCAGCAGCAAGAATCACCGGGTGGATGCGACCGTCCTGGTCTTCTTGCGGCGGCGAAGCGAGTGCGATCTGGGCAACACCGGCAACCTGAGCCGGAACCACATTCATAATCACACTCGACGGGTAAACTGCCTTGCCCCCGGGGATGTACACGCCCACGCGCGTCACCGGCTGCCAACGCTGAGTAATGCGGGCACCGGGGCCGATATCGGTGATGCGGTCGTCAGGAATCTGCGCGGTGGAAGCCAGACGCACCCGGCCGATCGACTCTTCGAGCGCGGACAAAATTTCGGGCGTCAGGGCAGCGACAGCATCCGTGATGTGATCGCTCGGCACCCGGATCGCGTGGCCGCTCACCCCGTCAAACTTCTGTGCCTGCTCACGCAGCGCGCTCTCACCGTCAGTGCGCACCGCCTCAACAATACGCACAGCAGTCTCGAGCGCCTCCGCCCGTGCCTGCGCAGCACGAGGAACGGCGGCAAGCATGTCTGCCGGCGAGAGCTGCTGCCCTCGCAGATCAATCGTGCGCACATCAGCCCTTCGTGATGTCAGAGACTTCGTGCAGATAGCCCACACGACCGTCGTCGTGACGCACGACGTAGGCTCCGCCGCGGTCTTCGATCACAAGAGCCCAGGCCGTGGGGCCGATGCGGAACAGCGGATTTCCGCGCTCGTCGAGCACGTCACGCTCTGTCGGAGCCAGCGCCCAGAACGGTTGCGCGACGGGCTGCTCCACGATGGTTTCTCGCGGAGCGGTTTGGTCGACGTCTTCGACCTCGCCGATCATGTCGGCGATTACCGCGTCTGCGCTGGTGTCTGTTTCGTCGAGCGGTGTCGTTTCCTCAAACGGTGCAGGCTCTTCGGTCTGCTCGTTGGGCGTACGTGCATAGCCAGGAACGTAGTCGCTGTCTTCAACGCCAGTCGCTGTTCCCAGTTCTCCACCCGACACGTGCGACGAAGTAGGAACGCTGCCAATGAGTCCGAGGTCCGTGATCTCCTGATCGACACTGGCTTCGTAATCAACGCTGTCGTTCTCTAACGGGGCGGGAGCGGCAGTAGCAGCAACCGCTGCCGCAGGACGCTCTGGGCGAGGCCTGGGAATAACCGGGCGCACCGGGTTCGCGTTGCGATGTGCCAGCGTTACGAGGCGGCCACGGAAATCATCCCGGATGCCGGGAAACACCGGAGCGAACACCGTGAGGGCGACGAGGACAAGCATTGCAACCAGTTGCACCCACGGCACCCAGATAGTCGGTGCAACACCAGCCTGAATTGTCGAGGCGATGTACTCCCACAGCAGCTGAGCCCACCACACCACGGCAACAGAGAATGCGACTGATGCGAACTGGTCGATGCCTAGGGATCCGACACGACGGATCCCTTCTGGCGAGAAGCGGCGCAACACGATGAGGAACACAGCCACAGTAGGAAGGCCGAGCGGCAGAATCCACGAGATACCCGACACCCAAAGCGTCGGCGACCAGCCCACCGGGAAGAACGAGGTCACGAAGGCGACGAGCCACACACCGACGATGAGGAGCTCACGAAGGGTGAAGCCCAGGATGCCAGCCTGTGGGGTGACCTCCTCGTCATAGAGCACGCCGTCCTCTTCGGTAAAGGGCTCCGAGGGTGTATCCGTGCTCATGAAACGACAATCCTTTCGACATGGTGCGCGCGGTCGGTATCTACGCGTCCAACGCGTCCCGATACTACCCGAGGCAAGTTGGCCCCAGTAGCGACTTAAGATCGCCGAAGAGATCTGCGGACACTTTCACCGGCATTGGAACTTCGAATACCTTAGCTGTCTGGCCCCGGTGCACCTTGAGCATGACTTCCGTTTCACCGCTGTGACGACGCAGCACTTCAGCCAACTCATTCATGACTTTTTCCGTCGCACGCTGCTCAGCGAGGACGAGAGCGAGCGGCCCCGCGGCGTCAAAAGAGCCAATATCAGGTACGAACGCTGACTGCGCGTGCAAGTTGAGCCCGTCGTCTCGTCGAGATACTCGACCACGCACCGCGAGAATGGCATCCTGTTGCAGCGTGTGCTGGAACTCGGTGTAGGTCTTGCCCATAAACATGACGGTGACCTCACCGTTGAAATCCTCGACAGTGATCATGCCGTAGGGATTTCCACTGGCTTTCGCGACCCTGTGCTGCACGCTCGTCACCAGTCCCGAGACCGTGACCTGGTCACCGTCTTGGAGATCTTCCGATGCCAGCAGGTTATGGATCGAAATCGACGCGTGTTTCGCGAGTGGAACTTCCAGCCCGGCGAGAGGGTGATCCGACACGTACAGCCCGAGCATCTCGCGCTCGAAGGCAAGCTTGTCTTTTTTGATCCACTCCGGGCGCTCCGGAACTTTCGCCGGAACAGCTTCTTCGGCCGAGTCATAGAGGCTATCGAAGTCGAATCCGATGGCGCCTTGAGCCTCGTTGCGTTTCTGATCAACGGCCGCTTCGGTCGCGTCTTCATGGATTTCCATAAGCGCGCGGCGCGTGTTGCCCATCTCATCGAAGGCGCCAGCTTTGATCAGCGATTCGACCGTGCGCTTGTTGGAGACGTGTAGCGGTACCTTCTTCAAGAAGTCGTGGAAAGAATCGAAGTTCTCTTTCTCACGTGAAGCGACAATGCCGTCGACAACGTTGCTGCCCACGTTTCGCACTGCGCCGAGCCCGAAGCGGATGTCATCACCCACAGCAGCAAAAAAGTTGATCGATTCGCGCACATCCGGCGGCAGCACCCTGATGCCCATGCGTCGGCACTCGTTGAGATAGATAGCCATCTTGTCTTTGGAATCACCAACGCTCGTGAGCAGGGCTGCCATGTACTCGGCGGGGTAATGCGCCTTGAGATATGCGGTCCAGTACGACACGAGCCCGTAGGCCGCTGAGTGCGCCTTGTTGAAGGCATAGTCCGAGAACGGCAGCAGGATGTCCCACAACGCTTTAACGGCGCCATCGCCAAACCCGTTGGCGTGCATTCCGGCCTGGAAGCCTTCGTACTGCTTGTCGAGTTCGGATTTTTTCTTCTTACCCATCGCGCGTCGCAGAATGTCTGCTTGACCGAGGCTGAATCCCGCAACCTTCTGCGCGATAGCCATGACCTGCTCCTGATAGATGATCAGGCCGTAGGACTCGTTGAGGATATCTTTCAGCGCGTCTTCCAACTCAGGGTGAATCGGTGTGATCGGCTGCAGGCCGTTCTTGCGCAGAGCATAATTCGTGTGCGAGTTGGCCCCCATCGGACCGGGGCGATACAGGGCAATGAGAGCGGAGATGTCACCGAAATTATCGGGCTTCATCAACCGCATCAGCGAACGCATCGGCCCGCCATCGAGCTGGAATACGCCGAGTGAATCACCGCGTGAGAGCAGTTCATACGCTGCTCGGTCCTCGAGTTCAAGATGCTCGAGGTCAACTTCCTCGTTACGGTTCGTACGGATGTTATCGAGTGCATCCGAAATGATCGTGAGGTTGCGTAACCCCAGAAAGTCCATCTTGATCAGCCCGAGGCTTTCGCTTGACGGGTAATCAAACTGCGTGACGATCTGGCCATCCTGCTCACGACGCATGATCGGGATAATGTCGAGCAGCGGCTCGCTCGACATGATCACGCCTGCCGCGTGAACGCCCCACTGACGTTTTAGACCCTCCAGACCGATAGCACGGTCAAAGACGGTTTTGGCCTCGGGATCGGTCTCGATCAACGCGCGGAACTCGCTGGCCTCTTTATACCGCGGGTGCTTCGAGTCGAACATGCCGTCCAGGGGCATGTCCTTGCCCATCACAGGTGGCGGCATTGCCTTGGTCAGGCGCTCCCCCATGCTGAACGGGAACCCGAGCACACGCCCGGCATCTTTCAAAGCCTGCTTGGACTTAATCGTTCCGTAAGTCACGATCTGCGCAACGCGCTCATCGCCGTACTTCTCTGTGACGTACTCAATCACTTCGCCACGACGACGATCATCGAAGTCGACGTCAAAGTCAGGCATCGAGACACGTTCAGGGTTCAGGAATCGCTCGAAGATGAGGCCATGCTCGAGGGGGTCGAGGTCGGTGATTCTCATCGCATACGCGACCATGGAACCGGCACCGGAACCACGACCAGGGCCGACGCGGATGCCGTTGTCCTTGGCCCAGTTGATGAAGTCGGCAACCACGAGAAAGTAGCCGGGGAACCCCATCTGCAAGATGATTCCGGTCTCGTACTCTGCCTGTTTGCGCACCTTGTCAGGGATGCCCGACGGATAACGGTATTGCAAGCCAGCCTCGACCTCTTTGATGAGCCAGCTGTCTTCGGTCTCGCCGTCAGGCACGGGGAAACGCGGCATGTAGTTGGCTGAGGTGTTGAACTCGACTTCGCAGCGCTCGGCGATCAGCAGCGTGTTATCGCATGCCTCCGGGTGGTCACGGAAAAGCTGGCGCATCTCCTGCGCCGTCTTGACGTAATAACCGTCGCCATTGAACTTGAATCTGTTCGGATCGTCCATCGTCGAACCGGACTGCACGCAGAGCAGCGCAGCGTGCGCATCAGCCTCGTGCTGGTGTGTGTAGTGCGAGTCGTTCGTGCCAACGAGCGGGATCCCGAGGTCTTTCGAGATCTTCAACAGGTCAGTGATCACGCGACGCTCAATATCGAGCCCGTGATCCATGATCTCGGCGAAGTAGTTCTCTTTGCCGAAGATGTCTTGGAACTCGGCTGCCGCCGCACGCGCAGCCTCGTACTGCCCGAGACGCAAGCGGGTTTGCACCTCGCCAGAAGGGCACCCGGTGGTGGCGATAAGCCCCTTGCCGTACGTCTGCAACAGTTCCCGGTCCATACGGGGCTTGAAGTACTGACCTTCAAGGCTTGACCGAGAACTGAGCCGGAAGAGGTTGTGCATGCCCTCTGTGCTCTGGCTCCACATCGTCATGTGGGTGTACGCGCCCGATCCCGAGACGTCATCGCGCTTCTGATCGGGTGACCCCCACGCGACGCGGGAGCGGTCGCTGCGGTGGGTACCCGGCGTCACGTACGCCTCAAGACCAATGATCGGTTTCACACCGACCGATTTGGCCGCGTTGTAGAACTCGAAGGCCGCGAAGGTGTTGCCGTGATCTGTGACAGCGATCGCAGGCATGCCGTAATCAGCGGCTGCTTGCGTCATCGATGCGATTTTGGCAGCACCATCGAGCATCGAGTATTCGCTGTGCACGTGCAGATGAACGAAGGAGTCGGATGCCACGTGTCGAGTCTACGTCGGGGCGCAGACAAGGGCATTTTGATATGGGGTCCCGTTGTCCACCCGAGTCACTCGACGATGCGCTGGTCCGTGTTCGTGTAGCGAATCTGGTCCGCTATCGAGCCAACCAGCCCGAAAGAGATGTTGAGGAGGCCGGGCTCGATGTCGTCCAGTGACGGCGGCGTGTCGAGCCCGAGTGTGATCGGATCGCCACCCATCGAACTCGCCGTGGCAGAGCCCAGATATACCGACACGTTTCCGTCCAGCGACATTGTGTCGGCATTCGTCACGAGTCCGGGACCATCCGGCGGCCGCACAGTGAGGCTGAAGTCGGTAATCGTGATGGAATTTGCGCTGATTTTCAGCGCCCGCACGGTACTTCCGTCCACAGTCGGAACACTGACGATGCTGATCCCCCGAAGTCCGCTGAACGAGAGCCCACCTGCCACCATGGATGCCGGCGTGCCGGTGAAGATCGCAGCGCCATCGTCGAGGGGTGCGGGTACCGGCTGTGCTTCGACAGCGTCTTCGGCAGGATCGTCGGCACCTGGTGATTCTTCCGCCTCCGGGGGTGCCGAAATCTCGAAGTCCGGATCAGGCACCACGACACCGGGCTCATTTTCAGACGGGGCTGTCGGGTCGCTGGGATCTCCCGACTGCTCCGGCGCCGGCGCTGGCGTCGGAGGGGGCTTCGGGCAGAGAAAGGAGAGGAATGAATCGCAGAACCCGGCGTAGCGAGGCGAAGGCGCTGCGTTCACCACAAGTGGCGTGGCGATGACCAGTGCGGCCAGCACCCCGGCGACACGAAGATGGGATCGCCTCATTCGCTCTCCCCCGCGGCTGCCTTTTGTGTCTTGGCGCGTTCGCGAGCCTCTAGTGTCATCCACGCAGAGACCAGCACCCCGCCGACGCAGGAAAGGATGGTGCCGATGAGGAATCCTCCGAGGTTCACTCCCACGAGAGCATAGAGCGCAATGGCAAGGGCGATGACGCCGTAGAACACGTGGTGCGCGGGCATCATGATCGCCAGGATGCCGAGCAGCAACAGCATGATCGGGATGATCGTCGCCTGCAACCCTTCAATTCCCAGTTGGATCTGCAGGTTTCCCAGATCAAGCTGGCCAGAGAAGAACATCTCGATGCCCCCGACGGCGACCAGGATGCCTCCGATGAACGGGCGCTGTCGCCGCCACACGGCAAACCTGCTGTCCGATTGGCGACGCATACCCGCCCTCGTTTCGTTTATCGTCTCGGTCAGAAGCATCCCTGCGATCCGTCCGTCAGCTCCAGGCTCATGCCGTTCAGAGTGAAGACCGCGGCCTGGGTGCTCCACGCCGTCTGCTGCAGGTTCGTGATGGAGATCGTGTCCGAGTCCTGGGCGAAGTCACCCGCAGAGCCCTTAGCTTCCGTCTGCACCGTCGATGCGTCAACACCGATACGGATGTTTCCGAAAGTCGCGTCACCCTTGAGCCCCGTCATTCCGATCTGGAGGTCTGTGGCGGTCGCTGGGTTATCTCCCCCGCCTGCTTTGATCAGCACGCCAACGGTACCCAGCGGCGTCTCACTGATCACTGACTGACACAGGTCCGTCAGCGTCGCGTCCTTGATGTTGGCGATAGCTACGGTGTGCTCTCCGCCCTCTGAGTCAGTCGCGATACCGGCGTACTGCGAAAAACCAGTGCCGTCGAGTTGACTGGCGCCAATCTGGAACTGGCTACCGGACACGGCGAAAGATACCGGCACGGCTCCCTGAGCAACGCCGCCGAGCAGAACGCACGCCACAATTCCGACAGGCACCGCAGCAAGGGTGACCCGACCGGCGTGAGACTTAGTGAGAGACGGAAACTTCATCGATCCTCCTGGTTTCGGGCTATCCCCTTCGACAGCACCTGATCGAGCCTAACGCTAATTGACTAACAGTCAATACTGCAACCTGGTGTGTTCCGGCCGATAGGCTGACCGGATGCCCGCACAACGCCGCCATCGCCTGACCCCGGATGAGCGACGCACGCAATTCCTGGCCCTCGGTGTGAATTTCCTCGCAGATCATCCGCTGGATGACCTCACGATCGAGGAACTCGCACGACAGGCAGGTGTGTCGCGCACACTGGTGTTCCATTACTTCGAGTCGAAGCAGGGAATGCACCGTGCAGTCGTCACCATGGCACGAGATTCCATGATCCACGCCACCGCGCCCCGACCAGAGTTACCTCCGCGTAAACGCATCGATGACACTCTGCTGCGCTTCGTAGGATTTGTTCGCGAGCACCGCGGAACGTTCTCATCTCTTGTTCATGGCATCGCCAGTGGCGACCCCACCGTGCGCGCAGTCGTGGATGAATCGCGAGAACTCAACGCCTCTCATCTGCGAGATGCTTTCGCCGAATTGGGAGTGCCCGTCACTCGCGCACTCGAGATCAGCCTGCGCGGGTGGGTCGCATTCGCCGAAGAAGTACTCGTCACAACAGCAGCAGATGACCGCGCTGAAGAATCTGAGATCGTCGCATTCCTCAGTCGCACGCTCGACGGTGTAGTCACCGCAGCCCGCAACAGCATCCTTTGACGTCGTCGGTCAGTCGCCGCGCAGCGTATCCAGGGCGTGCGCAAGGTCGGCCGGGTATGGGCTCTCGTACGATACCCACTCCCCTGTCGCAGGGTGAGTGAAGGCGAGCTTGTGCGCGTGCAGCCACTGCCGGCTCAGGCCAAGTCTGGCTGAGAGCGTGGGGTCGCCCCCATACAGCGGATCGCCAACGCACGGATGCCGGTGGGCTGCCATGTGCACGCGGATCTGATGTGTGCGGCCGGTCTCCAGATGGATTTCCAGCAACGAGGCACCTGGGAACGCCTCGAGCGTCTCGTAATGCGTCACAGAGTCTTTGCCATCAGGGATGACGGCAAATTTCCACGAGTGATTCGGATGCCGCCCGATTGGCGCTTCAATCGTGCCAGAGAGCGGGTCGGGGTGGCCCTGCACCACCGCATGGTAGATCTTCTCGACCGTGCGCTCCTTGAAGGCGCGCTTAAGCAGCGTGTATGCGGACTCGGTCTTCGCGACCACCATCAATCCACTCGTGCCGACATCGAGGCGGTGCACGATGCCCGCACGCTCTGCTGCGCCACTCGTGGCGATGCGGAACCCCGCGCCAGCAAGCGCCCCGAGCACGGTCGGCCCTTCCCAGCCTTGCGACGGGTGAGCGGCAACCCCGGACGGTTTATTGACGACAATAATGTCGTCGTCGTCGTACATGATGCCGAGGTCAGGGACCACCACGGGCACGATCTTTGGCTCTTCCTTCGGCTGCCACTCGACGCTCAGCCAGCCGCCTGCATGCAACCGGTCTGACTTCCCCAGAGTCACACCGTTGACACTGACACCGCCCGCTTCAGCGACCTCAGCGGCGAAAGTACGTGAGAAACCAAGCATCTTCGCCAGAGCGGCGTCGACGCGCGTCCCCTCAAGCCCGTCCGGAACGGGCAGCGATCGGGACTCCATCAGGCTTTCTCCGGCCCCGCGTCGACAGCGTCTGCATCCACAGCAGACTCAGCATCCGCCTCATCGGCGTCAACGTGGTCCTTCTCGCGCGTCCCGTCGAAACGGAGGCCGAGTACCACCAGCAGCGCGACTGAGATCATGCCACATACGATGAAAATATCCGCGACATTGAAAATCGCCGGCATCATCCACGGCATTGAAATCATGTCGACGACATGACCAACTCCGAATCCGGGGTCACGGAGCAGACGATCTGTCAGGTTACCGAGCACTCCACCCAGCAGGCACCCGAGCACAACAGCCCACAGCCTCGAGCGAAGCCCGAACGCCTTCCAGATGATGATGCTGGCGACAACTGCGAGAGCGATCGTAAAGATCCACGTGACCTCGCTCCCCAGCGAGAACGCAGCGCCGGGATTGCGCACGTAATACCACTGCAGAAACTCGCCCAAAACTGGTACCGGCTCATGCAACGGCAGGTTCTCAATAGTGAGATGCTTCACAAACTGGTCGGCGGCCAGCACCACAACCGCGAGAACCGCGACGATGATGCCAGCCGCCGACCGACGAATCTGGCTACGTCCTGACAACAGGACGTCCTACAGGCCGATAGCGGAAACCGGAGTCGAGTCTGTCGAAGTCGACTTCTCGTCCAGATCGCGCAGCTGGCCCTCGATGTAGCCACGCAACTGCGTGCGGTAGTCACGCTCGAAGTTGCGAAGTTCGGTGATGCGAGCCTCGAGCGTGTTGCGCTCGCGCTCAAGACGAGCCGTCTCTTCGCGCTGCTTGGACTGAGCCTCGGTGCGAATACGGTCAACCTCGGTCTGCGCTTCGGAGATGAGCTGGTTCTTCTTCGTCTCACCCTCAGCGACGTGCTCGTCGTGCAGGCGCTGGGCCAGCTCGATGATGCCGGCGGTGGCGCCGGTCGACGCTGCCGCGGCTGGCGGAGCTGTCTCGACGACAGGAGCTGCCTCTGGCGCCGGCTCAGAAGCGGCAACGGGTGCAGGCACTTCGTCAACGACTGCGGGAGCCTCTACCGCAGCGGCCGGGGCTGCTGCGGGGGTCTCACCCGACTCGTAGGCTGCGAGCTTGGTCTTCAGCTCTGCGTTCTCTTCGAGGGCCTTACGCCACTCAACAACGATCTCGTCGAGGAAGTCATCAACCTCGTCCGGATCAAAGCCGTCCTTGAAACGGACGTGCTGGAACTGCTTGGTGACGACGTCATCCGGGGTCAGTGCCATTATTTCGGCTCCTCTTTCGATGAGTTCTGTTGCCAGTGACTGAAGCATGGCTCGGTATTGATCCGGCGCGTACCCGGGGCGCGCACCATCGGAGTAATCATAGTCCCCGAGTCTGGGTCAAATGAAAGAACGCACAATTGACATCAGAATCAGCACCGCCAACATCGTGAATGTAAACCCGAAATCCAGCGACAAAGTCCCGATGCGCAGCGGAGGAATGAAACGTCGGAAGAACTTAATCGGAGGGTCCGTCACGGTGTAGACGACCTCAGCGGCGATAAGCCCGCCACCTTTGGGTCGCCATTGCCTGTTGAACAGCGGTATGTAGTCGAGGACAAGTCGCGCGAAAAGTACAAGAATATAGATCAGCAGGATCAGATGAATGATCGACGCGATCACTGAGACAAGTGTTCCCACGACTCAGGACTGGTCGAAGCCCGCAGACTCCGAGTCTGCGTGCGCGATGCCCCCGTGCCCTGAAATGGCGATGTTTTCCGGCGAAAGCAGGAACACCTTGCTGGTGACTCGCTCGATACGACCGTAGAGGCCGAGCGAGAGCCCGCTGGCGAAATCAATCAGACGGCGCGCGTCAGCGTCACTCATCTGCGAAAGATTGATGATCACCGGAACGCCCTCACGGAAGCTCTCTGCGATCAGCTGCGCGTCGCGATACTGCTTCGGGTGCACAGTGAGAATCTCGTTGACGGTACCAGCGGACGGCTGGCGAACGGCAACCGGGCGCCGAAGCGGCGTCACGGGCGCAGGAGCGGCCTCTTCCTGGTCACGATCGCGGTCGCGGTGTACACGAGCGGGGGCCGCCGCGGCAGCCTGCTCTTCGTAGGCTTCTTCCTCATCGGCGAGGCCCAGATACACCATGGTCTTCTTGAGCGGGTTTCCCATCGTGTCCTCCGTGTTCGACGTGGGCTGATCTATTTCGAGGTTAACCCCGGTCAGGCCGGGGTCCGGTGATTGCGGAGCCGATCCGCAGGTGTGTCGCGCCTGCGGAAATCGCCTCAGCGAAGTCGCCGGTCATGCCGGCGGAAATCCAGGTGGCATCCGAGGCGATCCCGCGGATGCGGTCTGCTATTCCACGCAGACGGGTGAAAGCGGACGCCGGTCCTTCATCGAGCGGGGCAACGCCCATGACTCCACGCAGCCGCAGAGACGGCAAAGTGAGGATGTGTTCGGCAAGCTGCTCAGCATCGGCCGGCGCGACGCCGCCGCGGCCGACTTCGTCGGTGAGATTGATCTGGACGAGCACGTCCAGTGGGCCGCCAGCCCCGGAGGCTGGGTCTTGTGCAGCCCGATCGAGCGAGTTTGCCAGCTTCATGCGGTCAACGGAGTGGACAGCATCAGCGCTTCGCCGGATCGCGGATGCTTTGTTCGTCTGAGCCTGCCCGATAAAGTGCCAGCGAAGGCCTTCCAGAGCGCCTACCTCATCGGCTTTGGCCGAGAACTCTTGTTGGCGGTTCTCGCCGACGTCGCGCACGCCGAGCGCATACAGGTCTCGAACGAGGGATGCCGGATGAAATTTCGTCACCACGGTGCGGGTGATTTCCGCGGCATCCCTTCCCGCTGAGCGCGCAGCGTCTGCAATCTGAGAATCGATCGCAGACAGCCGCGCCGCAAGGTCTTCCATTACGCTCCCTGAGTCTTTCGAACGGTCCCCTACTTCAGGAATTCAGGGATGTCGATGTCGTCATCAGCGAATGCCGGCTCCAGGCTGGTCGCGGCAACGCGAGACGCGGGCTGAGTAGCGCTCGGCTCGGCAGCAGGCTTTTCTGAGGCATCTGAGAGAGAAACCTCCGGCAGAGTGCTCGCCGCGGGGCGCGAGACAACCATCGGGTCCAGCCGCAGTGACGGCTCTCCCCCATCGAATCCTGCGGCAATCACCGTGACACGGACCTCGTCGCCGAGAGTGTCGTCAATGACGGTACCGAAGATGATGTTGGCCTCGGGGTGGGCAGCTTCCTTGACCAGGTCTGCGGCGTCGTGAATCTCGAAGATTCCCAGATTCGAGCCACCCTGGATCGACAGCAGCACGCCGTGCGCACCTTCAATCGATGCTTCAAGCAACGGGGATTCGACCGCAAGTTCGGCAGCTTTAATCGCACGGTCAGCGCCGCGAGCGGAACCGATGCCCATAAGCGCGGATCCTGCCCCCTGCATAACCGACTTGACGTCAGCAAAGTCGAGGTTGATGAGGCCAGGCGTGGTGATGAGGTCGGTGATGCCCTGCACGCCAGCGAGAAGCACCTGGTCTGCAGTGGCAAACGCCTCAATCATCGAGATGCCGCGGTCGCTGATCTCCAGCAAGCGGTCATTCGGAACCACGATGAGGGTGTCGACCTCTTCCTTCAGCTGAGCAACGCCCTCTTCGGCCTGGCTCTGACGACGGCGACCTTCAAAGGAGAACGGCTTCGTGACAACACCGATGGTCAGTGCGCCGATCGACTTCGCGATGCGCGCGACAACGGGTGCTCCACCCGTGCCGGTGCCACCGCCCTCACCTGCGGTGACGAAGACCATGTCGGCACCGGCGAGGGCCTGTTCGATCTCTTCGGCGTGGTCTTCTGCTGCACGGCGCCCGACCTCGGGGTCAGCGCCAGCGCCGAGTCCACGAGTGAGCTCGCGGCCCACATCAAGCTTGACGTCAGCGTCGCTCATCAGCAACGCCTGCGCGTCAGTGTTGACCGCGATGAATTCGACACCTCGCAGACCGAGATCGATCATGCGGTTCACGGCGTTGACGCCGCCACCGCCGACGCCGACGACCTTGATCACGGCGAGGTAGTTCTGGTTGTGGCTCATGGCCGGCCTCCGATATTTCGAGCCTGGAAACGAATGTGAACCTTAAACCTCAACTAGAGGTGTAAAGTATTTCCCGGTATTGCGTTCTCTTATCTGAAGGTATGCGGGTTCTGCAGACGCGGGCGCAGCGACACGGGCGTGTCGCTGCTTTGCCGTGCATTAACGGCGTGGTCGCTGTTACCGACCAATCTCACCCGGCAACAACAACCTCGGGCGAGGACACATCGAGCGAGCGTGCATTCGGGTTGGTCGCCATCGCGCTGCTGAGCACTCGAGCTTTCTCGGCGGAGAGCTCCGCGTTGCCCCACACCACTGTGAGCCCGCTAGAAAGCTTCAGTGTCACGTCATCCAGTGTCGTCGCCGAGACCTCAGCGACGACAGAGCGCACATCCGCAGGCAGTGACCGAACGACGAGCCCCACTGATTCAAACGCGTCCGACTCGGCCCCTCCCGCAACGTTGATCAGCGGCTGACCTTCGGGTTGCGTTGGCGTGGTGGCCAGCGCGACTCCTGCGGCATCAACGAGCGTGAATCCCGCTCCCGATTCCAACACGCCAATCGGAGTGCGCTCCACGATTCGCACGGCCAATTCATGCGGCGGCTTCGCCTCGAGAGCGTAGGTTTCGATCAGTGGGAACGCGATCAGCGCGGCCTTAATTTCACTTTCATCGACAAGTGCGAGTGGTGTGCCGATCTGGTCAGCAAGTGCCGTTTCCAACGCGACAGGATCGAGTGTCGATGCTCCGACGATAGTGATCTTCTCGACAGCGAACAACGGGCTATATGCCGCCGCAACGCTGCCGCCGATGAGAAGCACCACAGCCCCGAGCGCACCGAGCCACACCAGTCTGCGGCGACGCGAACGCTGCGTGAACCGACGGATCTCTGCACGCAGCGCCTTCCGTCGCGCGCGGGCCGCTCGCCAGACATCGCGCGTAGTGAGATCGCCTGCGACTTCTTCGTCTGGAGCATCCAGCACCGCGGCGCTGTCTGTTTCTTCAACCGGTATCGCACGCTCATCTTTCGCCCGGCGGGAGGCGGCCGGTGCAGGCTTCGCCTCCTTTTCCGGCGAAGTCGGAAGCGGCGGCGGACGACGCATCTCTTAGACCCCGGTCGCCCGACGCAGCGACTCAAGCACCTGCGGGATGATCAAGTTAACGTTGCCGCACCCCAGCGTGATCACGTAGTCGCCGTCACGAGCGACAGTCGCGGTGTAATCGGCGGCGGCCTGCCAGTCGGCGACGAAATGTACGTTGCTCTGATCGTCAAAAGCATTGCTGACCAGTTCACCAGTGACTCCGGGCACCGGGTCTTCACGAGCACCGTAGACATCGAGCATGACGGTGTGGTCGGCGTACTTCTCAAGCACCTCGGCGAACTCACGGAACATCTGCTGGGTGCGCGAGTAGGTATGTGGCTGCTGAATGGCAATGATGCGACCTGTGCCGACAACGCTTCGCGCGGTCTTCAGCGCTGCCTCCACCTCGGTGGGGTGATGTGCATAGTCGTCGAAGACACTGACACCGTGCTCGGTACCGTGCAGTTCGAAGCGACGCACTGTTCCGGCGAACGCCTCAACGGCGTGCACCGCTGCGGTGAGGTCGTGACCGAGTAGGAGAAGCACCGCGACGGCTCCCGCCGCGTTGATCGCGTTGTGTACGCCAGGCACCATCATCTGCATTCGCGCGCTTTCGCCGCGGTATGTCAGGGTCGCCGCCACAGGTCCGTCTGTAGGGATATCCGTCAGGCGGACATCGGCATCGTGTGCCATTCCAAAACTAAAGACGCTCTGATGTGAGAGCCCCGCGCGCACGCGCAACGCGCCTGGGTCGTCGCTGGAGATAACGACGGCCTCGCTCGCACGGTCAGCGAAATGGACAAAAGCGTCGTGAAATGCTTCATCTGAACCGAAATGATCAAGGTGATCAGGGTCAACATTCGTAATCAGCGCAATAGCCGTGTCGTAGAGCAAGAACGTGCCGTCAGACTCGTCTGCTTCGACAATGAACAGCTCATCGGTACCTGATGCGCTCGAGGCGTCAAGCAGCTCGATCACACCGCCGTTGACAAAGCTCGGGTCAGCGCCGAGGGCCTGGAGCGCCGTGACGATCATTCCGGTCGACGTCGTTTTGCCATGGGCTCCGGCGACAGACACCAGCCGGCGTCCGCCGATAAGCCAGTGCAACGCCTGCGAGCGGTGAATGACGTGGAGGCCTCGTTCTTTCGCGGTGACGAATTCGGGGTTTTCTGGCCAGATCGCTCCGGTATGCACCACGGTGTCTGCATCTCCCAGATGCGATGCGTCGTGGCCCACGTGAACGGTTGCTCCGGCGGCAGCGAGGCTTCGCAGATTGTCGCTGTCTGCGCGATCGGATCCAGAAACTCGGATCCCCGCGTCGAGGAACATCTTCGCGAGTCCGCTCATGCCCGAGCCACCGATCCCAATGAAGTGGGCGGCAGTGATGGACTCCGGAATCGGGAGGGAAAGGTCAGGTCTGATCATGTCTCCTCCATCCTAATTCGCCGCGCTGTGAGCAGCCCCCACCACACGATCTATCATCGCAATCATGTTCTCCGTTCCGGTGCGTGTGCCGACATGCTCGGCAGCAGTGGCCATCCGGTCGATCCGCGCGGTGTCGCTCAGGAGCGGAACAATCTCGGAACGGACCACGTCACCGGAGAAGGTCTCGTCATCCAGCAGGAGGGCGGCGCCAGCTTCCACGGCGGATGCCGCGTTCAGCCGTTGCTCACCATTACCCACCGAGTACGGCACGTACACCGCGGGGATGCCCAGCGCACTGATCTCGCTGACGGTCGCAGAACCGGAGCGGGAAACGATGAGGTCTGCCAGCGCGAACGCGAGATCCATGCGGTCCACGTAGCGACGCATCACATATCCCGGCGCTTCGGGGTCCGCCAACTCGCTGCGCTCCCCTGTCACGTGCACCAGCTGCCATCCTGCTTTGAGCACGTCGTCCCAGGCATCCGCCAACGCGTTGTTCAACCGCAGCGCTCCCAGTGAGCCTCCGAAAACCAGCAGCACTGGCCGCGCAGCATCCACCCCAAAGACTTCCGCCGCCTCGGCACGTGTCGCGGCACGATCCAGAGTGACAACCTCGTGGCGCAACGGCATGCCCACCACCTCGCTGCCCTTCAGCGGTGTGCCCTCAAATGCGACGCCCGTACCCGCTGCCCAACGCGCACCGAGCACATTGGCAAGCCCCGGCTTCGCATTCGCCTCGTGCACGATGAACGGCACGCGCTCACGACGAGCCGCAACGTATGCCGGCGCCGAGGCGTACCCGCCGAAACCGACGACGACATCGACGGAATGATTACGGATGTACGCACGCACCTGTGCAATGGCCCGGCGAAAATTCAGGGGAAAGCCCAGCGCTTGCTTATTCGGCCGACGAGGGAACGGCACCTTATCAACAATCAACAGCTGATAGCCGCGTTCCGGAACCAGCCGCGACTCAAGTCCTTCGGCGGTGCCGAGTACGAGAATCTCTGCATGGGGGTCGCGAGCGCGCAAGCCATCAGCGACAGCGAGCAGCGGATTGACATGGCCGGCTGTTCCGCCGCCAGCAAGAAGGTACGTGGTCACTCGGTGACCTTACCCCGCTCAGCCGAGGGGATCGTGCGAGCGAAGGCGAGAAGCACGCCACAGGCCAAGAGGACCGCCAGCAACGACGTACCGCCCTGGGACATGAACGGCAGCGGCACGCCCATCACGGGGAAGATGCCGATGACAACGCCGATGTTGATGAGTGCCTGGCCAAGAATCCAGATGGTGATTCCGCCGGTCGCGACGCGGATGAACGCGTCCGATGTCTTACGCATGATGTGAAAAGCGCCGACCGCGAAGAAAGTGAAAAGCGCCAGCACCACGAGGCATCCGAGCAGGCCCAGCTCCTCGCCGACGATGGCAAAGATAAAGTCGTTGGATGCCGCGGGCAACCAGCCGTATTTCTCTTGAGAGTTGCCGAGACCGAGGCCGAAGAATCCGCCATTCGCCATGCCCCACACCGCATGGATCGATTGGTAACAGATACCGGTGTAATCAGTCATGTCGCTGCACACCGCAGTGATACGGCGCATCCGGTTCTCGCTCGAGAATGCGTATGCCGCCACGGCGGCGGCTCCCAGTAGCAGCGGCAGGATGAACAGCCGGAGTTTCACCCCCGAGAAGAACAAACATCCCAACAGCACGAGCACCAACACCATTGCTGTACCGAGATCATCACCGGCGATGACCGCGCCGATGGCCAGCACGGCAACCGGCACGACCGGGATAAAGACGTGGTGCCAGATCCCGAGCCGCGCTTGCTTTCGCAGCAGCACGTAGGCAACCCACAGTGCTAACGCGAGCTTGAGAAACTCCGAGGGCTGCATGGTGAACCCGGCGATGCTGATCCAGTTTCGGTTGCCATCAGAGCCAATACCGAGTGGAGTGAAGACCAGAAGCTGCAGTGCCGTTGCCAGAATCAGCGCCGGCCAGGCCATTTTCTTCAGAAAGTTCACGGGCAAACGACTCACCAGGAACATCAGCGGGATGCCGATGACCGCGAACATCCCCTGCTTGAGTGCAGTGTCCATGACACCGGTCTCCGTCGCGCTCGTCGCGGAGATCACCATGATGATCCCGAAGATCGTGAGGAGGAGTGCCGTAGAGGCAATCAGCATGAACTCGGATGACGGCGGAGTCAGCAGTCGTCCCAGCGAGACGCGTGCGGCCAACCCCCGAGACTCAGTGCGCGGTGGGCGGGAGACCTGTGTCATCGGTGCTCCCCCGGTCGATCAAGTTCTGCACCGCTTCGGTGAAGCGATGTCCACGATCCGCGTAGCTTGTGAACTGATCGAAGGATGCCGCGGCGGGAGCCAGTAGAACTGTTCCTCCTTCGGCGGCGATCCCCGCAGCGATCTCCACTACACGGGTCATGACCTCATCAGTCTCCCCAGTGACCGCTTCGAAAACCGGGACCGCAGGCGCGTGTCGCGCGAATGCCGTGACAACTTCTTCGCGTGCGACGCCGATGATGATGGCCGCGCTCGCTGATCTCCCCGCATCCGCCACCAGATCCGAAACATCGACGCCCTTTAAATCTCCTCCGACAACCCAAATCGCGCCGGGGTACGCACGCAGCGATGAGGCAGCGGCGTGCGGGTTCGTCGCTTTCGAATCATTGATCCAGGTCACGCCGCGATGGCGCGCGACAACCTGGATACGGTGGGCATCGAGATGGAATGATTCCAACGCACGCTGGATCGCCTCCGGGGGGGTCCCCAGCGAACGAGCAAGCGCGCTGGCCGCGAGAATGTTCTGCACGATGTGCGGAGCCGCTAGCCCCGCTGCCGCGAGGGCATCCACCGTAGTGACTTCGAGCGCGCTGTGCGCACGGTCATCGTGGAAGGCACGGTCAACAAGGATTCCGTCGACCACACCGAGGTCACTGGGACCGGGTACCCCCAGGTCAAACCCGATCGCCCGCGCCCCATCGATGACTTCAGCATCTTCGACCATGGTGCGCGTCGCCAGGTCAGCCTTGTTGTACACACAGGCGACGCGGGTATTACGGTAAACGAACGCCTTCGCATCGCGATACGCCTCAGCGCTGCCGTGCCAAACAAGATGATCGTCGGCGAGATTCAGACACACCGACGAATACGGTACGAGCTCGCCCGCTTTGCTGCTCTGGCCGATGTACCAGAGTTGGTGACTGGAAAGCTCCACAACAAGCACATCGAAGCCCGCAGGGTCGCGCACAGCATCCAACACCGGGATGCCGATATTGCCACAGGGAGCGGCACGCAGACCTCCCTCGACCAACAGCGTGGCTGTGAGCTGAACGGTGGTCGTCTTGCCGTTGGTACCAGTGATCAGGACCCACTCGGCGGGGGTGCCATCCCCGCGCACGACCTTGTCGCGCACCCGCCAAGCGAGCTCTACGTCACCCCACAGGGCGATACCAACATCCTGCGCCCAGCGAATCAGCGGATGCGACGGTGAGAACCCCGGCGATGCAACAACGACGTCAGGCGCAAAATCGCGCAGCGCCTCTGGCGGAGCATCCAGTGGTCCGAGTTCTAGACGCGCACCAATCACAGGAAGCAGTCGCTGGTATTCCTCGGCGGCTGACTCCGAGAGCACAAGCACATCAGCACCCAGCTCGGCGAGGGTGTCCGCGGCAGCGAAGCCGGTCACTGACAGCCCGAGAACCGCAACGCGCAGTCCCTTCCAGTCAGCGTGCCAACTGGTGAGCGCGTCCAATCGCTCGTTGCTCATCCATCCACTCCGGTGAGCCACTCGACATAGAACAGTCCGACGGCGCATACCGCGAGGAGTCCTGCAATGATCCAGAGCCTGACGACGATCGTCACCTCTGGCCAGCCGCGCATCTCGAGATGGTGGTGGAACGGGCTCATTAAGAACAGGCGCTTACCGCGCGTGATCTTGAAATAAAGGCGCTGGACGATGACCGACCCAGACGAGAGCACGAAGACACCCGCGATGACAAAGAGCAGTAGTTCGGTACGCGTGAGAATAGCCAGCGCGGTGATAACACCACCGATCGCCATTGAACCGACATCGCCCATGAAGACCTTGGCCTTGGGGGCATTCCACCAGAGGAATCCGACGAGGCTCGCGCCGAATGAAGCGGCCACGACGGCAAGGCTGAAGGGGTCTCGCACCTCGTAACAGACCTCGATATTACTGGTGTCGACTCCGCCAGCACACGCTTGCTGTGTCTGCCAGAACGCAATCAGGCTGTAGGCACCGACGACGAATACACCAGCACCCGCAGCAAGTCCGTCGAGTCCATCGGTGAGATTGACACTGTTCGATGTGGCGATTCCGATCACGGCGATCCAGATCAGATACAGGATCCAGCCGATGACGACGCCAAATCCAAAGAGATTAAGCCAGGGGATGTCGCGGAAAAGGGAGACGGATCCACTCGCTGGTGTCTGGCCGAACTGATTCGGAAACTTCAACGCGACGATGCCGAACGGAACCATGACCAGCAGTTGCCCGGCAACCTTGCGCCAGCCGGAGAGTCCGAGACTGCGCTGTGAGCGCACCTTCATGTAGTCGTCGATGAAACCGACAGCACCGAATCCGACCATGAGCCACAGCACAAGAAGAGCTGACAGCGCCGGTGGGCTTCCGCCGGCATACGAGCCGACGAAGAATCCGACCATCGAGCCGATGATGAAGATGACGCCACCCATAGTGGGGGTGCCGCGTTTGGCCTCGTGGCTCGGGTTCGCGATGTCTTCAGGCGTGCGAATGACCTGACCCCAGCCCAGCTTGCGGAAGAGCCGCAGGAAGACGGGAGTGAGGAACAGAGTGAAGGCAAGCGATATAGCCGCCGCCATGAGCAGTGATCTCACGAGAACAATTCTCCCAGACGATCGCCGAGATGCCGAAGGCCCACGGAATTGGATGATTTGACCAGGACGCGATCACCGTCACGAAGTTCAGTGCGCAAATACTCAAACGCGGCGTCTTGATCAGGAAGGTGCACCGCTTCACTGTCCCACGAACCTTCGCCCACCGCAGACAAATACAGTCGACGCGCTTCAGGGCCGACGACGACGATGCGTCGGATGTTCAGCCGCACGGCGAGCAGGCCGACACGGTCATGCTCCTCCCCTGCGTTCTCGCCCAGCTCGGTCATAGCTCCGAGAACGGCAACGGTGCGCTCCTCGGGTCCGGTGA
The DNA here is from genome assembly GCA_003524435.1 of Microbacterium sp. GTDB lineage: Bacteria > Actinomycetota > Actinomycetes > Actinomycetales > Microbacteriaceae > Microbacterium. The sequence goes on from DQHP01000027.1 coordinate 23,415, forward strand.
TCTGAGCGAGCGTCCGAAGTGCTGCCGCCATTGAATCGGGGCTGGCGTTGTAAGCGTCATTGATGATGCGTACCCGCTCGCTGCCCATCGGCTGCATCCGCCATCGCTCCGCGACCTCGACGGTCTCTAGTCGCGCAATAGCATCCGTCATCGTTACGCCAAGCGCTCCCGCAGCAGCAATGGCGGCAAGAGCATTCGTGACGTGATGTGCACCGAGTACCTGGAGGTGAAGTGGCGCAGCAGCATCCGCTGCCTCAATCAGCGACCGAGTGCCGTCGGCCGCCACCTGCACCTCACGGGCCCGCACATCAGCACCGGCGTTCTGGCCGAAGCCGATGACATTCAATCCGCGATCGGCTGCCGTCGCCTTCATCGCAGCGACACGCGGGTCGTCGAAGTTGAGCACCGCGGTGCCACCGGGGCGAGCAGCAGTGACCAGCTCTGCCTTGGCTTTCGCGGTCTCTTCAATGCCACCGAATCCGCCAGCGTGGGCCATCCCCACCATCAGGATGACGGCCACATCAGGCTCCACAAGCCCGGCAAGATGCGCAATACTGCCCGGGGCAGCCGCGCCGAACTCGCTCACCAGGAAACGGGTGTTCTCCGTGACTCGCAACATCGTGACGGGAGCCCCGACCTCATTGTTGTACGAGTCGATCGGAGCGACGGTCTCCCCCGTATCGGCGAGGATGCGCGCCAAAAAATTCTTGGTCGTTGTCTTGCCGTTGGAACCAGTGACCCCGACGATCTGCAGCTCTCCGCCCGCACGTACGCGCGCCACCACAGCTTTAGCGAGAGCCGCAAGTGCTGCCACGACATCCGGCACGACAATTTGCGAAACCGCCACATCGACCGTGTGCTCAACAATCGCGAGCACCGCACCGTTATCGACAGCAGCACCGACGAAACGATGTCCGTCAGTATCAGCTCCTGGTTTGGCGATGAAGATACCGCCAGGTGTCATCTTTCTCGAGTCTGTGTCGACGACACCGTTCACCACACTGTCTGCGGTCTCAGCATCGACGACGCGCAGATCACCGCGAACAATAGCGGCAATCTCGGCAAGCGACAGGGCGATCATGACATCTCCATGCGCGGCATAGTGCCGGCTAGTTGAATTTGGGGAGCAGCTCGTCCATCGGGACGGTAGATGGCGAAACCCGGTAGGTCTTCAAGACCTGAGTCATCGCCTGCTGGAACGCGGACGCGGTCGCTGCAGATGAAGTAATTCTAGTCGGCTCGTCCAGAGTCACCATCACGACGTACTCCGGATCGTCCGCAGGAGCAAGACCGATCATGCTCGTGTAGTACTTTCCGGCCTTGTAACCGCCACCGTTTTCTTTCGTCTTCTGGGCGGTACCTGTCTTGATGGCTACCCGGTAACCAGGAATCTCGACCTGCTTTGCCAGCCCACCCTGCGCCGCGACATTCTCAAGAATTCGCACGACCTGGTCTGCGGCACCTTCCGAGACAACCTGCTCGTGCTTCGGAGCCTCAGGGGTGACGACAGTGCCGTCATCCAGCGTGCATGATTCGATAAGCGAGAGATCGATCTTCTCGCCTCCGTTAGCAATTGCTTGGTATGCGCCAGCGAGTTGCGGAGCCGTCACGGTGTAGTGCTGCCCGAACGTCGTGGCATACAGCGACTGGCTGTCCCATTCCCCTGCGGGGTGCAACACGCCCTTCCCCTCACGGGGGAAGTCGATCGTGCGCTCGCCTACGCCAAAGCGCTCGAGGTACTCGTAGCGTGTCTGGGCGTCTACCTTTGTGCCGAACTTCGACATGGCCACGTTCGAGGAGTCGATGAGAGTACCGGCGAGCGTGTAGTTGTACGAGTCATGTCGGAACGCGTCATTGATGACAGCGCCATTGGGAAACTTCTCGTGGCCTGCCGCGGTGACCGTCGTGTCCAGGTTCGCGGCTCCGGTATCAAGAATGGTTGCTGCGGTGATGGCTTTGAACGTCGATCCGGGCTCGAACGTCGTGCCGAACACGCGTGTTCCCCAGTCTTCCGGCGTTGAGGCGCTCAAATCATTCGGGTCAAGCGAAGGCCATTCAGCCGCTGCACGGATTTTGCCGGTTTTGACCTCGACAACAACCGCGGTGGCCGCTTTCGCCCCCATCTTCTGTGCTTCTTCTGCGAGCATCTGCTGCAAATACCAGTTCAGGTCACTGTTGATCGTCAGCTGTACAGAGCCACCATCAAGCGCGTCGACGACACGCTCGCTCCCGGGGATGATCTGGCCGTGCTTCCCGCGCAGGTAGGTGCGCTCACCGTCGGTCGGTGCGAGGCACTCGGCTTCCATCCGCTCGATGCCTGCTTGTCCCACGCCCTCATTGTCGATGTAACCGACCACGTTTCCCGCAACAGCACCGTTGGGGTACACGCGAGTCTCGCGCGGTTTCATCGCCAGGTAGGCCAACCCGAGATCTCGCAACTCCAGGTATTTCTCGGTGCTGAGTCCCTTCTTCAGCTGGTAGTACTGCGAGTGGGGGTCCGACTCAAGATTGGCGGCTACGCCCTCGCGAATGTCGTCTGCTTCCTGACCTGTGATCGCGGCGATCTGATCTGCCGCTTCACTCCACGACGTCTTCGGTGGATCGTTCTCGTCATTCTCGAGCGACATGATCAAGCTGGGGCTGAGCTGGGCGTCGTAGACAGTCACGCTGGAGGCAAGCACTGTGCCATTCGAATCGGCAATCGAACCGCGATTGCCCACGAGCGCATGTGTGCTTCCGAGCTGGCCAACGTTGAGGGAATCCTGGACGTGCTCGCTCGCACTCACGACCTGGATATCGACGAGTCGCACCACAAACGCACACAGCACCGCAAGAATTACAGCGAGGGCGACAACGGTGCGCCGGCGGGGTCCGCGGGTGGCTCGTGTCGTCATTATGCTCTCTCCGTCAAATCAGTTCAGCGGGTCGTGGGGCTGGGGAGCCCGTCGGTGATGGGCGGTGGAAGAGTCGAGTCGACGGGCGGTGTTGTGCCGTCTGCAGGAGCATCGTTTTTCGCGGTCTCCGCTGCCAAGAGTGCCTTCTGATTCAGGAGGGCGTTATGAACAGCCCCGCTCCCCTTGGGATCAATGGTGGATTGCCAGTCCGCTCCCGAAGCTGTGCCAACCACGGCTGAGTCGCTGAGACGCAAATACGACGCAGATCCTGCCACGACCATCCCCAGATCGGCTGCCTTGGTAGCCACCAGCTGAGGTGAGCTGACACCGGCAAGTTCCTCTTCCAGCGCGTTGGTCTGCAAGTTGAGCTCACGCTGCTGAGAGTTGAGGTCTGCCAGCACAAACGAATCGTGCGTAATCGCGAGCGACAGTCCGATTTGCGCCGCGCCGATCAATGCCGCCCCGGCGACAGCGATGAGCGCGTATGCCAACTTGGGCCGCCGGGCGCGTGTAGGAGCGGTGACGGCCTTGAGGCGGCGCGAGGGACGCTCACGAGGCGTTACGGGCTCTGGCAGCACGGCAGCAGCTGCAGCGGTGGGACGGCTCATACTGCCTCCCTGATTCTTTCGGCGGCACGCAGACGCACCGGAATTGCACGCGGATTACGCTGCTTTTCGTCTTCGCTCGCCAACTCCGCGCCCTTGGTAAGAGTGCGGAAACGAGGAGTATGCTCTGGCAGTTCGACAGGGAGCCCCGCAGGCGCTGTCGAAGCGGATGCTGCGGCAAAGGCCTGCTTGACGAGACGGTCCTCGAGCGACTGATAGCTCATGACGACGATGCGTCCGCCGACGGCCAGCGCGTCCATAGCCGAGGGAATAGCGTCTGCCAGCACACTGAGTTCTGAGTTGACCTCGATACGCAAAGCCTGAAAGACACGCTTGGCGGGGTGGCCGGCACGTTGCGCTGCCGCGGGAGTCGCAGCCTGCAGCAGGTCAACGAGATCCTGTGACCTCTCAAGCGGCTTCTCATCACGCGAGCGCACGATGAAGCGGGCGTACCGTGCGGCGAGCTTCTCCTCGCCGTAGCGCTCAAAGATTCGACGAAGATTGCCTTCGCTGTAGGTCGCAACGACCTCTGCTGCAGTCATGCCCTTGGTCTGATCCATCCGCATGTCCAGCGGGGCATCTTTCGAGTACGCGAACCCGCGCTCTGCCTCATCGAGCTGCAGTGAAGAGACACCAAGATCCATCAGGATGCCGGCGGCACCGTTCGCGTGCAAACCGATCTCGTCGTACACCGTGTGCACAAGCGTGATGCGATCGGCGAAACGCTCCAGGCGCTGGCCGGCAATGCGCAGTGCGTCAGTATCGCGGTCAAGCCCGATGAGCCGCACGTTCTCAAATCGCTCCAGGAGCGCTTCTGAGTGTCCGCCCATGCCGAGCGTCGCGTCGACGAGCACGGCGCCGTCGGCCTGTAGCGCGGGTGCCAATAGCTCGACGCAGCGCTCGAGGAGGACTGGGGTGTGGATGTCTCGGAGGTTCATAATCTTTTCCGGTGACCTTGGACTCTGATCCCCCTCCGCTTCTCGACCCGGCACCGGGGAAGTGTGTCGGGGCGGGAGCGGCGGGGCATCACAGTCGAAGGTCAAAAGAGTCCCGGAATCACCTCCTGTTCAAGTTCTGAGTAAGTGTCCTCACCTGCGGCGAGGTAGTCGTTCCATGCCGCGGCATCCCAAATCTCGGCGTGCGCGCCAACACCAGTGACAACGAGTTCCTTTTCGAGGCCCGCGTACTGGCGAAGGTGGGTGGGGATGGTGATGCGGTTTTGACTGTCGGGCATTTCCGCGCTTGCTCCCGAGAGGAACATTCGCAGAAAGTCGCGCGCCTGCTTGTTACTGAGTGGCGCCTGGCGAATCCGCTCGTGCAGCTCCTCGAATTCAGCCGTGCTGAAAACGTAAAGGCAGCGTTCCTGGCCACGCGTGACCACGATGCCGCTGCCGAGATCCTCGCGAAATTTCGCTGGCAGGATGACTCGACCTTTGTCGTCGAGCTTTGGTGAGTGCGTCCCCAACAACATCGGCCATCACCCCCTCTTTGTCCGGCCAACTCGAGGTGCGCTCCACTTTACTCCACTTTGCTCCACATTGATATAAGCAAACGAAGACATCGTTGCATATGGCGTGGACGCATCACAAAAATTCCGCGTGATTACGCGGCGGAGGCACCAGATTCATTGGTGGAGGAAAAAAAGAAAGGCCCGGATGCAGAATGCATCCGGGCCTGAAAAGTGGTGGGTCAACTACCGTCTTGACGGCGATCCCATCGATCGTTCATACGATCCATAAATGACGGGGAGCTTTGTGGCGACTTTGCCGGGGCTCCGTTTCGCACGGGTGACGGACCAGTTCGTCGCACCGGCGTGGCCGCAAGAATGACGCCAAAGAGCATCGCAGCAAAACCGATGACTCCGACGATGATGCTGCCGACAGCGCCCAGCTGGCCGCCCAGGGCAACGGCAGCGACGAGCGCGCCGACGCCGACTAGCAACAGCACCGCACCGTAGACGAGATTGCGGTAACTGAGTGTGCGGTCCCCTGAGGGCGCGCTGACGATATCGGCGTCGTTGTGGAGGAGATGGCGTTCCATCTCATCCAGCAGACGCTGCTCCTGCTCCGACAGTGGCATGACGCCCCCTTTGGTTCTGTGTCTTTCATTCTACGCTTGGAATCCGGTCGAGGCTAGCGATCGGCTGAGAACCTAAGCTGAATATCGTGCCTTCCCCTTCCCAAGTCCAGGATGCCATCACAGCCCACCTGGCGCACTTCTTAAAAACCGTCAGTGCGGAGTCTGCCGAGTACGGCCCTGATGCGGCGTTATTCATTGATGCTGCCGCCCACACGCTACAGGGTGGAAAGCGATTGCGCGCCCGCTTTTGCCACTCAGGGTGGCGCGCGGTGGCACGCTTCGCAGATCGTGGCGCCACGGAAAGCGCTGCTCTGTGGGATCTCTGCTCCGCGCTTGAGATCTTCCAGTCTGCCGCGCTCGTGCACGATGACCTGATCGATAACTCTGATACTCGGCGCGGGCGCCCGGCGGCACACCGCGCGTTGGAGAGCGACCACCGCGCCCTGGAATGGGCCGGCGACGGCGAGGCGTTCGGGCGCGCCGCAGCCATCCTCCTGGGAGACCTCCTCGTTGCGTGGAGCGACGATCTGTTGGAGCAATCGCTCTTCACCCATCCGAATGCACACTCCGTGCGGTTGGAGTATGCCCGGATGCGGCGCGGCGTCACAACCGGGCAGTTCCTTGACATCGCAGAAGAATCGGCATGGCGGGGCAACCCGGATGCGGAGCATGCCGATCGAGCGCTACGGGTCGCATTGCTGAAATCCGCGCGCTACAGCATTGAGCAACCACTACTGCTCGGGGCATTGCTCGCTGGTGCAGACGAGGCCCAACAGGATGCCCTTCGAGCGTTCGGCCGCCCGGTGGGGATGGCTTTCCAACTGCGCGATGACGTGCTCGGAGTTTTCGGCGACGAGTCAGCTACCGGAAAACCTGCCGGCGATGACCTGCGCGAAGGAAAGCGCACCGTATTAGTCGCGCTGGCGCGAGAGGGACTGGACGCTCCCGCCCGTCGCCTGCTCGATGAACTTCTCGGTGATCCACAACTGAGCCCAGATCAAGTCGCTGCACTACAGGCGACGATCCGGCACTCTAGCGCGCTGGCTCGGGTGGAAGAAAAGATCACGGCCTATGCGCAGGAGGCTGACCGGGCACTTTCAGGTGCACGTTTGGATAATGCCTCCGTCAGCGAACTGCGTGAGCTCGCGCGCGCGGCGACCGTGCGCACGGCGTAAACCGCGTCATCGGTAACGCCTAGTTCGCATGGACTCAGCCGAGCGTGCGTGCCACACGACGGACCGAGCTTTTGTGCCCGTCGAGAAGAGCGGCAATCGGCGTGCGCCCGAGTTCGTCGTTTTCGCCCAGCAGCCAGTCGATGATTTCGTCGTCGCTGAGGCCTGCGTCGGCGAGCACGATGATCGTCCCCCGCAGCGACGAGAGCGGCTGGCCCTCAGCGATAAACACTGACGGTACCGCGAACTTTCCTTCTCGCGTTGAACCGACGAGGTACTGTTCCGCGATGAGTCGGCGCACACGACCCAGCGGCTCATCGAGGATCTCGACCAGATCTGGCATCGTCAGCCAGGTGATGGCCATGGTTTCGGGAACAGTCTCAGACACGATTCGACTATCTCACCTCCCGGCCCGCATCGCACATCGTCAATGCATTCACGCCAGTCACATTTGTCACATCAGTCACTTTGGTTGACATCTATATACATCCGTGTCAGCGTTTTATGTGTCCTTAAGGGGGGAACCTTGCGACCAAACAGCAGTCACAGCCGTACCCGAAACGCTCAGATCGGCGTTCCTGCCGCTCTTGTCGGCGTTCTCGCCAGCGCCTTCAGCGCAGGGCCCGCCGCAGCCGCAGCACCAATCCATACGGAATCACGTCAACAGGTGACATCAACACCACAACCCCTGTCGGCAGCATCGGCTCCCAAGCCCAAGACATCTGCTCCCATCGCCAGCGTTTACACCGTGGTCGCAGGCGACACGCTCTTTAGTATCGCGCGCAAGTACGGCATATCGCTTGACGCGATCCTGTCTGCAAACGGCCTGACCCGAGATTCGATCATCTATCCCGGTCAGACACTTACAGTTTCCGCCGTTCAGGCACCCGCCAGGCCGGCGCCAGCTCCGGCTCCGGCCGCAGCCGACACGACGCACACTGTGGTGGCTGGAGACACACTCTTCGCACTGGCGCAGAGGTATGACACGTCTGTCGATGCACTATTTGCAGCAAATGGGCTGAGTCCATCATCGATCATCTATCCGGGGCAAAAGCTCATTGTGAAAGTTGCTGAGCCAACACCCGCTTCGCCTTCGGACGCACCGAAGGCTGCGACCCTGAACGCGCCGCAGGCAGAAAACGCCACCATGATTATTCGCATCGGGCGCGAACTCGGCGTCTCAGATCGAGGCATCGCGATCGCGCTGTCAACATCAATGGTCGAATCATGGTTGCGAAATCTCGATTGGGGCGACCGCGACTCCCTGGGACTCTTCCAGCAGCGTCCAAGCACCGGTTGGGGCACCGAGGAACAGATCATGAACCGTGATCGCAGCATCCGGGTCTTCTTCGGCGGCTCAAACGACCCGAACGGAACAAACTCTCGCGGGCTCCTGGACGTCGCCGGCTGGGAGAAAATGACTTTCAGCGATGCCGCACAGGCGGTGCAGGTCTCGGCATATCCCGAGCGTTATGGCCAGTGGGAAGCCCAGGCCTACGACTGGCTTGCACTTTACGGTTGATTTCTCCTGCCCGGACTGCCAAAGGGGTGAGGCGTTCCCCGTTGTTTCAGGCAGTTATTCATAGACTCTGTACGTGACGACCAATCAGCAGGCCGACCCCCTCATCGGGAAGCTTGTCGACGGTCGGTATCGGGTGCGTGCGAGAATCGCCCGCGGCGGCATGGCCACCGTGTACGTCGCCACTGACCTACGACTCGAACGCCGCATCGCCCTAAAGGTGATGCACGGGCATCTCAGCGATGACTCCGTGTTCCAGAGTCGCTTCATTCAAGAAGCGCGCGCCGCCGCTCGTCTTGCAGATCCTCATGTCGTCAACGTGTTCGATCAGGGGCAGGACGGCGAACTCGCTTATCTCGTCATGGAGTATCTCCCCGGGATCACCCTGCGCGAGCTCATGCGCGAACAGAAGCGTCTCTCGCTGTCCCAGACGATCACGATCATGGATGCGATCCTGGCTGGGCTTGCTGCAGCGCACAAGGCCAGCATCGTGCACCGTGATGTAAAGCCAGAGAATGTCCTCCTTGCTGAGGATGGCCGAATCAAGATCGGTGACTTCGGTCTCGCACGCGCGACGACGGCAAACACCGCAACCGGCCAGCAGTTGCTCGGAACCATCGCCTATCTGGCACCAGAACTCGTGACCAGAGGCACCGCCGACGCGCGCAGCGACATCTATGCGCTGGGAATCATGCTGTACGAGATGCTCGTGGGAGAGCAGCCGTACAAGGGCGAGCAGCCCATGCAGATCGCCTTCCAGCATGCGACCGAATCGGTGCCACGCCCCAGCGTGCGAAACCCCGGTGTGCCAGAGCAACTCGACGAACTGGTTCTCTGGGCAACGGAAAAGTCTCCGGATGAGCGTCCTAACAATGCCCAAGAGATGCTTGATCGCCTGCGTGAAATCGAGCGAGATCTCGGTGTCTCCCCCGTTGCCGTAACGGCGGTCACCGCTCCGCTGCGCTCACAGAATGACTCTGAGGAGCTCACCAAGGTTCTGCCGTCGACGATGGTGATTGAAGATCCCACCGGACCGATCGCCCAGCCCGTCGACAACGCCACACTCTTGCGCCGACGAACTTCAAAGCGTCGAGCCCGCGGCGCGTTCGTGCTCGCTCTCGTGCTCCTCCTGGCTGTTGTCGCTGGCGGTGTCGGATGGTGGTTCGGATCAGGGCCAGGCTCTCTCGTGGCGGTGCCCTCGGTGGCGGGCATGACCTACGAAGACGCGGCAACAGCGCTCGAGACGGAAGGATTCGTTCCCGTCAAAGCGGAAGAAAGTTCCGTCGACGTTGAGCCCGGTATCGCGATCCGAAGTGATCCAGGCGAGGGCGAGCGGCTAGATCAAGGCGTCGATGTCAGTGTGGTCATTTCCTCTGGCCCAGCTCCACGCGCCGTCGAAGCGCTCAACGGCATGACAGCCGATGAGGCACGCAGCTACCTCGACGAGCTCGGAATCACTGTCTCCGACGATGACCTTCTGCTGTACTCGAGGGCTGATGCCGGGGTTGTCATCAACGCCAGCGTCACACCGCGCGGTGGCGGCGATGACGTCGCCTGCGGTGAAGGATGCGACGTTTTCGAAGCCGACACCGCGCATCTGATCGTGTCCCTGGGTGGTCTCCCCGATGTCGTCGGGATGACGGCGTCCGAAGCTTCGAGCGCACTGGGCGAAAAGCAGATCAAGACGACAACGGCCGAAGAATACAACAACGACGTCGAAGAGGGTCTCGTCATCCGTACGAACGAGCGCGATGGCGGTGCAAACTGGCGGCCCGGCGACACGATGACGCTGGTGGTCTCGCTAGGACCGCAGTTGTTCGAAGTGCCCGACGTAACGGGAATGACTCGCGATGAAGCCGCTCAGGAACTGCGCGATAACGGTTTCGAGCCAGCATGGAATGCGCTCTGGAGCGCCCTCGCCGATGCCAATACTGAGGTCACCGGGACCGATCCTGCAGCCGGATCCATGCGTCGCTCTGGCAGCGAGGTCTACATGCAGATCACGGGAGTCCTCTAGCTCGGCCTGCCAGGCCCGTCAGGGCGCCTCCGCGCTGCTAAAGCGGGTCAGCGCTTCTCGAGCTCCTCAGCTACAAGGAACGCAAGCTCAAGGCTCTGCATGTGGTTCAGGCGCGGATCGCAGAGGCTTTCATAGCGGGTCGCGAGGGCTGCCTCATCGATCTGCTCAGAACCACCAAGACACTCGGTGACATCATCGCCGGTGAGTTCTACATGGATGCCGCCGGGGAAGGTTCCCACGGCGCGATGCGCCTCGAAGAAGCCGCGCACCTCATCCACCACGTCGTCGAATCGACGTGTCTTGTAGCCCGTCGGCGTGGTGATTCCGTTACCGTGCATGGGGTCAGTCACCCACAACGGGGTCGCACCCGAATCACGCACGGCTTCCAACAGCGGCGGCAGAGCGTCGCGAATCTTTCCGGCACCCATGCGCGTGATGAACGTCAACCGACCGGGCTCACGGTTCGGGTCAAGCTTGTCGATGAGCTCCAGCGCGGTTTCCGGCGTCGTCGTCGGGCCGAGCTTCACACCGATGGGGTTACGGATCTTCGAGAAGTAATCGACGTGCGCGCCATCCAGGTCACGCGTGCGCTCTCCGATCCAAAGGAAGTGCGCCGAGGTGTTGTACGGCGTATCCGTGCGCGAATCGATCCGCGTCATTGGGCGCTCATAGTCCATGAGCAGGCCCTCGTGGCCGGTGAAGAACTCGACGCGCTTGAGCTCTTCGAAGTCTGCTCCGGCGGCCTCCATGAACTTGATGGCGCGATCGATCTCGGCTGCCATCCGTTCGTAGCGCTGATTAGCCGGGTTCTGTGCGAAGCCCTTGTTCCAGGAGTGCACCTCGCGAAGGTCGGCGAATCCACCCTGGGTGAATGCACGGATCAGGTTCAGCGTAGAAGCTGCGGTGTGGTACCCCTGCAGCAGACGATCGGGGTCAGGCTGACGCGAGCCCTCGGTGAAGTCGAAGCCGTTGACGATATCGCCACGGTACGCCGGAAGCGTGACGTCACCACGAGTCTCAGTATCGCTCGAGCGCGGCTTGGCGAACTGCCCGGCCATGCGGCCCATCTTGACGACGGGCATCGAAGCACCATATGTCAGTACAACAGCCATCTGCAGCACGGTTTTAATCCGGTTGCGGATCTGCTCTGCAGTCGCGCCGGCGAACGTCTCGGCGCAGTCACCACCCTGCAGCAAAAAGGCTTGACCGGATGCCGCGCGCGCCAAGCGATCACGAAGGTTATCAACCTCACCCGCGAACACAAGAGGCGGCATAGCGGCGATCTGCCGTGACACATCGGCCACGTGATCGACATCTGTCCAGATGGGCTGCTGCTTGATAGGGAGGCTACGCCAGGCGTCAAGTGCGGCGTCGTGCTGCTGAGGCATTTACCCAGCTTACTGGCCGCCAGCGGCGTGTTTCACCGTCATGAACGCTGTGGCATTCGGTTCTTGACTGACGACGCATACACGTCGTCATACTCTTGCTCTCCCAGACGCTGTAGCGCGACCATGATCTCGTCGGTGACCGATCGCAAAATGTAGCGGTCGTTCTCCATGCCCGCATAGCGAGAGAAGTCCAGCGGTTCGCCGATGACAATCCCCACGCGCACAAGACGCGGCACAGCCTGACCTATTGGCATCGCTGTGTCGGTATCGACCATGATCACCGGAACCACCGGGACCTTGGCCTCAAGCGCCATCCGTGCGAGGCCTGTGCGCCCGCGGTAGAGCTTGCCGTCAGGGCTACGGGTTCCTTCCGGATAGATGCCGAGAAGATCGCCGCGACCGAGCACTTGCAGCCCCGTGTTGAGCGACGCCTCAGAGGCTTTTCCGCCCGAACGATCGATGGGGATCTGGCCGGTTGCCTTCATGAACTGCTTCGTTGCCCACCCTTTGAGACCGCGCCCGGTGAAGTAGTCGCTCTTCGCCAGAAAGGACATCCGCCGATCGATCAGGAGCGGCAGAAACACCGAATCCGAGACCGACAAGTGATTGCTCGCGAGGATCGCGCCTCCGTTGCGGGGCACGTTGTCGCGCCCCACGATCCAAGGCCGAAAGATTGCCTTGACGATGGGGCCAACCACCACGTACTTCATCAGCCAATAGAACATCGTCACGAAGTCTATCCCCGCGCGCACGACTCCCCGCACCGGTCACGCCAGGTCTGAGACTGAGTTTCATCTTTTTTGCAACTTACTCCCAGATTGGCCCTCTTCCGCATTCGGTTGTGCCTTAGACTCTGTGGGAAAGCCGTACCCGACCGGTGCCAAAGGAGTTGCCGTGGTTAAATTTGAAGTCCCCGCGATCGTCCCTGCTGATCCCGAGGCGAACATCACCGATCTCCTCGTCAAGCGCGTTGAGGCCACTCCTGATCTCGCGCTGTTTTCAGTCCCGGATGGTGCGGGGTGGCGTGATATCTCGGCAGCTGACTTCCAAACTGCCGTCATCGCGCTCGCGAAAGGCTTCGTCGCCTCGGGAATCCAGCCTGGCGAAAAGGTGGGATTCCTCGCGAGCACCACATATGAATGGACTCTGGTCGATTTCGCGTTGTTCTATGCCGGCGCCGTGATGGTGCCGATCTACGAGACCAGCTCCCCCGCGCAGATTCAGTGGATCCTCGAGGATTCTGGCGCCATCTCCCTCATGGTCGAGTCAGCGGATCACTTCGCCAAGGTCGATGAGGTGCGCAGCGAATTGCCCCTCGTCCGCGAGGTTTGGCAGTTGCACATCGGCGCCATCGCTTCCCTGACCGCGGCTGGCGCTGACATCGAAGACGCCGAGATCGAACGCCGCCGCAATTTGGCCGTGGCATCCGATATCGCGACTTTGATTTACACATCCGGTTCAACGGGTCGGCCGAAGGGGTGCGTGCTCATGCACAGCAACTTCGTCGAGCTCACTCGTAACTCGGCGAAGGCACTGAGCAAGGTCGTTGAGACTCCCAATGCATCAACGTTGCTGTTCATCACGACGGCCCACGTTTTCGCCCGTTTTATCTCGATCTTGAACATCCATGCCGGAGTCCGCACTGGTCATCAGCCAGACACGAAGCAGCTTCTTCCCTCGCTCGGATCCTTCAAGCCAACATTCCTTCTCGCCGTTCCGCGCGTCTTTGAGAAGGTGTACAACTCGGCAGAGCAGAAGGCCGAGGCAGGCGGCAAGGGCAAGATCTTCCGTGCCGCCGCGGCCGCGGCAATCGAACACTCCAAGCTGGTCGAAGCTGGCGAGAAGATCCCGCTCGGCCTCAAGCTCAAGTTTGCTCTGTTCGACAAGCTCGTCTACAGCAAACTTCGCACAGCAATGGGCGGAAATATTGTCTACGCCGTGTCAGGCTCAGCGCCCTTGGGGCCGCGCCTTGGCCACTTCTTCCACAGCCTTGGCGTCGTGATCCTTGAGGGCTACGGCCTCACCGAGACCACCGCGCCCGCGACGGTCAACCTCGCAGACAAGTCGAAGATCGGCACGGTTGGCCCTGCGCTGCCCGGTGTGGGTGTGCGACTTGCTGAAGATGGCGAGATCGAGGTCAAGGGGATCAACGTCTTCAAGGAGTACTGGAATAACCCGGAGGCGACGGCTGATTCGTTCCATGACGGATGGTTCCGCACCGGCGACATCGGCAGCTTCGACTCTGAAGGCTTCCTCACTGTCACAGGCCGCAAGAAAGAGATTCTCGTCACTGCCGGCGGCAAGAACGTGGCACCAGCTGCGCTGGAAGATCCCATCCGCGCGAACCCGATCATCAGCCAGGTCGTCGCTGTCGGAGATCAGAAGCCGTTCATCGCGGCGCTTATTACGCTCGATTCCGAGATGCTGCCCACCTGGTTGGGCAACAACGGGCTGCAAGCAGACATGCCGCTCCCAGAAGCTGCCAAGAACGCCGCGGTGCGCGCCGAAGTTCAGCGCGCAGTCGACACGGCGAACCGCAATGTCTCGCGCGCTGAATCGATCCGTAAATTCACCATCCTCGATTCTGAGTGGACCGAAGACAGCGGACACTTGACCCCGAAGATGTCCATCAAGCGCAACGTCATCATGGCTGACTTCGCCGATGAGATCTCAGCGATCTACGAGGAGCCGGTCAACACCACGAACGTTTCGCTCGGCGGCTAGAACCATTCACTTTCGCGCACCTCACGCATGGCGATCTTACGATCTGCCGGCGTGAGGCGCGAAAGGTAGAGCTTGCCATCAAGGTGGTCGGTTTCATGCTGCAGCGCCTGAGCGAGCAGCCCCTCCCCCTCAAGAATCACCGGGTTTCCTTCAAGGTCGATGCCTTCGACGCGCGCCCACGGGTGCCTGAGCGCATCGTGCCAGAGTCCTGGCACAGACAGGCATCCCTCACCTGTCGGCTCAGGATCACCGCGCACCTCCGTCAGAACGGGATTAATCACGTAGCCGATGTCGCCATCGATGTTGTAGCTGAATGCGCGCTGCGCAACTCCGATCTGGGGAGCTGCGACCCCGGCCCGCCCGGGCAGTTCGACGCTGTCGACAAGGTCGGCAACAAGCGCACGCACACCATCGTCAATTTCAGTGATCGGCGCGCACACGGTGCGCAGCACAGGGTCGCCAAAGACTCGGATCTCGCGGACGGACATTAGTTCGTGCCTGCGCGCAGGCCCTCGATGAGGAGCGCCGCCAATTCGCGTGCCGCTTTACGCGTCGCCGGCTGCAAATTAGCGAAGGTGATCGCGCCACCTCCGGCAATCTGTCCGTCGTACGGCATACGCACCACGCTCTTGGCGCGGGTGCCGAAGTGCGCTTCGAGCTCATTCAAACGCACCAACGGGCTACCCGGAGTCGACTGATTCAAAACGATGATGGCGTTACGTGCCTGGTCGGCATAGCCATTGGTCTCCAGCCATGTGAGCGTCTCTGACGCCAGTCGCGCTTCGTCAACGCTGAGGCCAGAGACGATGATCAATTGATCTGCGAGATCGAGTGTTGCGCTCATGACCGAGTGCACGATGCCCGTACCGGTGTCGGTGAGTACAAGCGAGTAGTAATGCGCCGCTACCTTCGCGACGTCACGGTAGTCATCGTCGCTGAACGCCTCAGCGATACGGGGATCAGAGTCGGACGCAAGTACATCCAGACGCGTAGAGTCACGGGCGACGATCGCGGAAACGTCGTGGAAGCCCTTCACCTCGTCGCGGATACGAACAAGATCACGGACAGATTTGCTGTGCGTGCGCACGACGCGATCTGCCAGTGTGCCGCGGTCTGGGTTCGCGTCGACAGCGATGACACGGTCATCACGTGCATCTGCCAGCGCCATCCCGAGTACGGTCGTCACGGTCGTCTTGCCGACGCCGCCCTTACGTGAGAGCACCGGAACGAACCGCGCACCACCGTCAAGTGGTGCAGAAATGCGCGCAGAGAGCGCTTTACGCTCGCGAGCACGCTTTCCATCACCGATGTTGATCAGACGCCCAGAGATCGTATAGAGGAAATGACTCCATGCTCCCTCCGGCTCGGGCTTGGTCAACTGATGCGGATCCAGCAGTCGATCTGCCGTGAGCAGGTCCGCAGATTCACGCGATGATTGACCAAGCTGGTCGCCCAGGCGTTTCGAAGTCAGCGCCATCTCAGGGCGTGACGTCGCTGGGCGCTGCGCGATGGCTGTCTCGGTGGGCTTCGGTTTCGGCTGCGGAGTAGTCACATTCTCGCTATTCGTTTTCTCGACCGACGCAGATGCTGCCGCCGCAGGTTTCTCATTGGCTGAGGTCGTCGCATCTTGCTTCAGGGCGCTAGCGATCCACGCCGAAGTAGCACTCTCGCTGCGCGGGGCTGCCTCGCGATTCGACTTCTCCGCTGGCGCGGCCGTCGTGTCACGTTCTGGCTTTGGCTCAGGCTTTGGCTCAGGCTTTGACGCAGCCTTCGGCGTGGACTGTGGCGCGGTCTTCGCCTCGGCTTTCGGCTCAGACTTCGGCTCGGTTTTTACCTTTGGCTCAGGCTTAGGCTCCGGCTTCGCTTTCGGCTCGGACTTTGGCTTCGGCTCGGACTTCGCTTTCGGCTCGGACTTTTCTTTGGATGCCGCCGCTGTCTTCGAATGCGCCGGACTGTCCGATTTTGACACCGCAGGCGAAACTGAGACGACCTCGGCGGTCTCCGCTGCCGCATCGGGGTGTGCATGAGCATCCGCGTCCGACTCGGTGTCTGGCTCGACGACCGCCTCGACGACCTCTTCAACGGGTTCTTCCGCCGGAAGTTCAATCACGATGCCAGAAAGATCCTCTTGGATCCGACCGACCGGCGTTTCATCCACCACAGGAGTGCCGTCGACGATGAGTTCTGAGTGCAACTCTCCGTCGACGACAGCATCATCAGTGAGGTCGTCGTCCTCGTCGCGCGGAAGCGTAACGCTCACCTGTGCGGTCTGCCCAAGGGCCCCGATACTCGTTGTGTCCAACGACGCGGCGTCGTCGAGCACTCCGAGGGAATCGTCCTCTGGAGACGTTGATGAATTCTTCGGTGTCACTGTGTCACTCCAAGCTTGTGCGAGCGTGTCGCCCGCACAAGATTACTGGGAAGGACGGATGACAACCAAAAGGTCCCCCGCATCGACCTGTTGCGTAGCACCAATTGCGAGCCTTTCGATGACACCGTCAACGGGTGCAGTGATGGCTGCTTCCATCTTCATCGCTTCGATCGATGCGACGGCTTCACCGGCACGAACACTCGCGCCGACTTCCACTTTCAACGACACCACTCCGGAGAAGGGTGCTGCCACCTGACCGGGTTTGGATGTGTCGGCTTTTTCGACCTCGTGAGCATCGACAGCGATCGATCGGTCCCTCACGAAGACGGGACGCAGCTGGCCGTTGAGCGTTGTCATGACGGTGCGCATGCCACGATCATCTGCCTCGCCGATCGCCTCGAGCCCGACATACAGCTGCACACCGCGATCGATCTCGACGAGGTGTTCCTGGCCCTGTACAAGCCCATAAAGGTAGTCGCTGGTGTCGAGTACAGAAACATCGCCGAAGAGCTCGCGCTGTTGCAAGAATTCCCGCATCGGGGCAGGGAACAGCAGCGTGTTGAGCCGTTCGCGGCGTTCCTGACTCGAGCCGGCCAACGCCTTTTCGTCGTCAGCGGAGATCTCCGTGAGTCCGGTGCGCACTTCACGGCCTGCGAGAACCTTGGTGCGGAACGGCTCTGGCCATCCGCCCGGAAGGTCACCGAGCTCGCCCGCCATGAAGCCAACGACCGAGTCCGGCACGTCGTATTTCTCAGGATTCGCTTCGAAGTCCGCCGGATCTGCCCGGACCGCAGCGAGGTGCAAGGCAAGGTCGCCCACCACCTTTGAGGAGGGCGTCACCTTAGGAACGCGACCAAGAATCCGGTCTGCCGCGGCATACATGTCCTCGATGAGCTCAAAGTCATCTGCAAGGCCGAGCGCCTTCGCCTGCTGGCGAAGGTTAGACAGCTGACCACCGGGAATCTCGTGGTGGTAGACCCGGCCCGTAGGTCCAGGCAGACCTGACTCAAAGGGCGCGTACTGGTTGCGCACAGCCTCCCAGTACGGCTCCAGATCAGAGACTCCAGAGAGATCGATCCCGCTGTCGCGGTCGGTGTGAGCAAGAGCCGCTACGAGCGACGAGAGCGACGGCTGGCTGGTCGTTCCCGACAGCGGTGCGGATGCTGCGTCTACCGCGTCCACGCCGGCAGCACTGGCCGCCAGGAGGGTAGCAAGCTGGCCCCCAGGAGTGTCGTGCGTATGCAGGTGCACCGGGAGGTCGAACCGCTCGCGCAACGCAGTGACGAGCTTCGCCGCCGCTGCGGGGCGCAGAAGACCTGCCATGTCCTTGATAGCCAGCACATGAGCGCCAGCATCCACGATCTGCTCGGCCAGGCCGAGGTAATAATCCAGGGTGTAGAGATCTTCCGCGGGGTTCAGCAGGTCACCGGTGTAGCAGAGTGCCACCTCAGCGACAGCAGTACCCGTGGCGCGCACAGCATCAATGGCTGGCCGCATCTGGGAGACATCGTTAAGCGCATCGAAAATGCGGAAGATATCGACACCACTCGAAGCCGCCTCAGCCACGAAGGCCTCGGTCACCGCTGTGGGATACGGCGTGTACCCGACGGTGTTGCGACCGCGCAACAGCATCTGAATATTGACGTTTGGAAGCGCCACCCGCAACTTGTCGAGTCGCTCCCAGGGGTCCTCACCGAGGAACCGGAGCGCGACATCGTACGTTGCCCCACCCCACGCCTCGACCGACAGCAGTTCGGGTGTGAGACGTGCAAGGTACGGGGCCGCGGCTTCGAGGTCCTTCGTCCGCACTCGCGTCGCCAGCAGAGACTGGTGAGCGTCGCGGAACGTCGTGTCAGTGACCGCCAACGCTGTCTGCTCGCGCAGGCTCCGTGCGAAGCCCTCAGGGCCCAGCTCGAGCAACTTCTGTCGTGACCCCGGCGCCGGTTCAGTCGAAAGATCGATCTGCGGCAATTTGGTCACCGGATCGACGGTGCCTGGATGGGCACCATTGGGCTTGTTGACCGTGACATCGACGAGCCAGTTGAGCAGCTTCGTCCCACGATCCTTCGAGACGCGCCCCTTCAGCAGGTCAGGACGCTCGTCGATGAACGACGTGCTGACGTCACCGTTGACGAACGCCTCGTCGTCAAGCAGTGCCTGCAAGAACGGGATATTGGTCGATACACCCCGAATACGGAACTCTGCCAGCGCGCGGCGCGCACGGCGAACCGCAGCTTCGAAATCGCGCCCGCGGCATGTGAGTTTGGAGAGCATCGAATCGAAATGCGGGCTGATCTGAGCGCCCTGATGCACCGTTCCACCATCGAGGCGAATACCGGAACCACCGGGTGAACGGTAGGTCGTGATCTTTCCGGTGTCTGGGCGGAAACCCTGAGACGGGTCCTCTGTCGTAATGCGACATTGCAGAGCAGCACCGCGCATGTGAATGTCGCCCTGCTGCAGGTGGAGCCCCGCGAGCGTCTCCCCAGATGCGATGCGCATCTGCGACTGCACGAGATCGACGTCTGTGATCTCTTCAGTAACAGTGTGCTCGACCTGGATGCGCGGATTCATCTCGATAAAGACGATTTCGCCAGTACGCTCCCCCGCCGTTTCCAGCAGGAACTCCACGGTGCCGGCGTTCTCGTATCCGATCGAGCGCGCGAAGGCGATGGCATGGGCATGCAACGCCGTGCGGACGTCGTCATCGAGGTTGGGCGCCGGAGCAATCTCTACAACCTTCTGGTGGCGGCGCTGCACCGAGCAGTCCCTCTCAAAAAGATGCACTGTCTCGCCGGTCTTGTCGGCAAGAATTTGCACTTCAATGTGGCGCGGGCGAAGAACTGCCTGCTCAAGGAACATGCGCGGATCGCCAAAAGCGCTCTCTGCCTCACGCATCGCTTCGGCAAGCGCGGGTCCAAGATCACCACGAGATGCAACGCGCCGCATGCCTCGGCCGCCACCGCCGGCGACGGCCTTGGCAAACAGCGGGAATCCGATTTCATCGGCTTGTGCAAGCAACGCCTCGACATCGTCGGATGCCGGGGTGGAGCGCAGTACCGGAACGCCTGCCTCGATCGCGTGGTGCTTGGCCTCGACCTTGTTCCCCGCCATTTCCAGCACATGCGAAGGCGGACCGACGAAGACGATGCCGTTCGCTGCCGCTTTCTCGGCGAGTTCTGGATTCTCAGAGAGGAAACCGTAGCCGGGATAAATCGCATCTGCGCCCGACTCAAGGGCGACACGGATGATCTCATCGACGTTCAAATAAGCACGGACCGGGTGGCCGCGCTCACCTATCTCGTAAGCCTCATCGGCCTTCAGACGATGCTGCGAGCCACGGTCTTCATGGGGAAATACCGCGACAGTTCGCGCACCCATCTCGTAAGCAGCGCGGAAGGCACGAATGGCGATTTCGCCACGATTGGCCACAAGAATCTTCTGGAACATGCACACCTCTGATAGCGCAACGCACGTCGTTTTCGACGTACATGGGGCGGGGCTGAGTGTTCACTAAGCCTAGAGGAAGGTAACGTGGTCTCTGTGCACGTACTCAGCGTCAGCTCTCTCAAGGGAGGCGTCGGCAAGACGACCGTGACACTCGGGTTGGCCTCCGCGGCCTTCGCCCGGGGTGTCCGGACGCTCGTCGTCGACCTCGATCCGCAGTCCGATGTGTCCACGGGAATGGACATCCAGATCGCCGGTCGGCTCAACATCGCCGATGTCTTGGCAAACCCGAAGGAGAAAGTCGTTCGTCAGGCGATCACCTCCAGCGGATGGGCGAAAGTGCACCCCGGCACGATCGACGTACTTATCGGCAGTCCTTCGGCCATCAACTTCGACGGACCGCACCCGAGTGTCCGCGATGTGTGGAAGCTCGAAGAGGCACTGGCCGCGGTAGAGAGCGACTACGACCTCGTTCTCATCGACTGCGCGCCTTCGCTGAACGCGCTGACGCGTACGGCGTGGGCGGCCAGCGACCGTGTCATGGTCGTGACTGAGCCCGGACTGTTTTCGGTCGCAGCCGCCGATCGAGCGCTGCGGGCAATCGAAGAGATCCGCCGTGGTCTCTCCCCTCGTTTGCAGCCGCTGGGCATCATCGTCAACCGTGTGCGCCCACAGTCGATTGAGCATCAGTTCCGAATCAAGGAATTGCGCGACATGTTCGGCCCACTGGTGCTCTCACCACAACTTCCAGAGCGTACGTCGCTTCAGCAGGCGCAGGGCGCCGCGAAGCCGCTTCACATCTGGCCAGGCGACTCCGCCCAGGAGCTCGCGGCAGACTTTGATCTGATACTTGATCGGATCATCCGTACTGGTCGTGTCCCGGTACCGGAGACCGGCGCTCAGTCCTGACGCCGGAATCCCCGGATGTAAACGAGAGACGCGCTCAGCCTCGGCTGAGCGCGTCTCTCGTTTACTAGGAGCGTTTGTCGTTACGCCGTGCGCTTGGCTCGACGCGCCGAAAGTTCGTCGACAGGATCTGGCACTGTCGCGTCGAATTCGACGAGGGTCGATTCCACTTCACGGAGCACCTTGCCAACAGCGATGCCAAAGACGCCCTGACCGCGACTTACCAGGTCAATGACTTCGTCATTCGAGGTGCACAGGTAGACAGAGGCACCATCGCTCATGAGGGTAGTACCGGCAAGATCGCGGATGCCAGCAGCACGCAGCTGCTCGACGGCGGTGCGAATCTGCTGCAGTGAAATGCCCGTGTCGAGCAGTCGCTTCACAAGCTTGAGCACGAGGATGTCACGGAAGCCGTAGAGGCGCTGGGATCCAGAACCGCTCGCACCGCGAACGGTGGGCTCAACAAGCTCGGTACGTGCCCAGTAGTCAAGCTGGCGGTACGTGATGCCAGCCGCGCGGGCGGCAACCGCGCCGCGGTAGCCAACTTCGTCATCCATCGCAGGCAAACCGTCCGTGAAGAGGAGTTCGCTGACGAACTGCGGCTTGCCTGAAAGCTCATCCGCATTCATATGAAATCCTCCCTGGAGCAGTTACCTCCACGCTAGAGCAGTGCCCCCGTACCGGCAATGACATCTGCGGTTCGGAGAAGGTGTGTCGCAATCAGTTCGTTACGAAAGCACCCGTGTGAGTGCTTCATTCACAAAAAGCGAACGTACTTCGCCGATCTTGGTTGCCAGCTCTGGCGCCATCTCGCGCGCCTTGCCACGGGACGTGGCATCCGTACGGCGCAGCAGCGACGACATCGCTGATTCGATCAGCGAGACCTCTCGTTCCGCGCTTTGGCGGAGAGTGCGCAGGTGTCGTGGCTCGATGCCGTGACGATCAAGAGCGACAAGACCACGCAGCAGGGTCACCGTCGATTCAGAGTAGCTCTCGGCCGCAGCAATGATGCCGGTGCTGATGGCATCGTTGAGGATCTGAGGGCCGGCCCCGGCTGCGGACAGCATCTCGTCGCGACGATAACGCCGCGGCGCGGGAGTGATCGATGGCGGCGGCACAAGCGTCGCAGTCGGTTCTCCGCTGGTTTCTGCTTCGTCCAGCTGCTCGCGAATAACGCTGAGTGGCAGGTAATGATCACGCTGAAGAGTCAGCCCCAAGCGCAGACGGTCAATGTCAGCCTGGGAAAACTTACGGTATCCAGAATCTGTGCGCGACGGGCTTACGATGCCCTGTACTTCAAGAAATCTCAGCTTGCTTGAGGTGAGATCCGGAAACTCCGGGGTGAGCCTCGCCAGCACCTGACCGATACTCAGAAGGCCCGCGGACGCAGAGCGATCGCGGGCGTGGAGTGCCCCCATTAGTTATTCGCCGCCGCGAAATCTGCGGGTGAGGCGAAGAAGTTGAGACGGAATTTACCCACCCGCAACTCATATCCATTGGCCAGGCTGCTGCGATCGACGCGCTCTCCGTTGACGTAAGTGCCGTTGAGCGAGCGCTGATCGATGATCTCGAACGCCGTGCCGGAGCGGGTGAACTCTGCGTGGCGACGCGAGACGGTAACATCGTCGAAGAAAATGTCTGCCTCTGGGTGACGTCCAACTGTCGTCACATCAGTGTCCAGCAGGTAACGGGCACCGGCAAGGGCACCCGAGCGCACCAGAAGGAGCGCAGATCCAGACGGAAGAGCCGCGATCGCGGACTTCTCGACGTCAGTGAGATCGGCACCAAAGGGCACGAAGGACAGATCTGATTCATGTCCAAACGTCTGTGTGGCGTCGTGCTTCTGCTCGCCGTCGCGGTGAATAGCCGCGTTGTGTGCCGATCGGCTTTCGAAATCTGTCACGGTAGCCCTCCTCTTTATCCAGACTAACTGATCTAACGCCCCACACGGGAGGGTCTATCTGTCACAGCATCCACAAATCCGCTTTTCCTATGCTGAATGTGTGCGTACCCTCACAATTCGACGTTCCCTTGCTCCCCTCGTGCTGGCCGCGGCGCTCCTGGCGTCATTCATCGTGTTGTTCGCATGGCCGCAGTCGGCGGCCGCGCACGACTCGCTCATCGATTCTGATCCAGCCGCCGATTCGACGGTAGAGACTCTTCCTGATGAGCTCACGCTGACTTTCAGTAACGCCCTGATCGGCGGTGACGGATCGACCGCAGTTGTCATCACTGATGCCGAAGGCACCTCGATCACCGATGGCACACCGAGGGTGGACGGCGCGATGGTCATTCAACCGCTCGTTGCCGATGCCGCTGCTGGCGAATACACCGTGCTATGGCAGGTCATCTCCAGCGATGGCCACCCCACCGATGGCGAGTTCTCGTTCATTCTGTCGTCCTCTGGCGAAGCAACGGACGCTCCGGACGCGGTGACGACCCCGGAACCGGATGCTACGGAGTCCGACGCCGCTGTCGCACCGACCGCAACGGAAACGCCTAGCGAGAGCACACCGGAAAGTTCGTTCCTGCGCGTACTGCCGTGGATCATCGGCGGCGTGATCGTTGCCGCTGGTGGCGGCGCACTCATCGCGGTGCTGACCCGCCGCAAGCGCGATGGCGACACTGCAGCCGGTACCGATTCCGACACGCAT
Organism: Microbacterium sp.; assembly: GCA_003524435.1. Lineage (GTDB taxonomy): Bacteria > Actinomycetota > Actinomycetes > Actinomycetales > Microbacteriaceae > Microbacterium. Next base: position 47,191 of record DQHP01000027.1, read on the forward strand.
CCAGAGCGATAGGCTTAAGGCATGCCACACTACGACGTCGTCATCCTTGGCGCGGGCCCCGGCGGTTACGTCGCCGCAGTCCGCAGCGCCCAGCTCGGTCTCTCCACCGCAATCATCGAAGAGAAGTACTGGGGCGGTGTCTGCCTTAACGTGGGCTGCATCCCCTCGAAGGCTCTTCTGAAGAACGCGGAGCTTGCTCACACCCTCAACCACAAGGCCGAGTTCTTCGGCATCTCGGGTGATTTCACCATCGATTACGGCAAGGCGTTCGACCGCAGCCGTGAGGTTGCGAACGGCCGAGTCAAGGGCATCCACTTCCTGATGAAGAAGAACAAGGTGACCGAGTACGACGGTCGCGGCACCTTCACCGGTCCGAAGGCGATCTCCGTCGCCAAGGCCGACGGCTCCACCGAAGAGGTCACGTTCGACAACGTGATCATCGCCACCGGCTCGCAAGTTCGACTGCTTCCTGGCGTCAAGCTGAGCGAGAACGTCGTCACTTACGAAGAACAGATCCTCTCTCGCGAGCTGCCAGAGTCGATCGTCATCGTCGGCGCTGGCGCCATCGGCATGGAGTTCGCCTACGTGCTGACGAACTACGGCGTCAAGGTCACGATCATCGAGTTCCTCGACCGCGCGCTTCCCAATGAGGATGCCGACGTGTCGAAAGAGATCGCCAAGCAGTACAAGAACTACGGCGTCGACATCCTCACCTCCACCAAGGTTGAGACGATCGTCGACAACGGCTCCTCCGTCACGGTCACCTACACCGGCAAGGACGGCAACCAGGCCTCTATCGACGCGGGCAAGGTGCTCATGTCGGTTGGTTTCGCTCCGAATGTTGAGAACTTCGGTCTCGACAAGACGGGCGTAAAGCTCACCGAGCGCGGCGCGATCGACATCGACGATTACATGCGTACGAACGTCGACGGAATCTACGCCATCGGTGACGTCACGGCGAAGCTACAGCTCGCCCATGTCGCAGAGGCACAGGCCGTCGTCGCAGCCGAGACCATCGGCGGCGCCGAGACGCAGACGCTGGGCGATTACCGGATGATGCCGCGTGCAACATTCTGCTCGCCGCAGGTCGCTTCGTTCGGCCTCACTGAGCAGCAGGCCAAAGATGAGGGACGCGACATCAAGGTCGTCTCCTTCCCGTTCATGGCCAACGGCAAGGCTCACGGCCTTGGCGAGCCCGTCGGCTTCGTCAAGATGATTGCGGATGCTGAGCACCTCGAGCTCATCGGTGCCCACATGATCGGCCCGGATGTCTCTGAGCTTCTCCCCGAGCTCACGCTCGCGCAGAAGTGGGACCTCACGGCGCTCGAACTGGCGCGCAACGTGCACACACACCCGACACTGTCAGAGGCTCTGCAGGAGGGCTTCCATGGCCTCGCGGGCCACATGATCAACTTCTGACCTAGCATTTGTCAGCGCGAGCGCTGAAAGAAGAAAAACCCGGTTGCCGAGCTCGTCTCGGCCGGGTTTTTCTTCTTTATGGCCGGGAAGTGAATTCCGCCAGCGTTTCAGCGACGACTTCCGCGACCACGTCGGCCGCAGCATCCCGATCATCCGAGACCAGACCGATGCGCGTACGCCGGTCGAGGACGTCATCCGCGTTGAGCGCTCCCTCTGCGCGCACGGCGAACATCACCTCTGCACGAATGACGTCGATTCCAGGGGCAACACGTTCAGCGCCTCCTCTGCCACCCGCAGTGAGGACGGATGCTGCTTCTGCTCCGTAGCGCGCGCGAAGCGTGGCGGACGAACTACGAGAGATGCCGTTCCCCGTAATCGGCACCGCCGAGCCGGACGCGCCGACTAGCGCAAGCCGGTCAGTCCGACAGCGAGGAGCATCCAGCGCAGCATGTCGGCAGGCGAGATCGACCGCTTCCTTCGCCATGGCGCGATAGGTCGTGAGTTTTCCACCGAGGATGCCGATCAAGCCGTTCGATGACACTTCAACGCGGTGTCGGCGTGAGATATCAGCGGTTGATTCCCCCACGCCCGTCTCGATGAGGGGCCGCAGCCCGGCAAACGAGCCACGGACGTCACTGCGACTCAGCGGTCGCTCCAGCGCCCGCGACAGCGTGCTCAACAAGAAGTCGACTTCGTCCTCGGTCGGTGTGGGGGCGTCCGTCACCGCACCCGGTGCATCAACGTCGGTAAGTCCGACAATCACGCGCCCCAGTTGCACGGGTAGCGCGAAGACAAAACGACTGATGGACCCGGGGTGTGGGACGGTGAGTGCCGCCGACGGATTCCCCAGCGCGGCCGCGTCCAGAACGATGTGGGTCCCGCGGCTCGGACGAAGACGGATGTCAGGATCGAGTTGACCCGCCCAGACTCCTGCGGCGTTCACCACCGCCCTCGCACGCACGCGCAACGATCCCCCGCCACCTGCGTCCACCAGCGTCGCTCCGTCGCCGGTGACATCCAGCGCCCGAGTCTGGGTCAGAATCATCGCACCATGTGCTGCTGCAGTACGTGCGACAGCGACGACGAGTCGCGCATCATCAATGAGTTGACCGTCCATGCTGACTATGCCACCGCGGCTTCCGCGACGACTCACCGCCGGAAACATCCCCACTGTTTCGGCCACCGATGCTCGTCGAGGGTGCGGCAGGACAGCGCCTGGTGTCCGGGCGATCCGACGCAGACCATCGCCGAGCCAGAACCCCGCGCTACCGAAGAATCGCTGTTTCATCGATATTCCGTTGACGAACGGCAGCAATTGCGGAAGCGTGCGAGTGAGATGCGGCGCGATACGCGTCATCAGCAGATGGCGCTCGACCGCACTCTCGTGCGCGACGGCGAAATCTCCTGAGGCGAGATAGCGCAGGCCGCCATGGACGAGCTTCGAGCTCCATCGACTTGTCCCGAAGGCAAGGTCGTTGGCCTCTGCAAGTACGACGGAGAGCCCTCGGCTTGCCGCGTCCAGCGCAACGCCGACGCCGGTGATGCCACCGCCGATGACGAGCACATCGATCTCATTGCCATCCGCGAGCGCGTCGAGCTCGCGCGAACGCCGGGCTGCGTTCACCATCGATGAGGCTCGCACACTAACGTCGCGGGTCATGGTCTCAGGTATCCGTCGACAGCTCGGGTGAGCTCGTCATGCCACTCGGGCTCCCCGATCAGCGAGGCCACCGCGTGACGCGAGAGCACAGCTGACTGAACAATGAGCAAAAGCATCACCGCCATGTCTCCTGGCGTGCCTTCGCGCACCGATCCATCGGACTGCCCGCGAACGAGAGCGTCCTCCAACCATCGCAACATGGCTCGTTGGCTTGAGCCGATTCGCTTGAGGCTGTACTGAGTAAACGCACCGGGTTCCCGATCCAGTAGACGCTTGAACACGGGGTCATCTCGAAACAGGTCGGCGAAACGCATCACCTCTGAGACCAACGCGTGGCGTGTGGTCACTCCCGGAGCGAGTTGCTCGATGATCAACACCGTCTGCCGAAGGAGGGCGGCTCGTACTACCTCATCGGTCCCAGCCCAACGACGGTAGATCGTGGGTCTGCTGACACCTGCCTCTCGAGCAAGCTCCGCGATCGTGAGGCCCTGCGTTCCGCGCGTCGCGATGAGAGCGGATGCATGCTCCAGCAAGCTTGCGTCGGCCTCGTCCCAGATCGGAGTCTCGGCATCGACCGACGATCTCAGCACTGTTTGACGTTGTTTCATAATGTGTCACACTGTAACGCATGGCAACGGAGACATCACCCCTCGGGCTTCCCCGATGGAACGGCTGGGGAGATCCCGCCCTGTCCAAGGAACTCCCCCTGGCCGTGCGTGCACTGCTCCCTGCGCTCCTCGGACGCGTCAGCCGTGCGCAACCTGCCGTGTCCTTGTCTGATGTCGTGCTGACTCCCAGCGCTCTGGCTGCCGAAGACCTCGCAGGATTCGCCGCAATCGTGGGAGATAAGGCCATCGCAGCGGATGCTGAGTCACGCATCCGACACTCGGCGGGGCGCTCTACCCCCGACCTTCTTCGGTTCCGCGCCGCACGGCAGAACACTCCGGATGCGGTGCTCTCCCCTACCGATCATGACGAAGTCAGCGCGGTTCTCGCGTATGCCTCTGAACACGATGTAGCGGTGATTCCCTTCGGCGGAGGCACGAGCGTTGTCGGCGCTCTCACCCCTGAACGAGGCAGGCACCGCGCGGTGATTGCCCTCGACCTGCGGCGCCTCAGTGGGATGCTGCAGCTCGACGAGATCAGCGGCGAAGCACGGTTCCTGGCGGGAACGACGGGTCCCGAAGCCGAACGCCTGCTCTCCGAACGTGGGTTCGAGTTGGGGCATTACCCGCAAAGCTTTCTCTACGCCACGCTCGGCGGCTTCGCCTCAGCCCGCTCCTCCGGACAGAACTCCGCAGGCAATGGACGATTCGACGCGATGGTGACGGCGCTTCGCGTCGCGACGCCGACCGGTGATATCACGCTTGGCGGCCCTCCGGGATCAGCAGCCGGCCCCGACCTGATGCGTCTCTTCCTCGGCGCGGAGGGAATCCTCGGAGTGATTACCGAGTTGAGCCTTCGCGTGCACCGGATGCCGGAGACTCGCAGATTCGAGGGATGGACCTTTCCCGACTTCGCCACCGGCACGGAGGCTCTGCGCCGTGTTGCGCAACTCGGCACTGGCCCGACCGTCATTCGTCTCTCCGACGAAGCTGAAACCGGGGTCGGCCTCGCGCAGCATGGTCGCGTCGGTAAAGCTCTTTCAAAAGGATGCAGCGCCGTCACGGTCTTCGAAGGAGACGCCGACATCGCCGCGGAGCGGCACGCGCAGACCGCACGAGTGCTGACCGCAGCCGGTGGGCGATCCACCGGAGCGGGTCCCGCAGAAGAGTGGGCCCACGGGCGCTTCGGCGCCCCCTACCTCCGTGACGCGCTCCTGGAGCACGGTGTCTTCTGCGAGACGTTGGAGACGGCAACTGTCTGGGCCAACATCTCACGTTTGAAAGCCGCCATCACCGAAACGATCAAGAGCGGGTTCACCGATCGGGGTGGCAAATCACTTGTGCTCTGCCATATCTCACACGTGTATCCGACCGGCGCCGCGTTGTACTTCACCATTATCGGCAACATGCACGGTGAGGGTGTTAAGACATGGGCGCCCATCAAATCACAGGTAAACGACACGATTCTGGCGCATGGCGGCACCATCAGCCATCACCACGGTGTCGGACGCGATCATGCTGCCTGGCTTGCTCGCGAGATCGGCGAAGGTGGCATTCGACTCCTGCGCGCTGTGAAGTCCGAGATCGATCCGGCAGGAATCATGAATCCCGGCGCGGTATTGCCCCTCACCCCCGCGGCTCAAAATGACTGAGATGCGCAACATCATCGTTCTCGCGAATCCTGCGGCGGGGCGCGGCAAAGGAGCCTCGGCTCGAGACGCCGCAGTCGCAAGCCTGCGTGAACTCGGCGTGGAGCCGACAGTGCACACCGGGTCCTCTCCTGCAGAGACTCGACGTCTCGCCACCCTTGCTCTCGGCGCTAAGCCTGACGCCCTCGTGATAGTCGGCGGCGACGGCACCCTCGCAATCGTGCTCGATGAACTCGTCGACTCCACCGTTCCCCTCGTGCTGGTGCCCGCAGGCACCGGCAACGACCTCGCTCGCTCTCTCGGAATTCCGTTCGGCTCTGCCGATGCCGCTGCCTTCGCAGCATCCGCCGCTGTGCACGGCGTGCGCCGTGCGGTAGATATCGGTGAAGCAATCTGTCCCGATGGAGCAGCGCGCTTTCTCACCGTCGCGGCGCTCGGATTCGATGCAAAGGTCAGCGAGCGCACCAACCGGCTACGCTGGCCCGCCGGACGTGCGCGCTACTACTTGGCGCTCGTGATCGAGCTGGCGCGTTTGCGCCCCATGCGGTTCACCGTGCGTATTGATAATGCTGATACCGCTATGTCCGACGGCATCCTCATCGCAGTGGGAAACACGCGTACCTACGGGGGCGGCATGCCCATCTGCCCTGACGCCGATCCACACGATGGTCTCTTCGATGTACTTCACGTCGCTCCCCTGGGCAGGCTTCAGCTGATTCGCCTTTTTCCGCATCTGCTGCGCGGCACGCATCTGCGACTTGCCGCTGCAACGACGGCCCGCACCACGGAGATGGAAGTGCAGGCTCCCGGTCTGCTCGTCTATGCAGACGGCGAGCGCATTGGCACAGAGAGCGTAAAGATCCGCATGCTGCCAGGGGCTCTCAGCATCCTTCTCCCCTCGGCTGACGTCGACTCTCCCACCGCACACATGAAAGGTATTTGATGAGCGAATCATTCGATCACGACGTCGTGGTCATCGGCTCTGGTTTCGGCGGCTCTGTCGCCGCGCTGCGGCTCTCTCAAAAGGGCTACCGCGTGCACGTATTCGAAGCGGGCCGGCGTTTCGCCGATGATGATTTCGCGAAGACCTCCTGGGATATTCGACGCTATCTGTGGGCGCCGGCACTCGGATGCTTTGGTGTACAACGCATTCACAAGCTCCCGCACGTCATGATTCTTGCTGGCGCGGGGGTCGGCGGCGGTTCACTCAACTACGCCAATACGCTCTATCAGCCCGGAGAAGAGTTCTTTGTCGACAGGAACTGGCCCACGGAGTTCAATTGGAAGAGCGAACTTGAGCCGCACTATGCGACGGCGAAGCGGATGCTCGGTGTCGTTGAGCGCTACCCCTACACGGGGCCAGTGGAGCGCATCATGGCGGGAGCCGCCGAAGATCTCGGTGTCAGCGATACCTTCAGGCACGCACCGGTGGGCGTGTACTTCGGCAAGCCGGGCGAGAAGGTCGCTGACCCCTACTTCAATGGTGACGGACCTGCCCGCACCGGCTGCACCTTCTGTGGCAACTGCATGGTGGGTTGCCGGGTAGGCGCGAAGAACACTCTCGCGAAGAACTATCTCGCCCTTGCTGAGCGGTGTGGTGCGACGATCGAACCGCTGCGCACCGTCGTCGACGTGGTGCCGCTGGCCCGTGGTGGTTATTCCGTCAGCACGGTGCGAAGCGGTGCCTGGGTGCGCCGCCGCCGCACTGTGACTGCAGAGCAGGTTGTCTTTGCCGGCGGCACGTGGGGTACGCAATCTCTCTTGCACCGTTTGAAGGCGATGGGCTCGCTCCCCCAACTACCCGACTCGCTCGGAACCCTCACGAGAACAAACTCCGAGGCACTTGATGGCGCTATCTCCGTTGCCGTGCCCGAAGAGGTTGGGCTGTCGAAAGGCATCGCCATCACCACGTCTTTCCATGTCGATGACCGCACGCACGTGGAAAACGTGCGGTACGGCCCCGGTTCTAATCTGATGGGGATGCTGGCCAGTGGTCTCGTCGATGGCAGCCGCCCACTTGTCTCACGACTCGGTGCGCTTCTCCTACAGATAGTGCGGGCCCCTGTCACTGCATTTCGCCTCAGCTCCCTGCGCCGGTGGAGTGATCGAGGCATCATCGCTCTCGTCATGCAGACCGTTGACAACTCACTCACGCTCTCGGTGAAGCGCCGCCTAGGTCGTTTCGTACTGACCAGCGCGCAGGGCGAAGGAGAACCAAACCCCTCGTATCTGCCGCAGGCGCACCGTGCCGCACGCGCGATTGCCGCACGGCTGGAGGAGGAGGGCGGAGTGCAGTCCGAAGCGCGCGGGTCGTGGCCCGAAGTGTTCGGCATTCCCATGACAGCGCACTTCCTCGGAGGAGCGATCGTCTCCGCCTCACCAGAGCAGGGCGTCGTTGACCCTTATCACCGCGTCTGGGGCTATCCGGGACTGCACGTCGTTGATGGCGCGGCAGTGCCCGCCAACCCAGGTGTGAACCCTTCGCTCACAATCACGGCGATGGCCGAGCGGGCGTTGTCGGGCTGGCCTCAGCGCGACGAGGCAGATCTTCGGCCCCTGCAGCAGATCTGAACGACGGCCTTACTCGAGGCCGGTCACACGCTCAGCCACCGGTTATGTCCCTTTCATGGTGATCATGTTCGCTGTTCGTGCGCGCAACGGCGCCGTGCCGAGCAAGCGGATCACGGCATTGCGGACGGCGAGCGTTGGCCCAGCGGCGGGGCGCCCCATCGACATATAAAACGCCGAGCGTTGCTGAGCGCGCGCAGCGGCACGTTCAGCGTGCCGTTCATACTCTCGAAACTCCGCTCGCCCGCTTCGCACAGCGTGCTCAAGCGCCGCCGACAGTTGGTGTGCCGCTGCCCAGCCGAGGTTCATCCCCTGTCCGCCGATCGGGCTTGTCTCGTGTGCGGCATCGCCCAGCAGTACAACTCGTCCTGCAGTTAATCGCGACGCGCGATGCTGCTGCGCCCGGAACATCGTAGGGTGTCGATCTAACGGAAGCTCCAGCCTGAAACCGGTGCGCTGACGAATCGCCGCGACGAATGCGTCCCTATCCCCGAGCGTGCGCTGCAGGTCAGCTACGACCCATCGCCGTTGTCCCTCTGGAAGCGGAAATACCTCGACCAGACCTGCCGGCTCACAGTGGAGTTGAACACGCTGACCAGTCTGGTCGTGAGGTGCGTCCACCATCGCGTACGACCCGCTTCCCGGTCGCGGGCGCCAGTCGATGCCCAGTTGCTTACGGATGATGCTGTGCACCCCATCTGCCGCGACAACGAACTTCGCTGTCACTTCTCGGCTCACCCCGGCTGTGTGCAGAGCAAGACGAACTTGTTCACCTTCGTTCCGAACGTCACGGACTTCGTGATCAGGGAACAGCGTCGCCGACTGCAGATGGCTGAGGCGTTCGATCAACAGTGCGTGCGTTCGGCGTTGCGGGAGAACGAGCACCCGCTGGTATCTGGCAAACGAAAGCGCTGCAAGGATGCGACCGCCGCAGATCACCTCGCCTCCTTCTAGTTCCAGCGCCTCCTCTTTGACTCGCGTCCCCAGCCCCGCAGCATCCAAGGCGCCCTTTCCCGGAGGGTGGATGCCGATTGCTCGCGAACGATCATCACCGTCGGGTCGGCGTTCGTATACGCCGACGTCGACCCCGGTCTGAGCGAGCAGACACGCTAGGAGCAGTCCCACCGGGCCTGCCCCGACGATCGCGACCTCATGATCCGGCATCCGCAGCCTCCCATCGCAATTCCAACCGGGAGGGGAACGCCCGCCGCACCCGCCATCCTGACGGCACGACCGATGCAAGCTCGTCAGCGGTATATGCCCGACGAATGCTGATGAGTCCGTCCTCCCGAATAAAGGAGTCAGCGAGCACGTTCCGCGCGAACGGCCACGTCGCCGCGGAGAATCCGCAGTAGGCGAACCGGCTGCGTTCGATATCACGATGTATCACGATCCCGCCTGTACCTGCCAGCCGCACAGAATCGCTCAGCAGATCCGCGAGCTCATCACTCGACAAATGGTGCAGCAGATGATTGGAGATCACCACGTCGAAGCTTTCGCCAGCCGAGGCCAACTCGCCCGTGAGCGCGCACCGATATTCGACGCCTCCGCCGCATTTGCGCGCCCATGAGATCGCCCTGGCATCAACATCCAGCGCAGTCACCTGGACACATAGCCGATCACGGCGCGCCCACCCGACAATCGCACGCGACACATCCCCTCCGCCCGCGCCGACATCGAGGAGTCGGATCTTCTTCGTCCGCGCGCGCGGACGAATGTCCCGTAGATACACCGAGCGCCAACGAGAGACCACAGCGTTGACGAGTCCGAAGCGCTCATACGTGCGCTCCAGCATGCGCTCGTTCGCCTGCGGATCGTCCATCAGCTCCTGCGCATCGACGGCGCGACCGGAAAGATCAACGCTCATCGACGGCCGACGACGGTCATCAAAGCGCTCTCTGCGGTCAGGCCAGGACCAAAGGCCATCGCCGCCACCCGCTCTCCATTGCGTGCTCCCTCTTCCTCCAGGATGCTTCGCAGCACGAACAGCACGGTAGCGCTGGACATATTTCCGTACTGTCGGAGCACTTCTCGAGCCGGACGCAACTGCTGTTCAGAGAGGCTGAGCCTTTCCTCCACACGATCAAGGATGCTGCGTCCACCAGGGTGAATCGCCCAGCGCTCAATCTGCTCGTTGATCGTGCCATCGTCAAACGCCGTCGCCAGCGTCTCTTCCCCCGCATAGAGCGGGCGAAGCGCGTCGAAGATGTTCTCACCGATGAGCTGCGGCACCGCGGTGGAGAGGGTCATCTCGAAGCCTTCATCACCGATTGTCCATGCCATGTCTTTCTTTCCTTCCGGAATGATTCCGGTGTGAAAGCGGTCCAGAGCGAAACCCGGCATCTCAGAATCAAAGTCTCTGGCAGTGACGAGACCTGCGGCCGCGCCATCGGCGAAGAGCGAAGTGGCCACGATCATGTCCGGATCCTCGGATGAGCGCAGATGCAACGTACATAGCTCCACGCTGACCACGAGAACGACCGCATTCGGGTCTGCGGCGCAGAACTGGCTTGCCGCTCGCAGCGCGGGCATCGAGGCGTAGCATCCCATAAACCCGAAGTGATAGCGCTGCACACTGTCTGCCAGGCCCAGCGCACGAACGATCTCGTAGTCGGGACCCGGTGCGTAGAAACCGGTGCATGAGACGGTGATCACGTGGGTGATGTCTGCGGCCGTGATGTCGGGATCTGAGCGCAGAGCCTTGCGTGCGACATCGACATAGAGTTTCCAGGCTTCACGGACGTATATTTCGTTGCGCACCTTCGTCCCTGGCGACAACAATGTGGCCGTGTCCCGGTCGAAGAAAAGCGGATCCTCCTGTTCCGCGGAGAAGGATAACTCCTTAAGCACCGTGTATCGGGTATCGATGCCCGATCCGTTGAACGACGCCGTGACGATGCGCTTTGCCAACCGCCCGAGGTCAGGCTGGGCAGCGAAGACATCTCGCACCTCCTCCTGCCTCAGCGTCGTGTCAGGAACGAGCGTCTGCAAGGAACGGAGAACAGCGGGATGACTCATGACGTCACTCAAGCACGTGGCGCCCGCCAGATAAAGGGGGTTGTGCTGAGAAGCCGAGGGCTCGGGCGAGTTTCGATCCGGATGCCGAGTGGCGTCCACCCGCGGCAAAGATGGCGGTCTCTACCGCGGCAAAGAACATGTCGCGTCCTCGAGCATCTGCGGAAGCGGCAGGGCCTAGCTCCATCTCCCACTCTCGCCATTCACGCTCCACTCCCTGGCGCAGGTCAGTGGCGCGAACACGGTCATCGACGAATTCGGCGATGACTCCCGCAGGACCGGTAAGCAAATATGCGGTGCGATCATTTTCAATACGGGCAAGGGGTGTGAGTGGCTCGGTCGTCCAGCGCGAGATCGTGCTGGCGACTGCCTCAGGCACATCGTCTGTGTTGCCAAGCGGCCACCCCAACTCGAGCCGTCCGTCCCCTTCACGAGGACCTTTGACGTGCCACCCCTCGTCGGGACCACCGGTGCGGCGCCGTAGCGCGACGCCGGCTCTGGAGAGCGCAGCATCCGCAGTGTCGAAGTAACGAGCATCCAACACACGCAACTCCCCCGGGGCGATCTCTGTCACACCTGGAATCCCTGTCCAGACAGGGAGGGGCGTCGAGACATCAACGTCGTACTTGCGCTCGACCTCAATAGAGCGCGAGGGCGCTGGCTCAGTCGTCACTGGGCGTGATGTCGTCGCTGGATTCCACGAACCAGAATTCCACTTCAGTGGGACCGTCGCTCTCACCGGTGTTCGTTGCGTCACCGGTTCGTCGATAGATAATCTGTGTCGCGCCATAGGGCGTGATCATCGTGTCCTGATCGGTGTCGATGAGCGGAAGAACCTGCCCGTCAAGCGGGCCACCATGAAGTCGTGCGAGTGCCATGTGCACACCATAGCGCCGTGTTCCTGGATCTGGTGGGATTGCACCGCATCGCTTTTATGCCGTGACGACGCCGAGGATCGCACCGAGGATCATCCAAGGGCCAAAGGCGATACGAGTAGAGCGATTCGCGCGTCGCAGCACCATCAGCGCAAGCGCATAGAGAGCGCCGAGGACAAAAGCGGATGCCGCGCCGATGGCGAGCGACTGCCATCCATGCCAGCCGAGCACAAGTCCGATGACCGCGGCGAGTTTCACGTCTCCGCCGCCGATGCCGCCACGACTGGTGGCACGCATTACTGCATAAAAGCCGCCAAGAATCAGCATTCCTGCCATCGCACGGATCAACGGCCACGTTTCTCCTGTCGCCAGAGCGTCCACGACGACGAGTGCCAGTGCTCCGCCGAGAGTTGGCAGCACAATCCGATTCGGGAGGCGATGGGTTCGCACGTCGATGATCAACAGCCAGACACCAACTCCCAGCAGGGCAAGGTGCGCAAGTACGACGACAAGCGTGTACACGACGGATGGCGAGATCATCTCCGAAGCGTATGAGAACGGCACCGTCCGTGGTTTAGGGCTGTGGATAACTCAGATGTCCGATGTACTAATTAGTCTTGAGTCCTCACTTGATTTATTAGTACTTATATTCGAGGATGGATGCATGGGCACCGCACTCTCCGCCCCCACCACTCTCTCTCGAGAGAGCTCAGGCTCCCGCGCGCACGATCTGCTTCGTCTGCGCAGCGAGATCTCTCGCATGCAGCGACGACGCAGCGATGTTCCTTTTCTGCCCCTCGACCCTGCCTTAGAGGAATTATTGCCCGACTCGGGGCTGCGCGTCGGCTCCTCCTATTCGATCTCTCCTTCTCCGAGCCTGTTAGGTGCCCTCCTTGCTGCACCCTCTCAGAAGGGTTCCTGGTGCGCGGTCATCGGAATGCCCACTATCGGCGTCGAAGCGATGGCTGGTTTCGGCGTCGAGTTAGAACGTCTCGTTCTGGTCCCTGACCCCGGACCCCGCTGGCTCACCGTCGCCACAGCACTCTCTGAAGTGATCCCCCTCATCGCTGTGCACCCACGGAGCCGCGTCGCTGATGCCGACATTTCTCGATTGAATGCCCGTCTACGTGATCGCGGGTGCACGCTACTTGTTACGGCCCCCTGGCCACAGAGCGAGGCGACAATTCGTGTCGAAGAGACCGAATGGCACGGGCTCGGTTCCGGGTGGGGGCTCCTCGCTGATCGCACTGTGACACTGCGCGCCTCGGGGCGGCGGTACGAATCTTCGCGGCGAGTGCGCGTACAAATGCCTACTTCTCTCGGCCGGGTGGGGGCCGGGGCCGCTCCTCTGCGCACGGTGACGCCGTTGCCCGTGACTACGGAGTGGGCGGCGACAGGATGATGCCTCCCCGCCACCTCGTGCTGTGGCTTCCGGATTGGCCGGTGCGTGCCGCGCTTGGCGCTGCTCCTGTTGACGAACCCGTCGCAATCGTTCAGGCAAACCTTGTCATTGCCTGTTCGGCAGCGGCCCGCGCCCAGGGTGTGCGGCGAGGCCAGCGACGTCGACTCGCACAGTCATGCTCCCCCGCGCTGCGACTCATCCCGGCTGATCCTCGTCGAGATGAACGCACCTTTCTGCCCGTGTTGCGGCTACTAGAAGATCTGGTGCCTGGTGTACAGCAACTGCGGCCAGGCCTCGCCGCGCTCCGCGCCCGTGGTGCTGCGCGATATTACGGCGGGGAAGAACAAGCCGCATTACGGCTCATCGACGCTCTCGCCAGTCATAACTACCCCGATTCTCGTGCGGCCGTTGCCGACGGACTCTTCACAGCAGAGCAGGCGGCGCGGCTAGCTGTGCCATCACTCATCGTCGAACCAGGCAGGTCACAGGACTTCCTTGCTCCGCTTCCCGTGCAGACACTGGGTGACAGCGAGGTCACCGCATTGCTGCAGCGTCTCGGCATACGCACTCTCGCCGAGTTTGCCGCCCTGAGCGAAAACGACATCCGAGACCGACTCGGCGAGCGCGGCGCACGCTTACATGCGTTGGCTTGCGGCGCTGATTCCCGACCGTTGAATCCGCAGGCCCCTGACCCCGAACTCGCGCGAGCGGTCGTCTTCGAAAGTCCGCTTGAGCATGCCGAGCAGGTGGCTTTCGCCGTAAGACAGACAGCGGATGCTGTCACCGCTGTCCTCGCTGAACTCTCACAGGTATGTACCGAGGTGCGCATCGATCTCACCGACGATGACGGAACGATCTCGTCGCGCGTATGGATGCACCCCACATCCTTTGAAGCTAGTGATCTGGTCGATCGGGTGCGCTGGCAGTTAGAAGCCCTTCGCCCGAGCGCATCATCCACTGACCGCACCTCTGCCGGTATCGCTGAGGTGCGAATTGTGCCGACCAGGGTCGATGACAGTGCCCATCATCAGCCGGGACTCTTCGGACAGGGACCACAGCAGCGGCTGCATCACGCGGTCTCTCGAGTGCAAGCGATGCTTGGTCATCGCGGCGTGGTCACACCTGTCGTCACCGGAGGGCGCCGTCTTGCCGATCGGCAACTACTGCAGCCCTGGGGCGACAAAGTGCTCCCGGAGCGTGATGCCACTCTGCCGTGGCCGGGAAGCCTTCCGCCGCCGTATCCCTCCGAAGTGTTTTCTCCACCGCGACCAGTGCGGGTGACGGCAGCAGATGGCGCACCTCCCTCTGTCGACCTCCGCGGTGAGCTCTCTGCCCCGCCCGCATCGATCGAAGAGCGTCAGGTGCTGAGCTGGGCTGGGCCATGGCCGCTCCGTGAACGCACCTGGGATAGCGATCATGCGCGTCTCGCCCAGCGGTTCCAGATCGTGGATGAAGCTCAACGCGCCTGGCTTGTTCTCTACGAGAACGATGCCTGGTGGGTTGAAGGGAGGTACCACTGATGGGCTGGCATAACCCGCCCATGCCGTGGAAAGAGCTTGAGCAGACTCTCAGCGCTCCGACTCGGCCCACCGCTGAGGCAGCACCCGCTCGCCGCCCAGATCCCGGGCCGGTCAGCAAGCGCCGCAAGACCGTCCCTCCGACGCACATCGTCCGCCCTGACGATGCCGTCCCCTATGCAGAGTTGCACGCGCACTCCTCGTTCTCTTTTCTCGACGGCGCATCCTCGCCAGAAGATCTCATCGCTGAGGCAGAGCGGCTTGGACTCACCGCGCTTGCGATCACCGACCATGACGGTTTCTACGGTGCCGCCCGCTTTGCTGAGGCTGCAGATGTCAGTGGCGCTCAGGTACAGACCATCTTCGGCGCCGAGCTGTCACTGGGCCTGCCCTCACCACAGAACGGTGTTCCCGACCCTGCCGGAGAACATCTGCTTGTCCTCGCCCGCGGGATGGAGGGATATCACCGGCTTTCCGGCGCCATCACCAGGGCGCAATTGCGAGGTGGCGAAAAGGGCCGGCCGGTCTATGACCTCGATGATCTTGCGGCGAGCGCGGGCGGAGAGTGGACGATCCTCACCGGCTGCCGCAAGGGCGGCGTGCGCCAGGGCCTAGCGCGTGGAGATGCCGCGACACCGCTGCGCCGACTGGTCGATCTGTTCGGGCAGGATCAGGTCGTCGTAGAGCTCATCGATCACGGTGACCCGCTCGACACTCGTCGCAATGACACCCTCGCCGATCTCGCTGCAGAGCACCGTCTTCCGGTCGTGGCGACAAACAACGTGCATTACACAGCGCCGGCGCGCGCCAGGCTTGCCGAGGCAGTTGCTGCGGTTCGCGCCACTCGAGGTATGGATGAACTCGACGGTTGGCTACCGTCGCATGGTTCCGCGCATCTACGCAGCGGCGCCGAGATGACTGCTCGGTTTCAGCGTTATCCGGGCGCGATCGCAGAGGGGCTGCGCATCGCTGCCGATTCTGCGTTTCCGCTACGGCGGGCTCGGCCAGACCTTCCTCGGCAAGAAGTGCCAGAGGGGCACACTCCGATGAGCCATCTCCGCGCTCTCGTATGGGCGGCGGTTCCAGAGGTGTATCCGCGCCTCGATACCGATGGGCGTGCACGGATAGCGCGTGAATTAGACGTGATCGAAGAGAAGGACTTCCCCGGCTACTTCCTTATCGTGCACGGCATCGTCGCAGAGGCAAAGCGCCGCGGCATCCTCTGTCAAGGGCGAGGGTCGGCGGCGGCCAGCGCCGTTTGTTATCTCCTGGGCATCACCGCTGTCGATCCGATCCTCTATCGTCTCCCCTTCGAGCGTTTTCTGGCGACCACTCGTGAAGAAGAACCAGATATCGATGTGGACTTCGACTCTGATCGGCGAGAAGAGATCATCCAGTGGGTCTATGAAAAGTACGGGCGTGATCGCGCCGCACAGGTAGCGAATGTCATCCAGTACCGGCCTAAGAACGCGGTGCGCGATATGGCAAGAGCACTCGGGCATGCCCCCGGGCAGCAAGATGCCTGGTCCAAACAGGTCGACGGCTGGGGTGTTGATCTGGCACCCACCGACGGCCATGACATTCCAGAGACGGTGTTGGAATACGCCGGAGCGCTGCTGAAAGCGCCACGGCATCTCGGTATCCATTCTGGCGGCATGGTGCTTACCGCCCGCCCAGTGGGCGAGGTGGTGCCAGTCGAGCATGCACGAATGAAAAATCGCACTGTTATCCAATGGGACAAAGATGACGCTGCCTGGATGGGGCTGGTGAAGTTCGACCTGCTGGGGCTGGGCATGCTTGCTGCCCTTCAGCACTGCTTCGATCTCATCTCCACCGCCACCAGAGAAACATGGACTCTGCAAACCCTTCCGAAAGAAGAGGCGGCGGTATATGACATGCTCTGCCGCGCCGACTCGATCGGTGTCTTCCAGGTGGAATCGCGTGCGCAGATGGGCTTGCTCCCGCGGCTGCAACCAAGATGTTTCTACGATCTCGTCATTCAGATCGCTCTGATCCGCCCCGGCCCCATCCAGGGCGGAGCGGTGCACCCCTTCGTTCGGCGCAAACTCGGTCAAGAGAAGGCTACCTATGCGCATCCGGCGTTAGAGCCAATTCTGAAGCGCACTCTGGGGATCCCCATCTTCCAAGAGCAACTCATCCAGATGGCAACAGCGCTCGGTGATTGCTCTGCTGATGAGGCTGATCTGCTGCGACGGGCGATGGGTTCCAAACGCGGTCAGGAGAAGATCGAGCGGATCAAAGAGCGGCTCTACACAGGGATGGCCGAAAAGGGACTGGACGAGATCACCTCTGACCGTATCTACGCACAGATCCAGGCATTTGCCCACTTCGGGTTTGCAGAGTCACACTCGCTGTCATTTGCGCTACTCGTCTACGCCAGCTCCTGGCTGAAGCTGCACTACCCCGCAGCTTTTCTTGCCGGGCTTCTGCGCTCTCAGCCGATGGGGTTCTACTCCGCAGCGACGTTGACGGCAGATGCTCGCCGACATGGAGTAGAAGTGCGCCGTCCCGATCTGCATGCTTCAGAGGCCGCGGCGACGCTGCAACATGCCAGCGACTCCCCCGTGCCCTCTGGCCAGAACAACTGTCTTCTCCCGGAGCATCCAGCTGCCAATAAATTCAACAAAAGTGCTCCCGATGACTCTGCGGCGCACCGACGCGATGCGGCCTTCGCCGTCCGGTTGGGACTCGCCGATGTACGGGGTATCGGCATGCCGATGGCTGAGCGTATTGTCGCCGAGCGGAAAGCAAACGGACCGTACCGGGATTTGCATGATCTGGTGCGCCGCACGGATGCGACTGCCGCTCAGCTTGAGGCATTGGCAACCGCTGGGGCATTCGAGTGCCTCGGTTTAAGTCGCCGCGAAGCGATCTGGCTCTCTGGCGCTGCTGCCGAAGATCGTGCTCGCTATCTGCCCGGCACGACAGTGTCAGTGCAGCCTCCGCTGTTCACCGACCAGAGCAGCTATGAGCAACTCGCCGCTGACCTCACCAGCACTGGTGTTTCCACAGACGACCATCCGATGACGCACTTCCGTGCCGCCCTCCACGAACGAGGTGTCCTCACCGCCGCTGCATTGCAGACACATGAAGTCGGCCGCCGCATAGAGGTCGCAGGCCTTGTCACCCATCGACAACGTCCGGCAACAGCCGCCGGCGTGACGTTCTTGAACCTTGAGGATGAACACGGGCTCGTCAACGTGGTCTGCTCCACAGGTGTGTGGGCCCGCTACCGCCGCATCGCCCGAGATTCACCGGCTCTGATTGTGCGCGGCATTCTGGAGCGTTCCCCGGAGGGTGTCATCAACGTTCTCGCGGATGCTTTCCAAGATCTGCGTACGGGCCTTGAGCATCACTCCCGCGACTTCCGGTGATTTCGTGATGGACATTCACCAAAAGCGCGGCGGCTCGGGCTCTGGCTCGGGCCCCACACCACCCCAACGCAACGCCTCTTCACTGGCAGCTTCCGCCGCGGCATCCGCCCCGCGGAGGGCGACGCCTGCCTCGGCTGCCCCTGGACGCGCGGGATCGACGATCAACGACGTACGTGCACGGTTCGCAGCTCCAGATACCGTGCATCTCTGCACAGTTCCCTTCCACGACCCGATCTCTCCTGCGGGCAGATCCGAGCGTTCAAAGCGGACGCCAGATTCCAGATCAACAATTGCGATGACAGTTGACGTCCCAGATTCGCTGATCAGCTCGCTCACCTCGATCAGATGCCCGCGCGGGATCGGAGCTGAGAGTGAGAAGACGACCGTCCTGTCCATAGGGCCACTCTATTCCTCAGCGCGCAGAAGGGAACGTGCTTTCAGCGAGCTAGCGACGAGTACCGCTCTCGTAGAATCGCAGCATGTCGTCATCGTTGCTCCTGCGTTTAGACGCGCGCGCAGGCCGCGGCTATTTTGCGCTCCAGGCTGTGGCCGGCTCGCTCTGGTGGATCAGTGTCTTCTTCAGCGACAGCATCCGCTCGCTCACTCTCGGCAGTCTCGATCCGGTCTTTGTCGCTGTGTTCGATATCCCTCTCTTCGTGATCGCATCCGCATTGATTGCATGCGGATTGCGTCCGCTCATGTGGGTTGTCGTTCCTTGGACTGCGCTGGTGACAGTCGCACTGGCCGTCTACGCAACGCTCACCACCGAAGCAGCATGGGGCGTCCTGCTGATGATTGCGGCCACAACCGGAAGCATCACAGCAGGGCTACTCGTCTGGCTCGGGCGTCTTCCCACCGAATGGATCCTGTTCGGTCCCTTCGCGATTCGGGTAGCCCCAACGGCGTCCAAGACCGCCCATATCGCACGCACGACCGGTCAGTTGATCGCGTTCTGGGGGCTCTTTCTCGTCGTGATCCCCGTGGCCATCGTGATGCTCGAACAGCGCTGGGGGCTCTCCTTCGCCCCTCCCGTCGTGGTGAGGTGGATCGGGCTTGCGCTCGTCGTCGCGGCCAGCGTTCTCGGTCTTTGGTCAGCGGTATCGATGTCAACGCGTGGCGAGGGTACGCCGTTACCCTCTGCCACCGCACGGAAGTTGGTGATCGCGGGCCCCTACCGGTTTGTGCGTAATCCGATGGCGTTGGCGGGTATCGCACAGGGTGTTGCTGTCGGTCTGATGTCGGGCTCGTGGCTGGTTGTCGTCTATGCGCTGTGTGGCTCGCTGGTGTGGAACTGGGTTGTCCGTCCACTGGAAGAGGCTGATCTCCTGGAGCGTTTCGGAGCAGCCTATGCCGAGTACACACGGGGTGTGCAGTGTTGGATGCCGCGGCTCATGCCTTTTCACCCCGCAACTGTTGATAGCCGCTGATTCTCCGGGGTTCCTCAGGTGCTCTCTCCTACGCTGAGACTCATGGAATCCGGAGCTGAGAACCTCAACGCCGTAGCGACGTGGGCAGTCTCGCTCATGGAAACGCTGGGCGGGGCAGGTGCAGGCCTCGCAATCGCGCTGGAGAATCTGTTCCCGCCGCTGCCGAGCGAGATTATTCTTCCGCTGGCGGGCTTCGCTGCGGCAAAGGGAACCCTCGGACTCGTCGAGGTGCTCATCTGGACAACGGTCGGTTCGGTTGTCGGAGCGCTCGCCCTTTACGGCATTGGCGCGTGGCTGGGACGGCGCCGCATGTACGCCATCGTCGAGCGGATGCCGCTCATCAATGCTGCGGACGTGGAACGCACCGAGGCGTGGTTCGACAAGCACGGCTCGAAAGCGGTGTTCTTCGGCCGCATGATTCCGATTTTTCGCAGTCTGATCTCGGTTCCGGCGGGCATCGAGCGGATGCCACTGCTGCGGTTCACGCTGCTCACCACGGCTGGCAGCGCCATCTGGAATACGATCTTTGTGCTGGCCGGGTTCTACCTCGGGGCCAACTGGCATGTCGTCGAGGACTACGCAGGAATTTTCCAGACGGTCGTCATCGCCGTCGTGGTCATCGGCCTCGCCGCATGGATCATCATGCGCGTGCGCCAGGTGCGGCGCAATCGTGTTGCCGCGGATTGATTCATGCGCCGCATACAGACCCTCGGCATTCTTGGTGCAGGGCGCCTGGGCACCGTGCTCGCGCAGCTTGCGGTAGCGGCGGGTTACCGCGTTCTCGTCGCAAGATCCGGTGACCCTGCGCTGATCTCGTCGCGGATGAAAGCTATCGGTGCGGTGGCCGCGTCGAGCGCGCAAGTCATCGAAGAATCGGATGCCGTCATCCTTGCGCTCCCGCTCGGCGATTACCGGGTGCTGCCGGTCGAAGCGCTACGAGGCGCACTGGTCGTCGATGCGATGAACTACTGGTGGGCGTCCGACGGCATCCGCGATGATCTGATTGACCCGCGCACCTCGACCAGCGAGCTAGTGCAGGCCCATCTCGACGGTTCGCGCGTCGTGAAAGCGCTGAGCCACATGGGATATCAGGATCTTGAGGACGAACGTCGTCCCCCAGGCACGGCGGGGCGAAAAGCGATCGCGGTCGCCGGCGATGACCCCGACGATGTAGCGGCGGTCTCACGGCTCGTGAACGATCTCGGATTCGACCCTGTGCACGCAGGTCCCCTCTCCGCCGGAATCATGCTGGAGTCGGGCGCCGAGGCGTTCGGTGCTGATGTCGACGCCGCACAGCTGCGCGCCATGCTCGACGGATTCTGGAGTTCGCAGCGCGGGATCGTCGTGGCGCGGGCGCGTAGCAGCCAGCACTAGCCCGTAGCGGATCGCACATCTCTTTTTGTTTCCCAACCATTGGTCGGTCATTCACCACGCCGCCGTAGCGTCACTCTCCACAGTGACGAATCCGAACGAAGGAGAACGGCATCAGCGGATATCGGCAGGTGCGTGCTATCGGAGTCATCATCGTCGTCGGCGTCATTGCGCTGCAGGTCGTGATTCCGCTACTCAGCGATCGTCCCTACCTCGAGGCGTTCGACCCGCTGGGTCTTGGCATCGCGACGGGTATCGGGCTCGTCGTCCTGCTCGCCATTTGGTTCGCCTTTCGTGCACCAGCGCACGAGCGCCGCGAATTTCGGGATGCTCCGCTCGGCGTCGGCACGCTCATCTCTGCGCGAGCAACCGGCACCGCGATCAATGATCAACCCGAGATCGAACTGACACTCGACGTTGAGACACCCGACGGTCAGAGCATCCGCGGCACCGCACGCACCATCGTCAACCAGGGCGAGCTCGCCCAGCTCTCCCCCGGCTCCACGATCCCAGTGCGATACCTCGACGACGGGCGGTTTGCCGTCGCGCCCGACGCCCCGACGGAAGAGCTGGAGAAGTCACTGTACGCCTCGCGACTCGCCCGCGGTGTACTCACTGCGCAGCAGGTCGACGTCGCCACCCGCGGTACAGAAGCCTCGGCTGTCATCATGTCGATGCGCCCGACAGGCGAGGTCTCAGAAGGCCGGGCGATCCTGCACCTCGAATTGCGCGTGACCAGGCCCGACAGCACGACCTTCGACGCCGTGCGCGACGTGCCCGCGCCTGCGGCCGCGTTGGCGGATCTGCAGACCGGAAGCGTCGTGCAAGTGCGGTACCTGCCGAGTGATGAGAGTTACGTCGGCATCAGCACGAGAGCCGGTTGATCATGGCGAAGCTCCGCACTCGCCTTCCCAAGGACTTTGAGCAGATCGTCGCATCCGGTGATCTCACGGCGATGCAGGCGGTCTTCGAGGCCTGCGATATCAACGCACGCAATACCTGGAAGGCACCCGGGCTTTCCACGTACGGCATCCCTGAGGAGTTGATCCGCTGGATGGTCTCATCTGGCGCCGATATTGAGGCGACGGACGATTCCGGTGAGACACCGTTGCATCACCACGCGGGCGCGTGGAATGGCCACCCCGCCGTACTCATCGAACTTGGCGCCGATATTGAGGCGCGCGATCGCCGTGGCCAGACACCGCTTTTCGGTGCAAGCATCCACATCGACAACACCCGGATCTTGCTCGGAGCAGGTGCGGATGTCCATGCCTCAGACCACGAGGGCCACACTGCGCTTGAGGACCGGCTACTCGATGCCGATACTGGCAACCTGGATCGTATCGCCGAGACAACGCGGTTGCTCGTCGAGGCAGGCGCAGAAGTGACGGACGTCGGTCGAGCGGCAGTACGTGAACTTGGCGAGAAGTTCGAAGCGATCCGCACGGCATACAACCCAGAATCCGTAGTGCAGGCATCGAAGGATATGGCCTCGCTCGACGAGACCTTTGGTGTTGCACCCGCGACAGTGAAGCAACGCCATGACGGGGTTTCAGTCATCGACCTGCGCAGCAGCACCTGGCAGGACCAGTACACCGAACTCTGGGAGAGCCTGGTGCCTTCGATGGGCCCCGCACTCACCGTCCAAGGCGAGGTCGTGCGTATCGCCACCCGCGTCCTCAACGAGATCGAAGACAACGGCTCCATCAACTGGGACCGCGATTTCCGAACCATGCTCGAGACGCTCCCCCACCACCTGAACTCCGGCACACCACTCACACCGACCGAACTCACAGCGCTCAACCGCCTGGTGCGGACGCTGCGTCGAGGCCGCTCGGCCGCTGACGAACCCCGCGAGCTCGTGCGTCTGGCCGTGGCATGGGTCTCACGCAACCTCGACCCGGTGCCGCTGGATCCGCCGTCCTATCGACGATGAGTGTCAAAGACCCGCGGCCTACGTGACGATGCGGCGTGCCTGTACGGATTGGGTGAGGTCGGCCATAGCGAGATCACCGTGCACGGCAGCGCCGGTGGTGACCCCTGATGAGGCCGACGCAACGACCATCGCCATCGGCTGGTTAGCGTTTCCCGCAGCCCAGACGCCTGGCACGTTCGTCATACCGCGTGGGTCTGCGGGAATGTGGGTGCCGAAAGGAGACTCCTCCGCTGCACCCCCAAGCATCTCGTAGAGCCCGGTTCTGGCGTTGAACCGCGGCACGATGACGACAGCGTCTAGGTCGAAAATTCGGTCATCTTCGACCTCAATCGCACGCACCTGAGTGTCGTCCATCACGAGCCGTTGCACTCTCGGCCTCACGACCTCAACATTCAGCGCCGCGAGTTGCTCGCGTTGCTCCTCACTCGGGTCAGCGGCGTCGTGCAGGAACACGGTGACTCGATTGCTGAGCTGGCTGAACAGAAGCACCTGATGGATGGCGACCTCATCGCGACTGACGATGCCGATGCGTTGGTCGCGCACTTCCCACCCGTGGCAGAACGGACAGTGCAGGACGGTGTGGCCCCATCCTTCTTCGATCCCAGGAATATCGGGAAGGTCGTCTACAAGCCCGGTGGCGAGGATGATTCGACGTGCGTGCACGCGATGGGTTCCGCCGCCGCCGTCCACTGTGAAGTCGTCAATCGTCCCCGATACACGAGTCACCGACCCGGGCACGATCTGAACACCGTAGGACTCGGCTTCGGCGCGCCCTCGTGCAAGCAGTTCGAGGGGTGAGATGCCCTCGTTCCCGAGCACGTTGTGCGCCCCCTCGGCCGGCGCGTTGCGTGGCTTTCCCTCGTCCATCACGACGACCTTGCGGCGTGAACGGGCGAGGGCAATCGAAGCTGCGAGGCCGGCGGGGCCGCCGCCCAGCACGACAGCATCCGCTTCGATCACTTTCACGGGTGTGTCGCGTTCGGGGCGCACCGCAACCCATACCGTCCGGCCCGCGCGGAAAGATACTTCGGATGCTCCGGTCTCAAGTTTCTCGATCGCGGTGTTGAGGGTCGCGAGATCCTCCTCTGTCAGCTCGTCGACCAGCTTTTCCCGTTTTGCGCGAAGCTGCAGCTCCAGGTACCGGGTCCCGTCGGAGTTGTCCCCTCGTGCTAGAAACTCGTGCTCACTGCGTTCCGCGGAGAGGAAGCCGGCGTCGGCGAGGAGCTTCGCCCAATCGGCGTTCGCGTGCGTGTCGTGCGTCGAGGACGCATGCGTGATGCGCTCCTGCAGATCTGTGCGGCCGCTGCCGAAATCAAGTGTCTCTTCACCCGAAAGCTCAGTCAGCACGAATACGCCGCCTGGTCGCAGCGCGTCGAACACGCGTTGCAGTACTGCTGCGGGATTGCTGACGTGGTGCAGCGTCAGTGATGCCCAGGCAAGGTCAGCACTCTGCGGGATCTCTGCGGGCCAGTCGTTGTTCAGATCAACGAGGTGCCCTTCTACACGTTCTGCGACGCCTGCGGCCGATGCGGCCGAAGCGACGCGATCAAGAAGTTCTGCGGAGACATCGAGGGCGTGCACACGTGCGGAAGGGAAGTGCTGCGCCAGCGCGACGGCGTCTGCGCCCGTGCCCGATCCGAGATCGACGATGGTCGACGGCGTCGCCTTCAGGGCGAGCGTTGCCTGTTCCAAAATCGCGTTCCTCATAGGGATGCTGAGCTTCGCTTCAAGGCCGAGGTACTCGGTGAAACCTGCAGGCAGGGCATGCCATGGTTCGTGGGAGGAGTGGTGATTGTCGGAGGTCATGATGAAAACGCTACCGATCTATCCCTCGATACGCATAAGCTTTTGCATATGACGCAAGAAGAGACCGAATCGATTGTCCGGCAGCGCATTCGTGGCTTGCGTCTCGCCCGCTCATGGACCCTCGACACGCTCGCGGCGCGATGCTTCCTCTCACCATCGACGCTCAGCCGCATCGAGACTGGTCACCAGCGGATCGCGCTGGAGCAGCTTGTCGCCATCGCGAAGGCGCTCGGCACCTCGCTTGATCAGCTCGTTGAGCCAGAAGGCGTCGATGACGTCGTGATCCGCCCAGAACCCGAGTCGATGGGTGGGACGACGTTCTGGCTGCTCTCGCGGGAACGCGATCGGCGCGGTGTCACGATCGCCAAGATGCGCATCACCGAAGACCGTGAAGCGACCGCTCCTCAGGTGCATCCCGGATATGAGTGGTTCACGGTGCTCAGCGGAATCGTGAGGCTCCAACTCGGAACGAGAACGATCCTGGTGCATCCAGGCCATGCCGTCGAGTTTTCAACGATGACCCCGCACGTGCTCGAAGCACACGAAGGCCCCGCTGAACTGCTGACCATCTTCGATCACGACGGCGAACAAGCGCACCTTCCGGGCCATCGCCATCAGCGATGACGCGAGACCCTCGATCGCGACGACGTCGTCCTTGACGAGTGCGTGTTGCACATCGTCCATCTCTCAGTAACACCGCACCTGGCGTGCTAACCAGTTCAGGTACGCGGAGCCCGGCGCTGTGGTGGAGGGGGCACGGCCTTGGCTAAGTGGACCCGGTCCAAGGCAATGGTGACCAGACCGCGACGCGTTTCGAGCACGCACTCGTCGTTGTCGCGCTCGCGCAGGTAGCCGACTGCATCGGTGAAGCCGCCATCGATGCGTGTGCGTACCGTCATCCGAGTGCCAAACGCGGCGGTTCGGATGAACTCGACAGGCTCTGACATGCGCCCCACTCTACGGTCATGCGCGCGCGGACGTGTTGTCATGTTCGCCCAGATAAGTGCCCTTGAGCATCCCAATAACAGTTTGGCGCAAGGACTTCTCGTGGCCGCCGTAAACCGTGTCTGCGGCGCGACGGCTACCCGCGTCGACCGCTATAGCAAGTTGTTGGCGGGCCAGAGCGTCTGCCGTCAGGTGCCCGCCTGCGCAACACGTTTTCGGTGGACATTTCGTGCCGTGCGTGTCGCTGTCAGCGTGACGAGCAGACACAGCAAGGACGTGAGTGCCAAGAGGGGGTCTGCTGTAGGAACAGGTGACATCAAAAGTGGCTAGCCCGGGAGGGCTGGCCTGGAAGGATGTCATCATGCCCAAGCCGTTCCCCAAGGAGTTCCGCGACGACGTGATCCGCGTCGCGGAGAACCGTGATCCGGAGGTCACGCTCGCGCAGATCGCGAAGGACTTCGGTGTCCATGTCGGAACTCTCGATAAGTGGATGCGTCAGGCGCGGATCGAGGCCGGCGAGCAGCCGGGCGAGACGAAGCAGGAGCCCGCGGAGTTGCGTGAGCTCCGGAAGCGCAATCGTCTCCTCGAGCAGGAAGTCGAGGTCCTGCGTCGCGCGACCGCGTATCTGTCCCAGGCTCATCTGCCGGGAAAATGATGTACCCGCTCGTTGCCGAGCTCGCCGACGACGGCATTCCCGTCGTGGTGTCGTGCCGGGTATTGAAGCTCGCTCGCCAGCCCTACTACCGCTGGCTAAGGCACCCCGTCACGAGGCGGGAGCTGGATGAGGCGTATCGCGCGAACGCGTTGTTCGACGCGCATCGCGACGACCCGGAGTTCGGGTATCGACTCCTCGCCGACGAGGCCCGCGATGAAGGAGGCGAGGCGATGTCGGATCGAACGGCCTGGCGAATTGCGTCTGCGAACGGCTGGTGGAGCGTGTTCGGGAAGAAGCGCGGCAAGAACGGCAAGAAGCCTGGCCCCGCCGTTCACGACGATCTCTGCGTCGTCATCGACGAGCACGGCCGTGAGCGTCACCGGTTCGTGGCGTCCCGGCCGAACCAGCTCTGGCTGACCGACATCACGGAACACAAAACGAGCGCAGGTCGGCTCTATCTTTGCGCGGTCAAGGACGCGTTCAGTGGTCGGATCGTGGGCTACTCGATTGACTCGAGAATGAAGGCATCACTCGCGGTCCGTGCCGTCCGCAACGCCGTCCGGGTGCGCGGAAACGTGAACGGCTGCATCGTCCATTCGGACAGAGGATCGCAATTTCGAAGCAGGAAACTGCGCCGAGAACTCGCCGCCCATAACCTCGTCGGCTCGATGGGCAGAGTCGCGTCCTGCGGCGATAACGCGGCGATGGAATCGTTCTTCAGCCTGCTGCAGAAGAACGTCCTCGATCGTCGCGCCTGGGCCACCCGCGAGGAACTGCGCATCGCGATCGTGACCTGGATCGAGCGGACCTATCACCGCAGGCGTCGACAGGTGCGCCTGGGCCGGTTGACGCCCATCGAGTTCGAGACCATCATGAACAACGACCTGGCCCTCGCGGCCTAACTAGAACTGTCACCCGTTCCTACAGCAGACCCAGGATCAGCCCGACATCGTAGGTGCCGGTGGTTTCGTACAAGGCACTGAGTAACAGCGGAGGAACAAAACCACCGAGACCGCCGGCTGCGCCGACGAAGCCGGTAGTTGATCCAATCCTGTCGCCTTCTACGATCTCCGCGATGAGCGCGAAGACGGCACCCGACCCCGCACCGAGGGCAGCTGCCATAGTGAGGAAACAGACGGTCGCGACCAGCGGAATCGATCCGTTCTGAAGGTTTTGCGGAGTGAATGTCAAGCCCACAGCGGCGGCCGCGATCACCGCATAGCTAGCGGCGAGCACCGAAATTGAGGTGAACCTGTCGGAGAGTATCCCACCGAGTGGGCGGCAGAACACAGCAACGACGACAAATCCGGCCATCCGACCGGACGCGTCGGCTAGTTCGAGGCCGTAAGCGGTCTGCAGGTAGGTGGGCAGGAAGATCGAGAAAGCGACGTATCCGCCGAAGCTCAATGCATAAAGAAACGACGTTTGCCACGTGAGAGCACTTCGTGCCGTTGCGGTGAGCCGGCTCAGCAACGATGTCGTGGGGACCGTGCGATCTGGTGAGTCACGAAGAACCATCCACGATATGACGGCGTAAACAGCCAACGCCACCGAGGTGATCAGGAAAGGCGAGGTGTTTCCCAGGTTCGTCCAGAGGTGGACGGTGGTCAGTGCCGCGATCGCCGTTCCGCCCATTCCGATGCCATAGAGGCCCACCGCCGTTCCCCGCTTTTCAGGCGGAAACCACGCGTTGACGAACGGTACGCCGACGGCAAAAATCGTGCCGGCAATTCCCAAGAAGAAAGCACCGCAGACAAGGGCGACGTACGACGTCTGTCCAAAGAAGCCCAGAAAAAGCACGGGAATGATCGACGCGGCCGAGATCGCGGGAAACATGATCCGACCGCCGAACCGAGCGGTCAGCGCTCCCACCGGTATCCGGCCCAGCGCTCCTACGAGGACGGGAATCGCAACGAGGAGTGCCTGCTGGTTACCCGATAGTGCGAGCAGGTCTTTATAAAGGGGTCCTAGCGGGCTGAGGAGAGCCCAGGCCCAGAAGTTCAACGCGTAGCCCACAGCAGCCACGACGAGCATGAGCATCGCGCGTGAGGTGCTTGGCTGTGCTCGTTGAGTATGCATCAGTAACCTTCCCACAGGGGCATGCGTAGCGGCCTCAGTCGGTGAGCGGGCATCCGAGAACGATGTCCTGGGTGAAGCCGGTCACTAGACTCCGGGCATGGGCTCTTCCTCGAAAGACCATAATGTACCGGCGCCAGACTTCGGGCCGGACGGTGCGCGATTGAGTTTCCGGTCTGAACTCGACAGTAAGCACTACACCGCCGTCGACGAGCATTGGGCTGGCGGGCTTCCCGCCCAATACGGTGTTGCTCCACGCGTGCGAATCGGCAGGAGTAAGTGGTTCAACCTACTCTGGTTGATCCCGATCGGGCTTCTTCTTTTGATCATCGGCATTGCCGTCGCCACGGGGATCCGCGAACTCCCGGCCGTGCAGGACTTCATCCGGCAGTATCCGGGTGAATCCGAGCTTCCGGACAACGCGCCTGTTGGCTTCCCCGCCTGGCTCGGTTGGCAACACTTCCTGAACCTGTTCCTGATGATTTTCATCATCCGCTCTGGCGTCACGATCATCGCTGATCATCCCCGGTTCTACTGGACCAGGCATTCCACCCCGGGCAAAGACTGGTTCCGGATGCAGAAGCCGGTGCCCTCTGACCCGCTCTACACAGCGAAGCAAGATTCAATCACACTGCCTGACGGCGTCGGACTGCCTGGCCGCCGGCATTCCATCGGTCTCGCACGCTGGTGGCATCTCGGCGTCGACACCCTCTGGCTACTCAACGGGATCGTTTTCTACATCCTGATCTTTACCACCGGCCAGTGGATGCGTCTGGTCCCGATGAGCTGGGACGTGATCCCGAACTCCATCTCGGTGGCGATTCAGTACCTTTCTCTGGATTGGCCGGTGGAGAACGGCTGGGTCAACTACAACAGTCTGCAGATCATCGCCTACTTCATCACCGTCTTCATCGCAGCGCCGGCAGCCCTGATAACCGGGCTCGGCATGTCCCCCGCACTGTCTACCCGGTTCCGCCGGATCAGTTCTGTATTCAGCATCCAGCTCGCCCGGTCACTGCATTTCCTCGTACTGTGCTGGTTCGTCATGTTCATCATCGTGCACGTGACGTTGGTGCTGACCACCGGGGCCCTCCGCAATCTGAACCATATGTATGCGGCACGGGACGACGGCTCATGGGTAGGTTTCTGGATCTTCGCCGCCTCAATGGTCGTCGTCATCGTGTGTTGGGTGGCAGCCACCCCGTTCACCTATCGGCATCCGCGGGTCGTGCAGAAGGTCGGCTACGCGCTGATAGGCCCCGCGCAAAGATTGTTCGAACACCTCGACTCAAAGCCGGGCCAGTACACGGAGAAGGACATCTCCCCCTACTTCTGGCACAACGGCAAGTACCCCGAGACCGACGAATACAAGCAGCTTGAGGCCGGTAACTTCACCGACTACAAACTCCGCATCAACGGTCTCGTAGAGAACCCCGTCGACCTGAGCCTGGAACAGTTGCGGGCGCTGCCGAACCACGAACAGATCACCCAGCATTTCTGTATCCAGGGTTGGTCCGGTGTCGCTAAATGGGGCGGAGTGTCGATGCAATCAATCCTCGATGTCGTCAAACCCAAGCCGGAGGCAAAATGGGTGATCTTCTACTCGTACGCTGTCGGACCAGATGGCGGTATCTACTATGACGCCCAGCCAATCGAGCAGATGAGCTACAAGCTCACAATGCTCGCCTATGACATGAACGACGACACGCTGTCGTTCGGCCACGGAGCACCCATTCGACTGCGCAACGAGGTCCAACTCGGCTTCAAACTGGTCAAATGGATCAAGGGAATCGAATTCGTCGAGCATTTCTCCGAAGTGGGCGGCGGATTGGGGGGGGGTACAACAACGATCATGAATTCTTCGGCTATCGACAGTCCATCTAAGGTGCGGACGGTCCTGGATGCCAGAAATCGACCACTGCGCGATCTGCGGATTTCGGTCACGGACCGGTGCATATTCCGATGCGTGTACTGCATGCCAAAAGAGATCTTCGGGCGAGACTTCGAGTTCCTGCCGAAGGCATCCCTCCTCAGCTGAGCGCACTGACGACACGGGAGGGTCAGGCATTGGATGTGGCCCTCACCACCAACGGGTCTGCGCTCGCCCATAAAGTGCAGTCCCTGAAGGATGCTGGTCTCTCTCCCTGGTCACAGTATCGCTGGACCCGTTGGATGATGCGACATTCAAGTCGATGAATGACATCGATTTTCTTGTCGCCAAAGGTCCTCCGGGGTATCGACGTCGCCCACGAAGTTGGGCTGTCCGTCAAGGTCAATATGGTGGTGAAGAGCGGGCTCGATTATGGTCCCCTTATCCACAGGACCGCAATCTCGGCTAGCTCTGCCGCGCTCCGGCCGCCCGCGCGGAAGCGCCCAGGAGGACCAGAGGGAGCCACGAGAATCGCATTGCCGAGCCGGCTGCCGACCTCCTGATGGGGTCCTGAGTCTGGGGCTGGCGGGCACCCACAGAGGCGACTTGACCTACGTCAAGGCCGAATCACTGTCTAGTCGGTAACGTGAACCATGAAAGCCAGGAAATCTCCTGGTCATACCCCGAGATTGGGGTAACGCGAAAGGAACAGCCATGGCGAATGCCGCTGACACCATCCACACCCTGCTCCGTGCCGAGGGGTTCTCGTGCCCATCGTGCGTGACCAAAATCGAGAAGCAGGTCGGTCGGCTTGACGGCGTCGAGAACGTAACGGTGCATTTTGCTTCGGGGCGCGTTGAGATCGATCACGACGAAACCAAGGCTTCAGTCGATGATCTCATCGCTGCTGTCGACAAGGCCGGATATAAGTCGAAGGCCTCCGCGTTCTAACCAGCACCTCACCACCACATTCGAAAGGCAGCACACTCGTGAACGCGTTGCGCACGTGGCGATACGGCAATTGGTTCATCCCAGTTGTCTCGGGTCTCCTCATTCTCCTGTCGTTTGGCATCGAGAAACTCTTCGGCGGTACTTGGAACATCACGGTCGGCACTCAGTGGTGGATCGACGCAGGTGAACACGCCCACGGTTCGGGCCACGTGTTCACCCTCGCGAACTCGCTCATGCTCGCCGCAGCGATCGTCGCTGGCTACGGCATCGTTGTGAAGGCCGTGCGCGCGCTGATGGTCAAGTTTATTAGCATCGATCTGCTCGTATCGATTGCGGCCATCGGTGCAACGCTCATCGGGAACTTCTGGGAAGCTGCCGCTGTGACGTTCCTCTTTGCGATCGGTCACGCGCTCGAGGCGGGCACCATGAACAAGACCCGCGCCGCGCTGGCCGAACTTGTCTCCGTGGCCCCCGACGTGGCGGTGGTACTGCGCAACGGAGATCAGATCGAGGTCGCCGCGCACCAGGTGCGCATGGGGGAAATCGTGCTCGTCAAGAACGGAGCGAAGGTTCCCGTCGACGGGCAGGTAGTTTCGGGCACGGGAGCAATTGACGAAGCATCGATCACCGGCGAGTCGATCCCGGTCGAAAAGGCGAAGTCAGACCATGTATTCGCGGGCACGATTTCTCGGGGTGGGTTCTTGCAAGTGTTGGCAACGGGCATCGGAGCCGACACGACGCTTGCGCGCATTATTCATCGTGTTGAAGAGGCGCAGGATGCGAAGGCGAAGACGCAGGCGTTTATCGACCGCTTTTCGAAGTGGTACACCCCGGCGGTGATGGTGCTTGCGCTTACAGCGGGCCTCATCAGCGGTGACGTAGTGCTCGGTCTGACGCTGCTGGTGATCGGCTGCCCAGGTGCGCTCGTCATCTCGATCCCGGTGGCGATCGTGGCTGGCATCGGTCGTTCGGCTCGCAACGGAATTCTCATCAAGGGTGGCGAATACCTCGAAACCTCTGCCAAAATTTCGGCCGTCGCGGTCGATAAGACAGGCACGCTCACCGAGGGGCGACCCCGGCTGACCGATATCGTCGTGCTCGATTCCACGGTGGATCGCAGCGTTGTGCTGCGTTGGGCCGCGGCGGCGGAGGCGGGGTCTGAGCATCCGCTTTCCCGCCCGATTCTCGACACCGCACGTGAGGAAAGTGTGGCCCCCCAGGGTATTCCGGGCTCTATTACACCGGTAGTAGGTAAAGGGATCATGGCCGACGTCGACGGTCATCGAGTACTCATCGGCAACGCCCCGTTGCTTAAGCAGTACGGCATTGTTGACGATGCGGGTGCAGCTGGGGCCGCGAACGAACTCGCTGCCGCAGGGAAGACTCCAATGATTGTTGCAGTGGATGACGCGGTGCTCGGAGTGATCGGTGTTACCGATACGATTCGAGAGGATGCGCCGGAAATGATCAGGCGCTTGCACGCGAATGGCGTGCAAAAGGTCGTGATGCTCACAGGTGACACGAGGCTCGTTGCCGAGGCTATCGGTGCGGCAGTTGGCATCGACGAGATCCACGCCTCCCTACTGCCTGAAGACAAGCTCGAAGCGGTCGCACGAATGCAGCGTGACGGGCACACTGTCGCGATGGTGGGTGACGGTGTGAACGATGCTCCGGCCCTCGCGACAGCAGACATCGGTGTGGCTATGGGGGCGGCCGGATCAGCGGTGGCCGTCGAGACAGCCGACATCGCCCTGATGGGTGACAACCTCCTGAAACTCCCCGAAGCGATCAGGCTGGCAAAGCGCACAGTGAATGTGATGCGGCAGAACATCGCGATCGCCCTCATCACCGTCGTCGTGCTGCTCGTCGGAGTGTTCGCGGGTGGCGTCACGATGTCGATCGGCATGCTCGTGCACGAGGGCTCGGTGCTTATCGTGATCCTCAACGCGATGCGACTGCTGCGCAACACCCAAGCCACGACCATGCCGAAGCACGAGCGCATACAGAGCCGCCCGCTCGAACCAGTAGCGACAAACAATTCACCCGAACACACATCTTAAGAAAGGTGCAAACCATGAGTAAGAACCAGTTCAAAGTCGGCGAAAAAGCAACGCACTTCATCATCACCGAGGTTGCGAAAGCAAATCCAAATTTTCGTCAGGTGCTGTGGACGGGGAAGCATTCCCAGCTTGTCGCAATGACTATTCCGGTGGGCGGCGAGATCGGTGACGAGGTACATGAAACGACTGATCAGTTGCTGAGTTTTGTTTCAGGCAGCGGGGAGGCTGATCTTGACGGCCACACGCACGTCGTTGATGCCGGTGACCTCTGCGCCGTTCCTGCCGGCACCCGCCACAACTTCCGTAATACCGGTGACGAGCCACTGGTGCTGTACACCGTATATTCGCCCCCGGAGCACGCGATCGATGCGGAGTACAGCACGAAGGAACTTGCTGATGCGGCAGAGGCTTCAGGTCAGGACGAACCACCTCACGATAGAGCCTGAACCGCACTCGTACGGATAAAGGAAAACAGATGATGTCAAAAATGCTGGTCTTCACCGCGTACGGCGGGCCCGAGACTCAAGAGATTGTCGAGCGCCCGGTACCCGTGCCGGGGCCGGGAGAGATTGCGATCGAGGTGAAAGCTGCCGGTGTGAACCCGGCTGACTGGAAGATCCGTGCCGGGCACCTGGGAACCCACTGGCAGCTCCCTGCCCCGATGGGCCGCGAAGCCTCCGGTATCGTCACCGCAGTAGGAGCAGGGGTCGAAAACTTCGCCGTCGGTGACCAAGTTCTCGGCCTGGCGGCAAAAGGACATGGGACTTTTGCTCAGCACACTCTGCTGAACGCGGCACAGACGGTCGCAAAACCCGACGAACTCTCGTTCGCCAATGCCGCGACGCTCCCCGTCGCCGGAGCCACCGCCTACGACGTCACCCATCAGATTGAACTAGAGCCGGGCCAAACCATGCTGATTCTCGGTGCCGGAGGCGGGGTCGGGCTCATTGCGGCCCAGATTGGAGCAGTGCACAAGTTCACGGTCATCGGCGTGGCAAGCATGTCGAAGCGGGAACTCGTGGAGTCGACCGGCGCGACCTTCATCGCATCCGGGGATGGGGCCGCTGACCGGGTGCGTACCATCGCGCCGGAGGGTGTAGATCTGGTAATCGATCTCGTCGGCGGGGAGGCGCTCCGTGACATCGCTGTGGTCGCCAAGAACCCGAACGTCATCATCACCACCGCGGACCCGGCCACCGTGCAGCAGCTCGGCGGCTCGGCTGTTGAGCGCACACGCGAAGGGCTGGAGAAAATCACTGACGTCGCACAGTACGGCATCGTCAACCCCCGGGTGGGTGACCGCTTCAGTCTCGATCGCGCCGTTGAAGCCCTAGCGGCTGTCGAAGCGGGACACACCGCTGGCAAGCTGATCATCGAACCATGACCCGGTTCCGACACGAGCCGATGATCGACTCAAAACTCGAAACAATGCGAAAGCACGATTCCACGCGCGCATCAAGCAAAGTCACAGATGCATATGGATCACCGTGGGTGAACGTCGAAAGCAAACTGGGCACTGAGATCTCACCCGATGACCCTGACCGCGCGATCATCGAGCCCTGGGCGGCAGCAGGCGACGGCCAAATTCTCGATGTCGGCTCCGGCACCGGGCGCTGGACCGGTTACCTGGCAGGTCTTAGGCACACGGTTGAGGGGCTTGAACCGGCAGAGCGTCTCATCACCCTGGCACGCGCGCGACACCCCTCACGCCCTGACCCAGGCCGGGTTCAACGTGACCGAGCAGCGCTCGAACCCGCAGTCGCCACACGCCTACATCAGCGCTTGCGCGAGGCGGAACTGAGATGAATGAAATGCATGATGCTGCGAGTCGCCATACTGGAACGAAAAGGAGATGCGCACATTGTCTGTGCCAACTACGATGCATACTGATCGGGCAGATGACCTCTGTGTGGCTCGTGTGCCACTGTTTCAGGGGTTGACGCACACTCAGCAAGTGGAGGTCGCGGGTTTCGCGCGCGCCGTTCGGCTAGATGCTGTGGAGCAGGTGTACGCCGCATGCTCTGATATGTCGCAGCTGATGGTGGTGCACACCGGCAAAGTTAAGATTTCTCGGACAAGTTTGACCGGACAAGAACAAGTGATTCGGGTACTCGGCCCCGGCGACTTCATCGGAGAATCCGCGTTTCTGACCGGAGTCAGGCCTGATCACGCAGCAGAAGCGCTCGTGGACACCCAACTCTGTGTCTTCCGTCATGCAGATCTCAGCCGCCTCGTCGAGAAGCACCCGAGCATCGGGCTGCGCATGCTGCAGGGAGTGAGCAAGCGTTTGGATGACACTGAAGCTCGACTGGCATCCGTCATCTCTGGAAACGTGAGTTCACGCCTTGCAGATTACCTGCTTTCGTTACCAGCCAAGCCAGGCCCGCGAGGAACCGTCGAAGTCTCGTTGCCGTTGGCGAAAAAAGACATCGCCTCGCTGATGTCTACCACCCCGGAGTCGCTCAGTCGGCAACTTCGGAAACTCACTGACTCTGGAGTGATCTCGCAACAAGATCCGGGCCGGATCACGATTACTGATGTGACTGCGCTCAGCGCGCTCTCCACTTTTATGAAGAAGGATTGAGGCGTAGCAGTGCCAATAAAAACCGTCACACCTGAAGATCGGGATTCGGCACACGTTACTCCAAAGGTAGTGGAGTTTCTGCGCAGTCGCATGCTCATGATCTTCGTGATGATCGGTCTTGCAACGGGGATAACACTGTGGGCGACCGGTCTGGAGACAGCCCTCGCTGTCACTGCGTACCTGGTGCTCGGCCTCGTGATCATGGTCACCGTGATCGACATGGCTCGTGACCTAATGAGCGGGCACTGGGGGCTCGACATTCTCGCGGTCATCGCCATGGTCGCAACTCTTGCGGTGCAGGAATATGTCGCGGGGCTCATTATCGCGTTGATGCTCACCGGTGGTGAAGCGCTCGAAGACTTAGCTGCGCGCCGCGCAGGCCGTGAACTTAACCAGCTGTTGAATCGAGCCCCGGTATTTGCGATGCGGATCCACTCGGTCACCGGTGAGGTCGAGCGTATCGCGATCGAAGAGGTCAGGATTGGCGATGAGTTGTTGGTGCGGTCCTCGGAGATTTTACCGGTCGACGGGGTGCTCATCTCGGATCACGCGACGATTGATGAATCATCGGTGACCGGTGAGCCGATACCGGCGAGCTATCGTGCTGGCGAAGCCGTGCTCTCTGGCACGGTGAACAGCACCGCGAGTTTCACTATGCGTGCGCAGAAGGTTGCGGGCGATTCGAACTATGCGTCAATCGTGCGGCTGGTTGAAGAAGCCGTGGAATCTCGGGCACCGATGGTTCGGCTCGCCGACCGCTATGCGGTGCCATTCACTATTGTTTCGCTACTCATCGCTGGCTTTGCCTGGTTCTTCAGTGGGGATCCGGTGCGATTCGCCGAGGTGCTCGTTGTGGCGACTCCATGCCCGTTGCTCATCGCCACCCCTGTCGCGTTCATGGGAGGCATGAGTTCAGCCGCAAAGTTGAACGTCATCATTAAAGACGGTGGCGTCTTGGAGGTACTCGCCCGGGTCCGTTCGGCCGCGTTTGATAAGACAGGCACCCTGACGGAGGGGAAAGCCGATGTGGTGGATATTCGCTCGGCTTCCCGCACAGCGAGCGAGACGCTTCGGCTCGCTGCTGCCGCTGAGCAGTTCTCCGTCCATGTATTCGCCGAACCGATCGTGGCTGCGGCAAGAAAACAGCAGCTCGCACTGCCGGAAATAACGAACGCGGACGAGGTGGCGACAAACGGAGTGCTCGCTTCCCTAGCCGATGGCCTCGTGGTGCGAGTCGGTAAACCCGCGTTCATCGAGGAGGTGACGGGGCCGATTGTTCGCCCCACTCTCCAGGGAGAGGCTGCCGTGTATGTGTCGGTCGGTGACGAACTAGCTGGCATCATCATTCTGTCCGACCCGATTCGTCCGGCTGCGGCAGACACCATGGCCCGCCTTCGCGAAGCTGGGGTGACGGAGATCGCGATGGTGACCGGCGATGTCGCGCCAACCGCTGAGTCTGTCGCGCGCGCGGTTGGTATTGGAACAGTTCACGCTGAGACCACACCTCAGACAAAGGTCGAGATTGTCCAGGCCATGCGGCCGAGGCCAGTGCTCATGGTCGGTGATGGAATCAACGATGCTCCCGTACTCGCGGCTGCCGACGTGGGCATCGCGATGGCTGGTCGAGGTGCCACCGTAGCGAGTGAGTCGGCGGCGGCGGTGATCACTTCAAATGACATTTCGCGCGTGGCAGATGTTGCGTATGTCTCGCGGCGAACCGTGCGGATCGCTTTGCAGTCGATCTGGATGGGCATCATCATCTCTGTGGTCTTGATGCTCGTTGCCGCATTCGGGTACCTGCCCGCAGTGGTGGGTGCCCTTCTGCAGGAGATCGTTGATCTCGTCGCCATCGTGTCGGCACTCCGAGCACTCCGCGCGCACAAAGGAGTGCAACAGAACCGCGTGACGCGAAGAGAGTTGAGAGTTTTTCCGCCGCCTTGATCGCGGTGGCACGATTCGTGCTGTCGCGGCTGAGCTGGGGTTGAGTGTTGAGTCGTGTTATCGGTGAGCCAAAGCTGGTTCGGCCCGTCTGCGGTGAACTCGTGCCGGACCCGCCCGTTCTCATCAGTGACGGTGCAGAGGTCGTCGTGGACCGCGGGGCCAGGCTTCTTGCCGTTGCGTCCGCGCTTCTTTCCGAACACGCTCCACCAGCCGTTGGACGATGTGATGCGCCACGCCGTCCGATCTGCCATCGCTTCACCGGCGTCGCGGGCCTCATCGGCGAGGAGCCGGTGCCCGAACTCGGGGTCGTCCCTGTGCGCGTCGAACAGCGCGTTCGCGCGATACGCTTCCACCACCTCGCTACCGGTGATCGGGTTCGCCAGCCACCGGTAGTACGGCTGACGAGCAAGCTTCAATACCCGACACGTCACCGTCACGGGGATCCCCGATGCGGTGAGCTCAGTCACGAGCGGGTAAAATCTTTTCCCGGAAGATTCGCCTGCGACAGATATGCCGCAGCACGGGGCAACATGTCATTCTCCTGCTTCAGCAGCCGAATTCTCTTACTCGCCTCCCGCAACTTCACGGCACCATTACGAGTCGCGCCGGGATTCTCACCGTCGTGGACCCCATCAGAGGGATAGGGCTTAGGCGTGACACCATTCTTCCAAGCCGCCCTCCCGGGTAAGCCAGATCAACGTCACCTATGTCCTGAAACATCACAACCTCACGACGCCCTCGGGGCTTTTGCATACGACGGGCGAGATCTCGGGGCGTGCGAAATCACTCGTAACGCGTCGGATAAGCATCCGTTAACCTCCCGTTCACGGCGGCCATGTTGCGCGGCAATCGTCCACATCCGGCGCCTTCGTAGTCTCCAACCATCCGCCAAAGAGAGCGGGTGATGGAGATCCGAGGAGTCCGTGTGCAGAGTTACGGCGTCACCGCCAATGAATCCAAGCGGTTCCGTGAAGTGGCCGAACGCGCTGCCGCGGCTGCCTCACCGCAGCTGCTCTCCGCCTTCCGTTCACCTGTCGATGGTGAAAAACTACATCTCCTCCATCCTGGTGAAGCTCGGAGCCCGTGACCGCACCAATGCCGTACTGCGAGCCATCCGTGAAGGATTGCTTGGTTAAAGAGCATTGGGTCACATGTCGTAGATCGCTGATTTTATGCGGCAGAACGCCCGATGCCGATCCGCGGCGCGAAGGGTCGAGGTCAGTTCAATTCCCACGCCGTGGTGTGCACGCTCATTGAGGTTCGAGCTTTAGGTGTCTCGGATTTTTGCCCACGGTCCCACGATGGATCTCGTCTTGCTTCGCCAGTTCGCCGATCCGCGAACCTACAAGGATTCCTTGCGTGTTCAGCCGATTGCG
Organism: Microbacterium sp.; assembly: GCA_003524435.1. Lineage (GTDB taxonomy): Bacteria > Actinomycetota > Actinomycetes > Actinomycetales > Microbacteriaceae > Microbacterium. The sequence continues at coordinate 86,294 of DQHP01000027.1, forward strand.
CTCACCATAGTCGCCTGAGGCGACGGGCGCGACGGAGCTAACGAGACGCCGGTACTGGGCGGCCGAACTGCGCAAGCGTGCGGAGACCTCTGCGGGTGGTCCAGCATCATTACCCCGAACGACGGACCCACGGCGCTGCGGACGGCGCTGCCGATCCTCACGGAGAGGATGAGCGGGAGGGGTCTGCTACTCGCAGGACTCCGCGCGCAGTACTCTGCAATTGCGTGAGTTGGTGTGCCGTCCATCTCGGCCCGGTGCCTGGTCATAGGAGCCGTATCCGCTTTCCGATACCGGAGGTCCACTTAGAAAAACGTTGAGAAGTCGGCGTTTCGTACCTGTGGACAACTTCTCCGGCGTCCCCCCGGCGTCCCCCGACTCAGTCAGTACGGCGTTCATTCTGGCGAGCGCGGCGGTATCAGCGTCGTTACCCATGTAATGCGCGTACGTGTCCGCGGTCAGCTTGGCTGTGGAGTGTCCGCGCCATACCTGAACCGTCTTCAGGTCTACGGCGTCTTTGTCGCGATCTATCAGGCCAAGGAGGCTGTAGCGGCACAGATCGATGCGCAGGACGCACGAGATGAGGCCAAGGCTCACGAAGAGGCGGCGCTCATCGCGTCCCAGGAGTCAGCTTCGGCCGCAGGGCGATCCGCGGCTGCCCTCGAAGAGTCGAACGACATCGCGCGCCAAACACTGCCTCGCGACCCCTGGACGTTGACCTCGCACAGCAAGAGCAAGTACGAGCTGAGGAACGACAGCGCGGACACGCTCTGGGCCGTCAGCGTTATCCAGGCGGACGGTGGCAACGACGTGAGCCCATTCGTGGACATGCCCGTTGACCAGCTCCACCCAGGAGAGTCAATCTATCTCGACTACTCCAAAAATCTCGGCAGCCCCGCGTCCGCCACGATCATCGCTTCCTGGGGCTCTCCCGACTCGACGGAACAGAAGACGTGGCGTCGAACGCTCAGCTGACGGAGTGCGCGGGCTGGATAACTGGGGTCCTTTTGGGGTCTCACGCGGTTCCGAGACATGCAGAAGGCCCGGAGACTCTTGCGAGTTTCCGGGCTCTTCTCAGTCGGGCTGACAGGATTTGAACCTGCGACCCCTTGACCCCCAGGTAGACGGTTCAGCTCAGATCCTTGATTTTCCGGGGTTCTCCGCCCTCAAACGACCCCATTTCACGTCATGGATTGCATGGTTTGCATGCATCAGGTCCCGGTCAGGTCCCGGCTCTTGGTAGATCTCCACAGACCCTTCGGGAGTTTACGTGGGGTTTACGGCCGGCATACGATCCGCGTTCCTCTACAGCTAGGTACGTATCCGGATAGCGC
>DQHP01000031.1 GCA_003524435.1 Microbacterium sp.
AGGGCTGGGTGCGGGGAATTGGTGACGCTATCGTCGGCGGGTACGGCGAGGCGCTGCCGCTGCCCCACCGGGATCGGTGGGACGGGCGCCTGTCGCGGAGGCTTCGCGCGAACCCTCTGCTTGCGACGGCACTGTCTGTCGGCGAGCTGGCACTCGGTGTCCTCAGCACGAAGCATCTGCGGGGCGGGTGGAAGACCTTCGGTGTGCTGCTGATCGTGGATGCCGTCGGCGATCTGATTGTCGCCGCTGTGCGGCGGAAACGGCGCTGAGGCAGTCAGCGACGTTCTGACGCGTACCGCGGTGCCAGCGCCTCCATCTGATCCATCACAAGCCCGATCGCACCGGGCTGCTTGTCCGGCGGGTACTTGTACTTGACGAGCAGCCGTTTGATCGACGAGCGCAGCTTGGCGCGCACGTCGTCGCGAACGGTCCAGTCCGTGCGCACATCTCGCCGCATCACGGCGACGAGCTCACGTGCGATCTTGGCCAGTGTGTCTTCGCCCTGCACGTCGACCGCTGATTCGTTGGTCGCGACAGCGTCGTAGAACGCGAGCTCATCGTTCGACAGCGGGGGAGAGAAGTGCTCGCCTCGGGATGCTTCGGCGGCCACCTCCTTCGCCAGCTCGACGAGCTCCGCGATGACTTCTGCTGACGTGAGCTGCTGGTTCGTGTAGCGCAACATGATCTGTGCGATCCGCTCTGAGAACGCGCGCTGGCGTACGAGGTTTCCCCTCGATACCGCCAGGCTCTCGTCGATGAGTGCGGCCCGCAGAGCCTCTATCGCGAGCTGTGGGTTGCGGGCGTGCTGCACCTCTTCGACGAAGTCGGGCGTGAGGCGGTCGAGTGAGAGTCGCGGCATCCCGGCCGCCTCGTAGATGTCGATGACGTCTCCAGTGGCGGTCGAATTAGCGATGAGCACGCCGAGCAGGCGCTGCACGTCTTCGGGGATCGGCTCGTCACGAGCCTGGCGATCGCGTGCGTCGAACTTGGCCATCCACACGCGCACTTCTTCGTAGAAGGCGATCTCGTCACGAAGTTCGGTGAGCGTGCTGCCCCCGGACGCCAACGCCCAGACGCGCGCGAGCTGGCTGCTGAGCTTGCGGAATCGGACGGCGGGCGTCGCTGCCGCCTCTTCATCGCTGCCGGTTTGATTGCGAACGGGATCCCGCAGGAAGTCCGTAGCCATGGTCACCGCGCGCAATGCCGAGCGCGGACCGCCAGCGTTCAGCGCGCCGCGCCAGTCGCAGGCAGTCAGCAGTGGACGAATCTGCTCCAGGTAGGCGAGCGCGAGCTCCTGAGCCTCTTCGACGTCGCGTCCGATCGGCTTCGTCTCCCGGTCGGTGACCGTGTACTCCTGCAAAGCCTTGGTGAGGTTGTCGGCGAGCGGCGCGTAGGCGACCAGCAACCCGTCCTGCTTTCCGCGGAACGTGCGGTTCACCCGTGCGAGTGTCTGCATAAGCAGCGCGCCCTTGAGCGGGCGGTCGAGGTACAGCGTGTGCAGCGGCGGGGCGTCGAAGCCGGTGAGCATCATGTCTTTGACGATCACGAGTTCGAGTTCGTCTTCGGCATCCTTCAGCCGATCCTTGATGACAGCGTTCTGCGAATCGCGGCGCACGTGGTCGCTGATGGGAGGCTGATCGCTCGCGGTGCCGGAGTAGACGACCTTGATGCGGCCAGCATCCAGAGCGTCAGAATGCCAGTCGGGGCGGCGTTCGATGATCGCGGCGTACAGCTTCGCGCAGATCTCACGCGTACCGCCGACAATGAGCGCCTTGCCGGGGCCCTCGACGAACGGCACCATTGCGGCGCGACGCTTCTCCCAGTGCTCGAGCAGGTCATCGGCGAGAGCATCGATGCGTTCTGGGGAACCGTAGACGGCGTTGACCACGGCGACGGATGCTTCGAGTCGAGCGCGCTCGGTCTCATCGAGGCCGACCGTGTACTCGTCGGCGGCAGCATCGATCTCTTCCGGCGAGACATCGTCGGCGAACGACACCTTGATCAGACGCGGCTCGAAGTAGACCGGCACGGTGGCGCCGTCATCCACTGCGCGGCTGAGGTCGTAGATGTCGATGTATTCGCCGAAAACGTCTTGTGTGTTCCGTTCGGCGAAGGAGATCGGCGTGCCGGTGAAAGCGATCAGCGTCGCGTGGGGGAGCGCGCGGCGCAGGTGGTGGGCGTAGCCGTCGAGGTCGTCGTAATGGCTGCGGTGCGCCTCATCGACGACGACGATGATGTTGCGGCGTTCGCTGAGCAGGGGATGCTTGAGGCCGGCGTCTTTCTCGTCCTTGCTGAGACCGAACTTCTGCAGGGTCGTGAAATAGATTCCGCCGGTGTTGCGGGCGTGCAATTCCTCGCGCAGTTGGCTGCGCCTGGTGACTTGCACGGGGTTTTCGGGCAGGAGCAGGCTCTGGTTGAAGGTTTGAAACAGTTGCCCGTCGAGTTCGTTGCGGTCGGTGATGACGACGATCGTCGGGTTCTTCAGCTTCGGGTGGCGAGCGGCGAGGTTCGCGTAGAGTTCCATCTCCATTGACTTGCCAGAACCTTGGGTGTGCCAGACAACGCCAGCTTTGCCATTGGTCTCCACAGCCTGCACGGTCTTGCCGACGGCCTTTGTAACGGCGAAGTACTGATGCGGCTTGGCGATGCGCTTCACGAGCCCGTCGGAGCCCTCATCGAATGCGGTGAAGTTGCGCACGAACTGCAGGAAGCGTTCCTGGTTGTAGAGACCGAGGAGTGCGTCATCGAGCGGCTGGATGTCTTCGCCCTCCTCCATGCGCGGCTGCTGCAACGGGAGGCCGTCGTCGTCGACGTTCCAGGGTGAGAAGTGGTTGAGGGGAGTGAACGGGGTGCCGTACTTGGCCTCCAGCCCGTCGCTGGCGAGTGTGAAGACGCAGAAGCGGAACGCCATCGGGAACTCGCGCAGGTAGGTCTGCAGCTGTGCATGAGCGGATGCCGCGCCGACACCGGCCTTCTTGAGTTCAAGGATGCTGATGGGCATCCCGTTCACGTAGAGAACGATGTCGAAGCGGCGATGCACTTCGCCGTGCCCGGGCGTTGTCTGGCGGATCGTGACCTGGTTCACGGCGAGCCAGTCGTTCTGTGCGGGGTCAGTGCTCAGCAGCCGCAGCGACGGGTTCTGCTCGATGCCGTCGTGGTCGATGTAGCTGAGGGGATATCCCGAGGTGAGATAGCGGTGGATGCGATAGTTCTCGGTGATCGCATCCTGCGAGGTGGGTGCGGCGACCTCAACGACCGCCTGTTGCAGGTACTGCGCGGGCACACCGGGGTTGAGTCGGCGGAGTGCTTCGAGCAGACGTGGGCGGATCAGCAGTTCGTCCCAGCTGTCGCGCTCGCCGCTTCCCGGAGCGATTTGATCGCCGCGTCGCGGCTGCCAGCCCAGCGGTTCGCTCAGCGTGTTCTGGGCGTTCTGCTCCCAGACGGCTTCGGAGATAGTTGTCATGAGTGCGCCCCTTCTGATGCGTCGTCGGGGATGGCGGGTTCGTCAGTGACGGCCTCCCAGATCTCGGTGGCGATCCAACGTTCCCGCCCACCGCGCCCCCAACGGCCGGCGGATCGCAACCAGCCTCGGGCCTCTGCCTTGTGGATGGCGGCGGATGCTGTCGGCTGGCTGATTGCGGCAAATCGTTGAACAGACGAGACCGTGACTACGGGGTTGCGGAAGATGAGATCGATGACGGACACCAGTGCGCTTCGATCGGTGATCGTGTCTCGACGGTATCTTTCGCGAATCCCGACCAGTGCGCGTATGCGTGCGGCGGTCTCGTTGGCCTGCTGCTCGATTCCGGCACAGAAGAACTGTATCCACTCGTCGATCTCGGCCCGCTCGCGAACCGCCTGGAGCCGATCGTAGTATTCGCTGCGACGCGCTTCAAAGTATCGGGACATCGGCAGGATTGGCGTATCAAGAACGCGATCGGACATCAGCTGCAAGCCGATGATCACGCGCCCGATTCTGCCGTTGCCATCGAGGAAGGGGTGAATGGTCTCGAACTGGTAATGCGCTAGGGCGGCGCGGACAACAGCGGGCATTGGTGGCGGTTCGTTGACGAAACGCTCCCAATCGGCGATGAGGTCACCGAGTCTGTTCTGGTGCGGGGGGATGAACTTCGCTGTCGTCGGCCGCGCGTCAGGCGATCCGATCCAGACGGGCGAGTGTCGGATCTCGCCCGGTGATTTCTCTTCGCCGCGTACGCCTGTCAGCAGAGATTCGTGTAATGCGCAGAACAATCGTTGAGTGAGCGGCCACTTCTCCAGTAGTTGTTGGCCCAGATCGACTGAGGTCAGATAGTTGGACACTTCTCTGAGGTTCTCGTCCTCGATCGGGTCATCGGCGCTGCGGGCGCTGAGGACATCGCTGAGGGATGCTTGTGTCCCTTCGATTCGAGAGCTGGAGAGCGCCTCGGCTGCCATCGAAGGTCCGAGCAGTAGCGTGGGATCCCCGAGTAACATCGCCAGGCCAGAAAGTCGTCCCAGCGCTAAGTCGGCGCGAGATACGGCGGATACCGTTGCCGGTAGCAACTCCAGGGCGCGTGGCAGCGAGGCCGGTAGAAAATACGGGTGAGGCCACGGCCCGGTCGGATCAGTCATGACGCGACCGAACGTCGGGTCGGCATAATCTTCGATTCGCATGGTCCCCCTATATCTTGACGTCTAACTTATAGGAAAAACAGCCATCTGCCTATAAGTTTGCTTCGAACTTATAGGCCTCTGTTAGCGCCAAGCAGCCGCCCGAGCCCGTCCTCATTGACGATCGGGATGCCGTAGTCGCGAGCCTTCTTCGCCTTCCCAGACAGTGTGTCGGGGTCGGCCGCGACGAGCAGGCGCACCTTCTTCGTTATGCCGGTGTGCGTTGCATACCCGAGAGCACGAAGTTCGTCCTCCCAGTCCGAGCGCGGGCGCGACATCTCCCCAGTCAGGACGATGAGGTCGCCTTGTGCGAGCGTGAATGCCCCGATGGCTCCGGCGATCGCGGTGCTCGTCGAAGCTTGGCTCGCGGCCGTCAAACGTGTCGGAGTGCCTGCTGCATGCAACAGCGATTCTCGCGCTTCACCGACGATTCCGAGGAGCTCGGCGACGGCATTTAGATCACTCTGCTCGTCGGCAGCGAGCATGCCATCGGACCATGCGACCTGCGCGAGCGCGCTGTAGTACTGGGCGTGCAGGTCTTGCACTTCGAAGCGACTGAATCCGAGCTCTTCAGCGGCGGAGGCGAGCTGCTGCGCCTCGCTGACTGAGATGACGCGGTCGAGTAGGCAACGGTCGAGGAGCGCGAGGTATTCTGCCTCCGCGCCGGTGGCGCGAGGATGCTTCGCGTCTGCGGAGATGCGCTGCAGGAAGTGGATCTCCTCTTCGACATCGCCACGTGCCTGCCAGACGACGCCGGTGGTGCGGCCTTGCGGATACGGGAACTCGCGTGCGGCCGCGATATGACCGAACCAGTAGTCGTGCCAGGCAGGAGCATCGGCGGTGGTTCGCAGGTATGCGGCGAGCAGTTGGGCGGTAGCGAGCGAATCGGCACCGGCTGAATGCGCCTGGGTGTTCTCTATGCCGAAGCCTTCGCATGCGTGGGCGAGCGCAGATGATCCACCGAGCCCGAATTGTGCACCCAAGCGCATCGTGCACAGATGCGGGATTTCACCCCAGATGGCATAGCCGGAGCGCTCGAACTCGGCGTTGAGGAATCGCAGGTCGAACGACGCGTTGTGCGCGACGAACACGCGCCCTCGCAACAGGTCGGCGAAGTCCGCCGCGATGTCGCTGAACACCGGAGCCTGAAGAACCTGTGCTGCCTTGATGCCATGAAGGTGCTGGGGACCGAGATCGCGCTCCGGGTTGATCAGCGTCTCCCAATGCCCCGACACCGTGCCATCGGGCTCGACGTGGGTGATGCCGACCTCGACCACGCGGTGGTGATACGACGGCAGGATGCCGGTGGTCTCGAAGTCGACGATGGCGAAGCTCATGGTTCCAACCCTTTGGGTTGCTCGTCGTCGTCATCCGCGTCTGATCCGGCATCCTTGCGGAGCAGGCGGCCGCCGAGTCCCGTCAGGAGCTTGCCGGTGCCCGTTCGGAGATTTCCGATGGTTTCGCCTGCGAACCGGCCGACGGCTTCTACTACCTCGGTACCGGTTTCGACCACATCTTCGCCTACTTCTCCGGCGGCTTCGCGCCAGCGCTTCGCTTCGACGGACGATCTGACGTCCTCAAGGCCGAGGTGGTGTTGGAACTCGATGACGTCGGTTGCGACGTGATTACTGGCGTTCACGACATCGCGCGACGCGTTCGGACTGAGAAAGACTTTCGTATTCGCACGTGCCGCGGCCGCATCCATGCGAGCGATGAGCCCGGCGGTGCTTCGTGCGATGAGCGCTTTCCGGTTCTGCCGAGCCATGCGCAGGGCTTGGCGGTGCCGCTCCACCTCGCCAGGGTCATCGGGCGATTCGTCGAGCACGCGATCGAGCTCCAACACAGCGGTGGCGTCTTGCAACTGGAAGCAGCGTGCGAGTACGGCGAGCCATTCCCGAACGACGTCCTCGGCGTCTTTTGCATGGTCGGCGAGGTCGCCCATCTTCGTGGTGCGCTCAAGCTTCTCCGCTAGCGCATCGAGTTGGCGCAGTGCATACGCCTGGGTGCGTGCGACCGTTGTGGATGTCGCTTGCACTTTCGACCATGTCGTTTGGGAGACGAACCCGACTTGTTCACGGATCGTCATAGCTTCGTCGATGACAAATTCCACGCCGATCATGTCGGCCAACGCAGCATCCTTCTGAGCGCGCAGCACATCGTCGACCTTTGCGTCGATCGTGGCGAGGTAGTCGATGATCTCGTCCATCGTCTGCTGCATGGCGATCTGTGCCATGATCCCCGCAGCACCAGCGAGGATCGCCGGGTTCGTGAGCATCGCGCCCGGAGTGCGGACGAACTCGAGGATGCCTTTGATCTTTCCGTTCTTCGTGACGACGGCACGGGCGACTTCCGACGACGAGCCCTTCATCGGAGGGAGATCCTTCAGCGCTTTCGCCGACTTCTCGGTGAGTTTGATCCACTTGCCCGAATGCTCAGCGATCTGAGAGCCTGACTGCACGACACCCGAAGCCCTGCCCATCTTCGTGCCGAGTCTCTGCAGGCCAAGGTCCCGCGACTCGAGCTTGCGCGATGTGAGGAACTGTTCGACGGCCAGCGGTGATCCGATCACGGCGACGCCATCACCGTCGCTGATCAGCTCGATTTCGATATCGAGCAGCTCAAGTTCGTCATTCATCTGTGACTCCTTGCCGTCGGGCGGTTGCAACATCATGAGGCGTCGCTCTCAGAGATTTCTCCGGCGAAGACGAACTCGAGCTCGATGTCAGGGTCGATGGCCTCGACGATGCCTGTGTAGAAGGCCTCTGTCTGCTCCCGTAGGGTCTCGGCGTTGTCATCGATGTACTGTTGCTTTTCGGCCCCGCCCAGAATCTGAGTGAACATTTCGGTGATGTCAACCTCCGGAGTGAACCAGCTCAGGCCACCTGCGTTCTCGGAAGCGACTTTGAGCTCAGGATCGTCGTACCCGATGAAGGCGAACTCGGGGACGTTGACCGTGTACTTGTTTTCAGATGTGTTCGTGATGACAACGTCTGCACCGTCAATGCCGAGTTTGGCGTGGAACGCATACTGAATCAGAGTGGCTCGTTCGCTCCAAGGAACCTCGACTCCAAAGACCTTACTTTTATCCGTTTGCTCTTCGAGCCCTTGGACGCCAAGGCTCAACAGCACCACCTGCTCTTCGCGGGTCATCGAGTAGATCACCTGCGTGCTTTCGGTGTGGCTGTCCACACTGAAGATTGAGAACGTGGCCGCCCATGCGACGAGGTATCCAGTGCCGACTATGCCCGCGATGAACAGAAGGATGACTGGCCAAAGCCTCACGCGAGCCTTGAAGAATGCGCGCATCACGCACCTGCCTTTTCTACGATGGTCTCGGCATCCTTGACGCGGAGTGCGCCGGACATGAGCTTGGGGAGGAGTGCGTCGCGGGTAGCTGCGAGGCTGAGGTTCTCTGACAGGAGCGACGAGATGAGCGCTTCGGTGTTGTGCAGTTCGGTCTCCACAGCGTCGGCAGCCTCGTCCCGCACCGATCGTAGACGGATGCCGTGCAGTTGAGCGCGGTTGATCGAGCCGAAAACAGTTCCTTCAGCTTCGAACGGTTCCCACGCACCGCGCTCTGCCTTTAGCTGATGAAACAGCGTTGATTTAGCGCCACGGATGGATCGTACTGCCGCGATGCCTCGTCCGATGCAGAGTACTTCGTTGGCGCGATTCACGTCTCCGACTGGTGCACGCACACTTACGAGGACATCGTCCTTGCTAGCCATGCGCACCGGGGAGGTTGTGAATACGCGTCGGCTGGGGGACCTCATCCCAAAATCACGAACGCCCTGGTAGAACGGAACACCATCTCCGGACTCGTTGAGGGTATCCCCCTTGGGCGACGATCCCATGACGATCGTCGCGATCTCATCCAGGCGCACCCACTCTGACGAAAGTGACGACAGCAACAAAGCAGATGCGGCATCATCGGCGGTGCCGGCGAGGCGGGTGTTGGCGGCGATCTTGTCGTCGAGGGCCCCCAGCACCTCGGCGATCGCCTTCTGCTCGGGGAGGGACGGGATCTGAAGCTCCCACTGTGACATTCGATTAAGAGGGATCCGGTTCACAGTTGCGCCGTGGATCGTGTTCAACTCGATCGTCTTCTGGAACGCTCGTCCAAGGTAGAGATACAAAAAGAACTGCGGGTGAATCGTCTCGGGTTTCGGGCGGATAAGCGCCATTCTTCGACCCAGACACGCGCGTACATCGGCGGGCATCAGCGCGGCCTCTCCGAGACGAGTCTCATAGGAGAAGAGGAGATCGTCCTTCTGGGGTGTGACGCGCTTTGTCCAGCGTGCGAAGTCCGGCTCTGACACATGATCTGACAGTGTCAGATTCAATCGTCCCTGGTTCAAGCTGGCGATATTGAGAAAGTAAGGCCCCTCGTCGATGCGCGTAGGCGTCGCGTGCGGCCCGTCGAAGATCTCGCCAACCTCTCCTACTGTTGTCGTGCGCCACTCAGACATCGACTCTCCCCAACTGCTCGCGGACGACCGCCGACAGGCGCTCGGACTCCTCGAACTGTGAGAACAATTCGCCCTTCAGGCGCTCGAGCTTCTGCTCGATGGGTTCGCCGTCGTCTTCGATCTCGGCGGCGCCAACGTAGCGGCCCGGGGTAAGGGCGTAGTCGGCGGCCTTGATCTCGGCGAGGGGCGCGGAGTAGCAAAAGCCCGCGACGTCCTCGTAGGCCTCGGCCGTGGCATCCGCTTTCCCGCGCCACGTGTGGAACGTGCCGGCGATCTTGGCGATGTCGTCGTCGCTGAGGGCGCGCTCGGCGCGATCGATCATGTGGCCAAGGTTACGGGCGTCGATGAAGAGCACCTCGCCGGTGCGGTCGATTGAACCTCCGGCACCCGCCGACTTGTCCTTCGCGAAGAACCAGACGCACACCGGGATTCCGGTCGAGCGGAACAGTTGTGTCGGCAGGGCGACCATGCACGAGACGAGATCTGCCTCGACGACCTGCGCACGAATCTGACCCTCGCCTCCGGAGTTCGACGACATCGAACCGTTCGCCATCACGACGCCGGCGGTGCCTCCCGGAGCGAGCTTGGAGAGGATGTGCTGGATCCATGCGTAATTCGCGTTCCCTGTCGGTGGCACTCCATAGCGCCACCGCGGGTCGGACTCGTTGCGGGCCCAGTCCTTGATGTTGAACGGTGGGTTCGCCATCACGTAGTCGAACTCGAAGTCGGGGTGCAGATCTCGTGCGAAAGTATCGCCCCAGCGCGGGCCGAGGTTGCCGTTCAGCCCGTGGATCGCGAGGTTCATCTTCGCCATCCGCCAGGTGCGCTCATTGAGCTCCTGCCCATACACCGAGATGTCCGAACCTTCGCCGTGGTGGGTATCGATGAACTTCTCTGCCTGTACGAACATGCCGCCCGAGCCGCACGCCGGGTCGTACACGCGGCCGTGCGTCGGTTGCAGCAGTTCGACCAGCACTCGCACGACGCCAGCCGGTGTATAGAACTCGCCGCCGCGCTTTCCCTCGGCAGCAGCGAACTTCTCGAGGAAGTACTCGTACACCTCGCCGAGCAGGTCACGCGCGCGCCGCCCGTCGGCGCCGCTCTGACCTTGGCCCGTGAAGCGCGCCGAGTTGAACAGATCGATCAGCTCGCCCAGGCGTCGCTGATCGACGCTGTCCCGGTTGAAGATGCGGGGGAGCGTTCCTGCGAGCTGCGGATTCGACTGCATGACCGCATCCATCGCCTCGTCGATCAGCTGACCGACGGTCGTCGTCTCTTCGGAACTCTTTGCGTTTTCGGCGAGATGCGACCAGCGCGCATTCGCTGGCACCCAGAAGACCCCACGACCCGTGTACTCGTCGGTGTCATCGATGAGCTCAGCGATCTGCTCTTCGTCATAGTCGTCTTCCGCGAGCTCCGCGCGGATCTGACCGCGACGCTCATCGAAAGCATCCGAGACATACTTCAGGAACACCAGACCGAGGATGACGTCTTTGTACTGCGACGCATCCATTGACCCCCGCAGCTTGTCGGCGGCTTTCCAGAGCGTGTCCTTCAGCTCTTTCATCGTCGACGGAGTGGTGTCGACCTTCGTGCGTGCGGCCATTATGAGGTCCCTTCGGGGTCGGTCAGCTCAGAGGTTCTATCGTTCAATTCGTCGACGAGCGCTCCCGCGGCGACAGCATCCATCACCAGCGCTTCCAGTTCGCTCAGCCCAGCAACACGCCGTTCGGCCGTGCGCCTCGCCGCCACGATGCGGGCAAGCGTCGTCTGCAGTGTCGCTTTCTGGCCCGCAGGCACCCGGCGCAGGCTCCACCGGCGCCACGGAGCGGGGTCGGCATGCATGTTGATATCGGCAGCTGCGACCTCGGGCACCAGAGTCTCGTCCAGCAGCCGCAGGATGCGTGCCGGATACTCCACAACGCTCGAACCGTCTCGGTCGACCATCGCCGCCGGCTTCGGCCCGGTCACGATGATCACATCTCCCGGGAGCGTCAGTTGCGCGCGCGGATAGTCCACGGCGACGCGCACCCGATCGATGCGACGAGCGGATGCAGCACCAGCACGCACTTCATCACGCCCGAGTACCGGGTACCCCTCGTCGGCCGTAGTGTCGTCGGCGCTCAGCCGTGTGCCGCTGAGCACGCGCGCTTCGCGTGCAGCGACGGCATCCGAGAGTGACACGCTGCGATCCTGTCGCTGAGATGAAGCCCGCAGCTGAACCGTGAGCGACGGCTCATCGAGAGCGGTGAGCTGCTGGTCGACGAGGGCGGAAAGCTCGTCAGGCGACGCTCTTGGCCGGGTGCGGTGGGGTTGGCTTGCCGCGACGAGCGAGGAGGCGCCCGCGAGGAGAGTCGACGTGCGGACGAAGCGAACGAATCGGAACGCATGCGACATCGCCTCGCGCGCGGTTCCCAACGACACGGTGAGGTCACTCACCAGATCCTGCATCCGCGCGCTGCTGAGCGACATGCCGCGCACATCGCCGACCACAGTGAACCGATCAGCGAGCGGCGTGCCGCCTTGCGGCCCGCCGACCACCCACACTGCCAACGACTGCCGCACTGCCGTGGGAACGAGCCCGGCTGGCAAGCGCACGATCCCGCGCACACGACCAGATCGCAGAGCGTATTCACGCGAAGATTCGGCGGGTCCGCTGAGTGGCTCGACCAGCAATGAATCGGGTCCGACGACGACCAATCGTTGATCGTCGCTGAGCTCGACAAGTAGTTCTTCCAGTTGAGCGAGCTCGTGCTCAGGGGATAAACCCCGCAATCTTGCGACCCATACCGCCGGCCGCGCCGGATGGGGGCGGTCAGGGGCCAGCGTGGGAGCTCGACCGTGGATCAGCAACTGACGGCGCACGCCGCGATTGGTCGTCGGTACGTGAAGATCAGCTGTGTCGCCGCAGCGATCGGCTGTGGCGACGAACAGATCGCCGGAACTTAGATCGCCAGCAGGATCAACGATCGCGACATTCTCAGTATCGGCGAGGGCTAGCGCGAGGCGAGAGATGAACTCCGCGCCGATGGCAGAGACGTCCCCGCCTGTTCCCGCTGCGGGGGAGGCGACCGACTGCGACTGGAGTGCATCCCACGCGCCCCTCGGCGAATACGCGGCGTCGATCATCTGCTCGACGAACGCAGCAAGGTTGTCGTCGTCTGCGACGGCAAGGATTTCACCGAGTAACACATCATCGTCGGGATCTACCCGTCGCGCCCGTGCGTCGAGGTCTCCGACTGTGAGTTGCTCGCCATCTGAGACACGCAGCGCAAGAAGCGCTTCGATCTCGGCGTTTCGTGCAGCGTCCGAGGTCTGCGCACTGTCGGGCATTGCGAACGCGGCGGCGTCAGCGACAGCATCCGGATTATTGCCGTGAGATGTGTCCACGAGCCAACGAGCGACCGCTGCCGCGTTGAAATACTCACGTCCCGCGTGCACATCAATGGCACTCGGGAACGCGCGCGCTCCCGTCGCGAACCGGCTCCGCCACACCGACACTACTGGGCGGTGCACCTTCGCCAGGGCGGCGATCTGTGAGAGCGAGATGCGCAGGTGTGCGTTGTCCGCCGGGACCTCCGGGCGGCGCTTCATCGAGGCATTCGCGGTGCTCATATGACGACTCTAGGGGGTGTATCCACGCGGTGTCAGCAAATGCTGATAAGTGGGCTTATCAATGACTTTCGGGCAGTCGCCGCAGGGTCCTTCTAGCGTGTGGTTGCGGTCGAAAGGCCGTGCGAGGTGAGCGAGTCGGGATCTGGGGACCTTTGGCTCGCTCACCTCCGCCCTCCGCACTTTCCTTTGAAAATCTCCACCCGCCCGACAGGAGCAGGACATGAACAGAGCAATGATCGGCTCACTTGCAATCGCAACAGCGTTGGCAATCACCGGGTGCTCGGTCGATGCGCCGACAGACGACACCGGTAAAACGCCAGACACGGCGCCTGTGGCGGAGAGTCCACAGCCGCAGCCGAGCGCAACCGAAGATGAAGAGCCTTCCGAATTCGGTGCGCAGGACAAGAGTCCGCGTGGCAGCCTCATCAAGGACATCGGGCAACTCGCCGGCACAGGAATCTACGAAGACCCCAACATAATCGGGTCGCGTTTTGTCGTTACCGACATCATCCTGGATCCGGACTGCGACTCAGGCTGGGCAGATCCTCCCGCGAACGGCCACTATCTCGCACTGCACATCAACGTCGAGACAACGCCCGAACTCGCGCAGTCTGAGAGCGTCATGACGAATGGCGGCGCCGTGACCGGGTGGGAATGGGGCTACGGAAATGTCTGATTTCTCAGAATCACAGTCAGCGTCTCCAGAGCCCTCGCGGAAACCGAAGACGAAGCTCATCGTCGCTGTTGCGGTCGGTGTTCTTGCGCTGGGTGGATTGGCCGCTCTCGCGGCAGTGATCGCCCAGCCATCGGCGATCTCCGTCGCAGCAGATGCGTGCGCTGGCGCGAAGCCACTGCACGCGTTCCTGAATGACCTTCAAGATTCATCGTCGCCCCAGCCTGAACCAACCGACACGGATGAATTGGGAGCACTCGACGAGCTGTTCGAAGGCGTGGTGTCGGTTGAGGACAACGGCACGACGTTGATCGTCAATACGAAATCAGAAGACGATGATCCGCTCGGCGCCACCAGCCTCGCTCTGGACTGTGTGTACGAACAGCTGGACGTGCCCGCGCATATCCGTGAGCGCATCGGCGTCACTCGCAGCGTCGACGGGCGGCAGGACGGCGCATGGGACGCATTCACCGCGTCTTGGAGCTATCACCCCGACAACGGCGCGAACGTCATCATCGTCCAGGACTAAACCCACAGGCGCGATTGATCTCAACGCCCTTTACCGATCACATACCGAAACAGTAAGGAAGTCACGACATGTCTATTCCCACTCCACCGCCGCTTCAGCCAGCACCAGCCAGCTCGATCCCGGAGCAGCAGTTTGCACCTCCGGGTATGGCACCTGCTCCCGCGCCCGACGACGGCAAGTCCTTCCTTGCGACCTGGCTACTTTCGCTGCTCGTGGGTGTCTTCGGCGTCGATCGGTTCTATCTCGGAAAGGTCGGCACTGGGCTACTGAAGCTGTTCACCTTCGGCGGTCTAGGCATCTGGTACCTCGTTGACCTGATTCTCATCCTCGCCGGGGCTATGCGGGACAAAGTAGGACGCCCACTCGTGGGATACGACAAAACTAAGCTCGTCGCCTTGATCGTCACTGGTGCGCTCGTGCTGGTCGGTGGAATCTCGGGCGCGGTAAACGGCGCAGCCGCTGGCGGCGCCTCTCACAATCGGGCGGGCAGTGAAATGGTTGAGGGGCTTGAGAACGCGGCGGACGTCGCGGAGGAGCTCATAGAAACCGAAGTCGATAACGCGGCTTCTGAGGCGGAGGAAGTGACGGACGGCGAGGCGGATGCTGCCGCCTCTGTCACGTGGGCGAACAGTACCTGGGGTGAGTTTGAACCCATCGTGCAGTCAGGAAGCGGCGACAGCATCATCACCCTGCCCGCCGACGTGAACGGTGGCATCGTGATTGCGACGCACAACGGGTCGAGTAACTTCGCCGTCAGCGTGCTCGACGCCAACAACGGGTCGACGGGCGAACTGCTCGTCAACACGATCGGTGCGTACAGCGGCACGACAGCGTGGGGCATCTCGGCGCTCGGCGAGGGAGTGAAGTTGCAGGTCACCGCAGACGGTGCGTGGACGTTCGACATCCGCCCGATGGGCGCTGCGCCGGCTCTGGCGGGCGAAGGCACGGGTGATGCGGTGTTCGTCTACGACGGCAACGCCGCGTCGCTCACAGCCGGATACGCAGGATCGAGCAACTTCGTCGTGATGGAGGAGACCTCAGAGGCATTCAACTTTGGTCTGCTGATCAACGAGATCGGCGCATACAACGGCACCGTTCCTCTTTCCGCTGGCCCGTCGGTGATCGCTGTCACTGCTGACGGCAACTGGACGCTCGCGGTCGGCTGATCCGAGTGGGTTGCTGAAACAGCGGATGCCCCGGCCGCAGTGGCCGGGGCATCCTTGCGTTCTCGCGGGGGAGATCAGCTCTTGGACTGGCCGTGTGAGCCGAGCTGGCGCGTCGATTCGACGACGCGGGCAGCCATGGCGGCCTCGGCAACCTTGCCCCAAGCGCGGGGGTCGTAAACCTTCTTGTTGCCGACCTCGCCATCAACCTTCAGCACGCTGTCGTAGTTCTTGAACATGTAGTCGGCGATCGCGCGCGTGTAGGCGTACTGCGTGTCGGTGTCGATGTTCATCTTGATGACGCCGTTTGCCACTGCCGTCGCAATCTCTTCGTCGGTTGAGCCTGAGCCACCGTGGAAGACCAGGTCAAGCGGCTTCGCGCCGGTGTTGTACTTCGCGGCAACCTCTTTCTGGATCTCACCGAGAAGCTCGGGACGCAGCTTGACTCCACCCGGCTTGTACACGCCGTGCACATTGCCGAAGGTGAGGGCAGCGATGTAGCGACCCTGCTCGCCGAGGCCCAGCGCCTGAACAGCCTGGTCAACGTCAGCGAACGTCGTGTAGAGAGCGTCGTTGGAGCCCTCGTGCTGCACACCGTCTTCTTCGCCACCGACGACGCCGATCTCGACTTCGAGGATGGCATTGATCGCCTTCATGCGGGGGAGCAAGTCCTTGGCGATCTCAATGTTTTCAGCCAGTGGCACAGCCGATCCGTCCCACATATGCGACTGGAAGATTGGGCCCCGGCCGGCCTTGACCTCTTCTTCGGAAGCAGCGATCAGCGGCTCGACGAAGCCAGCGAGGGCGTCCTTCGGGCAGTGGTCGGTGTGAAGCGCGATGGTGACCGGGTAGTTCTTCGCAACCTCGGTGGCGTAGCGGGCGAAGGCGAGAGCCCCCGTGGAGCGGGCCTTGACCGTGTGGCCAGCGAAGTAGTCTGCTCCACCGGTGGTCACCTGAATGATGCCGTCAGAGCCGGCCTCGGTCAGGCCCTGGAGGACAGAGTTGATGGTCTGCGAGCTGGAGACGTTGAACGCGGGATACGCGAAGCCACCAGCCTTCGCACGATCGAGCATTTCTGCGTACTGATCCGGAGTGGCGACGGGCATAAAAAACTCCTGCGATAGGTGAATCAGGGGACAGTGTTCACTCTATCGGTGGTGTCGAGCGGATGCCGTGGGCGCTGCGTTGGAGGGATGGGCTCCCTTCCCCCGTGTTAAGAAGTGCGATTTTTACACTCAGAACTGCACGAAACACCGGCTGTTTCACACGCGGCGCTCGATAGGCTGGCTACATGGTGAGTCTTACGGCCGATATGAGCCCGCTGCGTCCCGATCGAAATCTTGCACTCGAACTGGTGCGTGCGACCGAAGCCGCGTCTATCCGTGCCGTACCGTTCATTGGCCGGGGTGACAAAGAAGCTGCCGATGGTGCGGCTGTGGACGCGATGCGTGCCTTCCTCGGAACAGTGAATTTCCAAGGGCGCGTAGTCATTGGTGAGGGCGAGAAGGACAACGCCCCCATGCTGTTCAACGGGGAAGTCGTTGGCTCAGGGCGCGGCCCAGAGTGCGACATCGCCGTCGACCCCATTGACGGCACTTCTTTGACCGCAGCCGGGCGTCAGAACGCTCTTTCGGTGATTGCGGTTTCCGATCGAGGCACGATGCTTGACGCATCCACCGTGTTCTACATGGACAAGCTCGTCACGGGCCCCGCGGGTGTCGGCGTCGTTGATATTCGCCTGCCCATTGCGGAAAACATCACTCGGTTGGCGAAGGCACTCGGCAAGCAGGTCGATGAGATTGTCGTCTCAGTGCTGAATCGTCCTCGCCACGAAAAGCTGATCGAGGAGATCCGCGAAGCGGGTGCCGGAACGAGGCTTATGAGCGACGGCGACGTTGCCGGTGGCATCAACGCCGCGCGCCACGGAGCACGCACCGACATGTGTGTCGGCGTTGGCGGCAGCCCAGAGGGCATCGTCACTGCGTGCGCGATCAAGGCTCTCGGCGGACACATCCAGGGGCGTCTGTGGCCGCGTGATGATGACGAGCGCCAGCGCGGAATCGATGCGGGACTCCAGATGGATTACGTGTACGAGGCTGACGAACTTGTTAAAGGCGATAACACACTGTTTGTCGCTACCGGCGTGACCGACGGCCAGTTGGTCGCGGGTGTCCGCCGTGACGGCAACTACGTGTACACCGAATCTGTGGTGTTGCGTGGCGCGTCTGGCACGCTGCGTCGTATCGCCTCGGAGCACCTCGTCTCTAAGTGGCTGTAGCGCCCACAACGATCCGGGTGCGGATCGTAACCGCGCTCCTGCGAGCTCTCTCAGTCATTGCTGGCACAATGGGATCTGGATTGGTTGCCGTTGAAGGCATTCGCATCACGGCATCCAGGAGGGTGAGAGATGGTCACGGAGCACAAGCGGCGCGATAGCACGTCCGCACCGTCGAACATGGTTACCACCAACACGGGGCGCATTCTTCGGATTACGCCGGAGGATGAGGCCGCTCGCGCGGCAGCAGCCGCCGCCGCAACCGTTGTGGCACCGAATATCGACCCTGCACGTCGCACAGATGTGCTGTTCCGCGTGCGCCGCGAAGAGGGTCACGAACTCAGCTCGTGGTGGATGATCGGCGCATTCGTCGTCACATCCGGCCTTGTGATCATGCTGCTCAGCTGGGTGCCAGGTAGCTCCTAAGTCTCGTCCACTCGCGCGCGAATCTCGCCGATGTCAGCATGGACGCTTTCGGGGTCGACCGGTGCTTGATCGACCAGTTCTGCGGCGGTGAATCGGCGGGCCGGAGTTGTGATGACCGCCGGTGTGGCATCAAGCGTTGACGCATCGATACCGGGGAATTGGCGTGCTGTTACTAGCACCCGGCTTTCCAATGACCCCGCGAACTTGTTGTAGCTGTCGACTGTACGCTCCAACGCACGGCGCAGGTCGTCGGCGTGGCCAGCGAGCGTGCCGACACGTTCGAACAGTTGTGTGCCGAGTTTCAGGAGCGTGCGCGCCTCAGCCGACACCTCTTGCTGCGTCCATGTGAATGCCACTGTCTTCAATACGGCCCAGAGGTTTACAGGAGAGGCAAGCGCAACGCGCTTACCGAATGCGTAGTCGAGAAGCGTGGGATCTTCATCGATGGCAGCTGCCAGCAGGGATTCTGTGGGGAGGAAGCAGATCACAAACTCTGGACTCGCCTCTAGCCCTGACCAGTACGACTTCTTCGCGAGTGCGTCAATATGCGCGCGGACGGCCTTGACATGCTTCTGCATGTGCTGGCGACGCTGAGCATCGTGCGCGGCACCGCCAGCGAGTGCGCTGGCCTCGAGATAAGCATCGAGCGGTACCTTCGCGTCGACCGCGATCGACGTGCCCCCGGGGAGGCGGATCACCATATCGGGGCGCCCCAGCCCGTGATCTGAAGAGATTGTGGATTGCAGATCGAAGTCGACATGCCGAGTGAGTCCGGCCGCTTCGACGACGCGTCGTAGCTGCGTCTCGCCCCACACTCCACGAGTCGCGGTTGATCGCAGGGCACCCGCGAGGGACTCAGTCGTGGCGCGCAATGCTTCGTCAGATTCTTGAGCGCGACGCAGTTGCTCGGTGAGCGAGCCGAACTGCGCGTGGCGTTCTTGTTCGAGCGTGGTGACCTTGTGCTGCATCTGCTGCAGAGATTCACGGACCGGAGCGAGTGCGGTCAAGACGGCATTCTGCTGTTGCACGCGCTCTGCTTCGGCGCGCTGTTCGACGCGGCCGTGTTCGACGGCATCGCGATACAGATCGTATTGTCGGTCGCGGTCATCGCGCGCCGCTGCAAGTTCTGCTTCGGCGCGCGCGAGGTCAGTCGCAGTCTCTGTGCGCTGCCCTGCCGTGCGCGTCGCATTCGCAAACCAACCCACGAAAAATCCTGCCGCGACAGCAATGGCGACAAGGAGAACGATCAGCGGAGCATCCATACCGCCATGATGCCGAGGGGTTCAGACATTGACGGGACGCCGCTCCGATCAGCCGTTGCGGTTCGCGTACTCGTCGAGAATCGCACGCATCTCAGGAAGCTTGAATTGATCGGTAATTGCGACAGCAGAGAGCCCACCGGCGTTCGCGTCGGAGCCAGCATCCAGAAGCATCCGCAACAGGGGTTCGTTCTTCCGGAACACCGCGCATGAGATCGCTGTTTGGCCGTTGCCGTTCACCGCATCCAGATCGGCGCCGCGGCGTACAAGATCGGCAACTGTGTGCTCTTGCTCCGCGTAGGTGGCCACGATCAGCACGGTGTCACCACGCGGGTTACGAACGTCAATCGGTACGCCCGCATCGATCATCTCGCCGAGCGGACCGGTGCGTCCCTGTCGGGCAAGGTCGAAGGTCCCCTCGATGACCTCGAGGCTAACGGGGGAGTCGCCGGGGTTCGTCATACTTCTATTGTGGCCGGAGTGTGCCGCTGGCGCGACCGATACGCGACTGATGTATGGCGGCTCAGGCGGCGCGTTCGTGGGTGGCGGCCTGTGGCTCGGCCACGCGCGGCTCAACCACTCGCGGTTCGCTCACCCGCACACCGAGGCTGTCGGCGAGCGTGTCGACGTCTGATGCTCCCGCACGGCGAGCGGCATCGATGACGATCTGGGCACAGGCCCGCGCATCCGCCAGTGCATCGTGGTGTGAGAACTCAGCGAAACCCGCAGCCGCTGCGGCAACCGGCAGACGGTAAGAGTCGAGGTCATACGCCTTGCGCGCGACTTGCAGGCTGCACAGTGATCGGTACGGCGGGCAGACCTCGCCCGTTACTTCGGCGGCCGTGCGCAGAACCTTTAAATCGAAGCCGGCGTTGTGGGCGACGAGCACGTCGGCGCCGGCGAAGTCGCACAGGCGGTCAAACTGCTCGGACCACGTGGCGGCGGACGCCACATCCGACGGGTGGATGCCGTGGATCTTGATGTTCCATTCCTGGAACTCGTCGTGACCTGCGGGCGGACGAATCAACCAGCCGGCAGTGGCGACAACCTCACCGCCGCGGACACGGACAAGTCCGACCGAGCAGGCGGAGGCCGGAGAAGGATTCGCCGTCTCGAAGTCGATTGCGGTGAAGTCCAAAGGCACGATTCCACCTTCACCCCAGTGAGGGCGGGCCTCTTGCAGGCGCGCCGCTGGCTGGCAGCATCCGCTCTTGGGCTCTCGCCCTGTTGCCGAGAACAGGATGCTCCCACCCTGTTGCCGAAAACAGGATGAAGTCCCCAGAACAGGAGATTTCTGCAGAAACTCTCCTGATCTCGGGCGAACGTCCTGATCTCGGCAACCAAACCGTGACAGCAGGCTGGTTGCATGATTTGGCGGGGAACTTTCCGCGCCCTGCGCAGTTGATCCAGCATCCGATGGGTCGACGCATCAGCCACCGGTAGACTCTTACCCCGTGGCTCTAACTATCGGAATCGTCGGCCTGCCCAACGTCGGCAAGTCCACCCTCTTCAACGCACTCACCAAGAACGACGTGCTCGCGGCGAACTATCCGTTCGCGACGATCGAGCCGAATGTGGGTGTCGTCAATCTGCCCGATTCGCGCTTGAACGTGCTGGCCGAGATCTTCGGCAGTGAACGCATCCTGCCCGCTGCTGTGTCGTTCGTCGACATCGCGGGCATCGTGCGCGGGGCGAGCGAGGGGGAGGGGCTCGGCAACCAGTTCCTCGCGAACATTCGTGAAGCGGATGCGATCGCCCAGGTCGTGCGTGGATTCGATGACGACGACGTGGTGCATGTCGACGGAGCCATCAACCCCCAGGGGGACCTGGAGACGATTAACGCCGAGCTCATGCTCGCGGATCTGCAGACCGTAGAGAAGGCGATCCCGCGCTTTGAGAAGGAAGTCCGCGGTAAGAAGCTCGATCCTTCGGTGCTTGAGACTGCGAACGCGGCGAAGGATGCTCTCGAACGAGGCATCCTGCTTTCGGTGAGCGGGATTGACCTCGCGCCGATCAAGGAGCTGGGGCTACTCACATCGAAGCCCGTCATCTTCGTCTTCAACGTCGATGAGGGCGTGTTGACGGATGCTGCGCGTAAGGCCGAACTTGAAGTACTTGTTGCTCCGGCAAAGGCGATTTTCCTTGATGCGAAGATCGAGTCTGAGCTCATCGATCTCGATCCTGAGGATGCTGCTGAACTGTTGGCATCGACCGGTCAGGATGAGTCAGGTCTTGACCAGCTCGCCCGCGTCGGTTTCGACACTCTGGGGCTGCAGACGTATCTGACTGCCGGGCCCAAGGAGGCGCGCGCCTGGACGATCGGCAAGGGCTGGAAGGCGCCGCAGGCTGCCGGGGTCATTCACACTGACTTCGAGAAGGGCTTCATCAAGGCCGAGGTCATCTCTTTCGAGGATCTGGTCGCGACCGGTTCTGTTGCCGAAGCTCGTTCCAAGGGGAAAGCACGTCTCGAGGGCAAGGACTACGTCATGAAGGATGGCGACGTGGTGGAATTTAGGTTCAATGTCTAAACACCAGGTCACACGGCATTAATTCTGCTACAGATCGGTGTAGACACGCCGTGGTTGTAGCGGTTTTGTAGCAGACGCAGACCTCATTCGTGCGCCGTCTACTGTGCCTGGGGGAGCCACAGGCTCGACTCGTGGGGTGGTGTCTCTCAGGTATCAATGTCCGAAGTCGTCGGCACTTCTGTTTGAAGTCCACCAAACTCGTTTGCGCGCGGTGTATTGAACGCTGCTCTCGGGGACTGGTGCCACCGCCCATCGTCATCAAAGCTTCTTGATTCGATGCAGCGCCAGAGTGGAGCCGAGAGCTGCGGCGCCCCGGACCCGCCGATGAACCGTCAATCAGCCGCCACGACCCCGCCACCCCTAGAACAGCACGCATTCTCGAGGGGAATCCCGGGCTACGTTCCAGCAACCTCCAACTGAATCAAGCACCCGGGAACTTCGGTGTACTCGGTGAACTTCGGTGTACTCGGTGAACTTCGGTGTACTCGGTGTACTCGGTAGTCACCTATGCGGATGCGCCAGGCCGTCTGCTCACCGACGAGTTTCTTCGCTCCGTGCGGTCGAGGGTTACCAGCGAGGCCATCGATCGCATCGAGTACGCGATCGCGCGCTGGTCGGGGGAGCTTCCTCACCTGCCTCGCCGCGGCCGCAGTGAATTCGACGCTATAGGTCACGAAGCGAGGTCGGCACGCAACTCGTCAAGCGTGACCCGGGTGCCATTGTCGGATGCCTTGGCCTCACGGTAGGCGGCCACGTCCTGCGCCATCTCGAATTCTTCAAGTGCCTCCAGATCGGCCACGCTCACCATCACGGCGGCGAGCTTCCCATTGCGAGTGACGCCGATGCGCTCACCCGCGTACATCGTTCGTCCAAGCACATCCGAGAGCTGGCTTCGCAGCTCGCGCGTTGAGACCTTGCTCGTTACAGTGTCCATGTAGCAATGGTGCCTTGTGTCAACTGTGTATACGACGTTAACTGTGTACATAACGAAGGACAAGAGCCCCAGGAATCTGAGCTCTTGTCCTTTGTTGGTGGCGGGGTCGGTCAGTCTTCCGCGTCGGTGTCTTCGCTGGTGCGGTTGAAACCTGGGCGGATGCCGTAGCGAAGGTAGCGATCGGCCTGATCAAGCTGAGGTTCAAACCACGCGCGCGCTTCTTCGACGGACAGTTCGCGAATCGTTACTGCCATGTACTCTCACCTCCTCCGGTGAAGATCGTGTTGTAGACCACCGTGCCGGGTGGACGCGTGCAGACAAGCCCTAGACCCGAGAAAGGGCGCCCCGTGTTGGGGCGCCCTTTCTCGGATACTCGGGGTGAGCGTTAGTCGCGACCGTCAACCTTCGAGACAATGCTTCCGGACATTGCGCGCCACAGGATCGGCGAAGCGATCACAGAGGCGAGCACAAGACCGACGGCGACAGCGATCCAGACGTTAGCCATGAGTCCGATGAGGAGGATGACGACCCAGCGAGCAGCGAGGAAGATCATTGCGTAGCCCGTTGCGATGATCGCTTTGCCGAGGATTGCTCGGCTCTTCATGAAGGAATCGAACTCCTCAACGAAGGCGGAGATTCCTGCGCGAGTTTTCGCGAAGTCTGCGTCTGCCTTCGGGCGCTTGGTGAAGTCGAACACCAAACGGAAGAATGTCAGCATAAAGCAGGTGATGAACGTGGCGGCCAGATCGAGCAATCCGAGCTGGGACAGCCCGTACCCGGCTGCAGTGACGCCGCCGCCCAGGAGGAGTGTCCCGAGAATCTGGTAGCCGTGGGGCAGTTGGTTGATCTGGGTGACGAGAACCTGCAGGTTCTTCGGCGCAGTGACGGATTCTGCAGAGGTGGACGTGGTGGTGTTGTCGTTGGTAGTGATGGTGATGACCTCCCGTGGGTATGGGGACCGTGCGCTGTTTGGCCGGTCAATTACTACAGTGCCGGCGGTGCACATAATCACAAGAGAAACCGGGGGGTAATTTGAAAAAGTTCTCGATCATCCCAAAAAAGTAGGGACCCGGTCCATCACAACCGGGTCCCTACGACTAGAACGTCATCAGTAATTACTACTGTGACGGCTTTTTGTCTGACCTCAATGGCCTCGAGAGAGGATTCTCAAGGTTGACCGACCGTGCGTGGCGGCTAGGTGGTCGGCTGAGGCGCACGACGGCCTCCAAATTGCCTTGTGCGGCCAAGCTGAGGTCAGTGCCCTCTTCGAAGTAGGGCAGCGTGCGGATCTGCACTGTGCCACCCGGCAGGTCCTTCTCGCCAGGAAGCCACGCCAGTGCCGTATTCGATGGCATTGCGGCGAGGCGGGCAGCGGAAGCCGTGTCCTTTTCGACAACGGACTGGGTGATCGTCTCGCTGGTCGACTTTGAGACTTTGCCGTCATCGGAGGTGATCTTCAGCCCCGAGAACGTACGGGACTCGGTCGTGCCCTGAGCGACAGAGGAGACCTGCACAAGGTTCTTTTTACCTGCAAGTTTCTCGAAAAGCTGAAGCGCCTTCTCGTCCGTGCAGCCGGGCATAAGGACCTTGGACCCTTTGCACGCGTTGAACAGGCTGCGAGAACGGGTCTCGCCCCATACCGTCTCAAGATCAGACATTGCTTGCGTCCCGAGTACCAGCTTGATTCCCGCGGAGCGTGCCACGTTGTTTGCCCAACTGGGCATGTCGCTGTGCGGTGTGCAGTACACCAGCTCGTCAAGAACGACCAGATGGCGACGGGGGAGTCGTCCTCCCGCACGTGCAGCTCGTCGCTGAAGCTCACCCATGTATGCGCCAAGAAATGCGTTCGCGAGCGGACGATGTTCCGTCGTGGGGCACGTGAGGTACACCGAGTGGCTGGCCGGCAACTGTTCGAGACGGAAGCTACCTTCGTCGTCCCACCGCTGATCCATGACTTTCGGAGACATCGTCCAACCCGTTGTGAGCTGTCCGATTGCTCCGATGATGCCGGCTTTGGTGTCACCGGCGCGAGCGGTACCCACACTCGACTTCAACCCCATATGAGCCAGCCGAAGTGCCTGCTTCGTCGTTTCAAGGCGTTCGACGTGTGACTGCTGCCCGGAGACGTTCTGCTGCGCCAGCACCTCGAGCTTCGCTGAGATGGCGTTCTCGGCATTCTTGAGGTCAGTGGACAAAACCTCCCATGGGTCGGGCACCTTCTCCCCGAACTCATCAGGCTCGTCGTCCTCAACGCCGCTAAGTTTCTCGACACGATCCAGAACGTCGTAGAGGGTAGAGCCACGCTGTGTCCTAGCGAGCAGGAGGAGGGCAGCGGTGATCGTCGTGGAGTGCAGCGTGAAGAATGCGGCGTTTCCACCACCATCACCGCTCGAGTTTGACTCGACAGCGGTCAGCATCGCTTTCGCGACTGCCTGTGCGCGCGGCCAGGTGACAGCTTCCGAGATGGGTGTCCAGACCTGCGCGTACCGAGGTGCTTCATGGAGCACATCGGCGTTGCGGCCCGTTGCGTGGCGGGTTTCTTCGAGTAGTTCGGCGGGGTCGAAGACCGCGATCGCGTGCTCCTGCCCCTCTCCGGACATGAGCGTCTGACGCACCTGTTGCGAGCGCAACGTCGCCTGAATGATGTCAGCCTTCGTCGTGGACGCAAATACCGGGCCATCGTGCCTGATGATGTTTGGAGCCAGAAGGAACGCCGTCTTGCCCGAGCCAGGGGGACCGAAGAAGAAGGAGGATTCGTTCTTGAAGTCAGCAACCAGATCAGACATGCGTTTGGTGGGGTTGTCTGGGTCGATCAACTCTCCAAGAACCAGCGCGTGGTCACCTTCCGATTCGCGCTGTCGAAGTTCGTGGCTGCCCATCATCTCGGTGGAGCCGCTCAACTTGCGTGCATCCGTCAGTTGGGCCTTCTTCGCCTTGCTTCGCTTGATCCAGAGCACCATGCCTGCGCCACCGATAAGGACCGCGGCTCCGATGATGACGATGAGAATAGTGGTATCCATCAGAGTCACCGCCCTTCCGCGCCGAGATCAGAGGCTGTTGCCTTCTTGCTTGAGCGCCTGGCGTTGGTAGCGAGGTGGAAGAGCCAGACGAACATCTCGGCGATGGCGCTGAGAAGCTCGACCGTGCAGGACTGTCCTTTGCGAAGGAAAATCAGGATCTTCTTCCGCGGCTTATCGAACGCGATTGCCATGAAGCAGAGGAGTGCGAGGACCCAATAGATGTGCCCCAAAACGACCTTCACAAGAGGCAGGGCGATCCTCTTTGGAGCGCGGAAGCTCAAGATGAGCGTGAGCGTGACGAGGACGACGAACGCCCACAAGGAGACTTTGATGAGTGCGCTGATGAAATTCCAGTCGAGATTAGTCATCGAGTCGGATGACCTCCCTGCAGTGTGATGGACCGGATGACCGCATCCCAGGTGACGCCCTGAGTTTCGCGAAGCTGATCAAGTGCTGCCCAGGTCGGGGCAGGGAGCGCGATGCAGAGCATCGTGCGCTCAGTGGCCTCTAGAATTCGATGCGCCGGCGTTACCGGCGACTGCGCAATGGCAAGCGCGCCAAGACGCTCGGCCAGAAGCCCCTGCATCGTTGAGCGCTGCGCATGCGCTGTGGTCTTTGCGGCACGCTTGGTTGCGACATGAACCAGGACGGACCGCCTTGTTGTTTCGGTACTGATAGTTACCTCCAGTGGTTGGTGCAGAGCCGTTAGAAAAGGACTCCGACGCTTACACGGAACACAGTGCCGGCGGTGCACATAATCACAAGCCGATTTGAGAGTTACTTTTTCGAGCGATCGGGCAGGGGGCGGCCGACCGCTCATCGGGCGTGAAAAAAGGGGCCACGCCGACGATGTGTCGTGGCGTGGCCCCTGGTAAATGCCAGTTGTCAGTTGGATTGGCTTGTCTCCAGTTGTACAGCGACGTGGAGTAGCTCTGCGGTACTCAGCCCGGACGCGGACCGAAGCGCGACGAACTGATCCCAATCAGCAGGATCCACCATCCAGTAGAAGCGGGAGCGGACGGCGCCCACTTCCTGCGCAGTGCGTTTCAGTTCAGTGGGCGATGACTCGTACGCGCTCACCAGCCGCTGCATGGCGCGCACCTGCGTGGCCTGGAGCTGATGACCGACACTCGCGGCGTGCAGTTTCAACGCCCAGTGGTCGTCGCAGCTGGCAATGACTTTCTTTCGCATGTGTGATCTCTCATCGGTTTTCATACCACCTACCGTGCCGGCGATGCGCGTTTTGCCAATACCTTCCAAAGCTCTCTCGTAGCATCCGGCGATTGACACACCAACCTACAACCGTGCGTACCAACTTGCTTGAGTGTTTAGCAACGTAAGAACCTACTAAGGTACGTGCCGACTTACTTACGTGTTTACCAACGTAGGAACCTACTAACGTGCATGTCGAAGTAAGAACCTACTAAAACACATACCAACGTAATAAAGTGCTACTGCGCTCAGGTCAGTGTTGTGACGGGCCTGCGACCCGAACTGCGCGCCGGGAAGCCAGTGCCACCTGCCTGCGTGAGCGCGCACACGGACCGCCCTGTCGGTGGGTTGGCGGGTTGCCGNNTGCCGGTGCACCGGCAACCCGCGGGAAGCTGCTCCA
Source organism: Microbacterium sp. (assembly GCA_003524435.1). Taxonomy (GTDB): domain Bacteria; phylum Actinomycetota; class Actinomycetes; order Actinomycetales; family Microbacteriaceae; genus Microbacterium. Next base: position 27,154 of record DQHP01000031.1, read on the forward strand.
CCATCAGTTCCGGCGTGCGTATGCATGTCGTTCACATCCGGCAGCGCACGCTCCTAACCAAACCAACAGCGCGCAGCCGAACCGAGCCCTCGGCTCGCGATAGGTCGCGGGCCCTATACGGCCGTGTACGCGAGCCACACCTGTTGCGTGTTCCACGGCTATTAGCTGAGCCCACACGCCTCATCATGCGCGACATCAACAATCCAACGTGCAGTTCTATATGCACAGCTACTCACCAATTGCAGAACTTGCGTATATACAACCACTCACAACTACTCACAGCCCTCCCTCAAAGCAACAGTCATCTCTGTCGCACTGCATCCTTCCCTTACAGCAATACCACTCAGCTATCAGTCACCCTTTCCTATCTGTCTTCCTCATACACACAGTCCCAGCACACACCTACCTATCTCTCACACCTAGCTCCTTTTCTCACACTCCTACTCATTTACAGCTCCTTCCTCAGTACCCCTTAACTCTCAGTTACACCTCTCCTTTCTCTCCTAAAAACCTCCTCTCCCTATCTCTTAGCTACACAGTCCTCTACAAGTCCTAAAACACAACAAATTATCAATACACGCTGGCACCTTGATGCCGGGCCTTGCGTCCCGAGGGTCTGCCCCCACGGTCTCTTGTGCATATGTGCATCGAAACTCGTTTCGGCACTGTGCATCCAAGACACCTAACTAGGAGGTAGCCGCAGTGGCGGTTTCAACGCAAGCAGTGAAGGTCGGCCAAGCGAAAGTGATGGCCGATTACTACGAGAAGAAGGCTGACGACATGGTCGTCGAAATCCAGATGGAAGCCGGGAACGAACATAAGTCGATCGAGGAAGTGCGGATGATCGCCCGCGTCCGAATTGAACGCCACGCGGCCAGTCAGGAAGGGCGTGATCCAGACGAAGCGGAGAAGGTGCTTCGCGCATCGTGGAGTGAGCAGTCCGTCGGTCAGCAGTCCGCGTATTACGCGTCGGATGGTGACGGTCGAAGCACTTGGATCCGTGGGGACAAGGCTGGTCAGCCAGTACGAGAGGGGGAGCTCGAAGAACTCTTCCTCGGTCAGAGCGAAGGGCGTCGCCTCGATGATCCGCACGTGAAGCAGCTGACGTACTCCGCACGGCTCACTGGGTATAAAGGTGAGCTGACGCCCGAAGCTGTGGACGCGTTGCGCAACGGTTGCGACCCGCAGACCGGGGAGGTCTTGACGGGCGACGGGGCGGAGCAGATCGCTTCGTTCTGGGACGCGCCTGACCGAAAGGCCGGGGACGTGGGAGCGTTCGACCTCACTTTCAGTGCACCAAAGGGGGTATCGTTGCTCGCTGCTTTCGGCGATGAGGAGACACGTGAATCGATCTTCGCTGCCCAGAACGCGGCTGTCGAGCGCGCGTTGGAGTTCGCTCAGGATAACGGCGTCATTACTACTCGGCGAGGTAAGGGCGGCGCGGAGCGTATCCAGGCGGAGTTGGGGGAGGTCGCAACGAAGGCGGAGATTACTAGCCGCGCAGGAGACCCTCAGCTGCACACGCACACCCTCGTGAGTAACTTCGTCAAGGGTGCAGACGGGCGGCACACTACGCTCGACTCGCAGGTGTGGCATGGCGCGACGGCCGGCATTGACGCCGCCTATCTGCGGGCGCTTTCGGACGAGCTGGGTCAGCGTATCGGTGTTCGTCTTGAGCATCGTCTCGTCGGCGACAAGGTTCGTCTTGCCGGCGTTCCGGGGATCTCTCAAGAGCTGGAAGAGCAATTCTCGACGCGGCGTCAGCAGATCAACGAGGAGCTAAATGAGCGACTCAAGGAACAAGAGCGCCTCGAATCGACGATGGGTCTCAAGCAAGACACGTTCCGAGCTTCTCATGACGCGCAGCAGCGTGGTGCTCAGCTGACTCCGGACCAGGAACGACAGGCCGCGATCTACGCGGCGTGGCTGAATACCGGTGTGAATCCTCAGTCAGCAGCTCTGGGTACGCGGTCTTCGAAGGCGGAGGAGTCTGAGGCTCAGGCACTGGAGCGATGGTCGCAGGCCACGGGGATGCCGGATGGTAAGCAACTGTTGGAGGAAGCTAAGGAACAGTCGAGCAGCGAGGAGCTGGAGTTCGACAAAGATGGGCTTTTCGCCCGCATGGAATGGGAACTCGTCGAGAAGCAAGCTATGTTCAGTGCCTCTGAGGTGTACGCCTGCGCTCTTCGCTGGGCGCCTCAGGGCCACTCCAACGAAGAAGTGATGGCGGCGGCAGGTGAATTCCTGACGGCTCGCGCTGTTCGTCTGGAGGGCGCCCCAGACATGGCGAAGGTGGGCGACATCTGGAGTCAGAAGGCCTCTGGCTGGACGACCCAAGCTGTTGTGGCGCAGCGTCAACACATCACGCAGATGGCGCGAGGCATGGCCTCCAAGACGATCGATCATCACCAAGATGCGGATGGAACACGGGTGAAGCTGATGCACATTGCCGGCGATGTCGCGCGTAAGCAGACGCTCACCTCGGAGCAGGAAGAGTTTCTCGCTGCTGTCCTCACCGGACAACAGCTGGTGACCACGCAGGGCCTAGCCGGAACGGGTAAGAGCCACGCGATGAAGGCCGCCATTCGTGTCTTGCAGGAGTCCGGGGCGGACGTTTCTGTGGCTGCGACGAAAGCGGAGCTTGCGGCCAATCTCGCAGTCGAGACCGGAGCGAATCGAGGGTTCACACTCCACAGCGCTTCGCAAGAGCGGACGGGTCTTTTCAAGACCGGTATGTGGCAGCAGGGTCTCAACGACGAGCAGATCCGTGAGGGACATCGACTGGATGATCAGGTCGTTGAGGCACGTCTCCGCGGAGACGAAAAGGCAGTCGAAATCGCGAAGGCGGCGCTACAGGAGTGGCAGAAGAGCTTGCCGACCAAACGTGAGGCTGAATCGACGTCTACCAAGAGGGGCAACGTAGAGCTCGCAGACAAGGCCGCCAAATTCCTGGGGGCGAACGGCGCTCGTGAGATTCTCGACCACCAACGTCAGAAGCTCATTGAGGAAAAGGGTCAGCAACCCGAGGCGCGTGCACGGATGGACGGCGAGAAGCGCAAGGTGATCATTGTCGATGAAGCGGGTATGACCAGCGACGACCACATTGAAGAGTTGTTGAAGTTCGCTGAAAAGAACAACATCCAGGTGGTTCTAGTTGGTGACTACGCCCAGTTGTCAGCGGTTGATCGTTCGGGTGCGTTCCGAGAGGTGCTTGACCACGTTGCTCCCGTCGAGCTACGTGACATTCGTCGTGCTGAGAATGAGTGGGAACGTGACGTGCAGACCCGAATGCATGACCTCGCGTGGGATAACTCCTTCGACACCATCGCCGAAGCTTCCGAACTCGTCGAGGTGTACGAGACCCACGGTCAGTTGCTCTCGGCGGGATCGAGCGAGGAGATTCAGGAGGCGATCGCTCGCGGGGAGCTTGATCCGAAGCGAAGGGACCTGGAGCAGCAGCTGGCAGCGAAGAAAGCTGCTGATTGGTTCATGGATCATCATGACTCCGATGCGGCGGTCCTTGTACCGACGAAACAGATGCAGGTGCAGATCTCCGCTGACGTACAGAAGCGTCGCCAGGAGCTGCCTGAGGACCACCCCTTCCATCTCGATCCGCACGCACGCAAAGCGGTCCTCCGGTTCGACGGGCTTGAACAGGAAGTCCAGAAGGGCGAGACGATTGCGATGCGCGAAGGAATGAACAGGCTCGGCTTGAAGAACGGCTGGCGGGGCGAGGTAGTGCGAGTTAGCAACACAGGCGGTATCACTGCTCAGTTCACCGATGAAAGGGGACGGACGTTCCAACGCTCGATCCCTCAGGCGGAACTGGACAAAGGGCGAGTCTCTTTGAGCTACAGCAGTACGGTCCATCGTGCTCAGGGCATGACTCTCGACGACGCGCTCTACGTTCACGATCCGAGCAAGGAACAGTTCGTGGATCGTCAGTTGATCTATCCGGCGCTCTCGCGCGGAACCCGTATCAACCAGACCCTGCTTGTTGGGGAGCGTGAGGAAGCGAAGGCGTCATTCACACGACGAATGGCGACGTCGCGATCTGACTCAATCCGAGTTGCGACCGAACGGACGTGGCAGTCAAAGGAGGCAGCTCTCGCTGAGGTTAGAGCTGATTTTCCGGAGATGTCTAACGACGCGCAGAGCGCCTGTGCCGAAGGTTGGGCCGAGATCCAGCGGGAGGAGGATGCGGAGAAGATCGCGGAGAATCAGCGTAAACAACGCCAGAGTTTGAGCGTTCGTTCTCGAGAGCTGCGCGCTGCGCGGGCGGAAGCAGAGAAGAATAAGTCGCGTACCCAGTCGCTGCAGCATGAGCGGGTTCGGATGCGTTAAGCGCCAGATGTCGTTGTAAGGCCCCAAGGTTCGTTATTGAACCTTGGGGCCTTACTCGTCTGTGCGTTCGTTAGCGGGGATCTGAGAGCGTATTGGACCGCTATCCGAGTCCGAAGTCATCGATCGGAAGTGCGCTGCTGTACCGCTCGAGGGTGAAAGCCGGGTTGCGGTGCCCGACGGCCCGGCTGATCGTGGGGAGGCTGCTGCTGCGGTGGTGGAGCGTGGAGGAGCAATACCAGTGCCTGAGGCTGTGGTGCACGTAGCCGGTCTCGCGGTTACCTTGCCAGCCCCGGTGGCCGGGGTTGTCGTCGGTCAGACGCGATACCCAGTCGTAGAGGTGGTTTGTGTACCGGTGGGCGATGTTCCTGGGGTTCTGGTACGTGCCGAATGGGATTTTCTTCGGGTAAGGCCATCGCTCTGGCCATTGCACGCCGGGTCCCCTCTTGCGTGCGGGGTTGCGGGTGGGGAAGAGGAGCATGTTTCGGAAAGTGGCGGTGTCCTTGTTCGACTGAAGCCACAGCTCGCGTAGCCGGCTGTGGATCAGCAGAGAGGTCGGCGTGAGTCCGACGTGCCAGAGCTTGAGCGCGTCGAGGACGGTCATCTCCCAGAGAGGGGTGTCGGTGTTGGAGGGGTTGAAGAGCTCAAAGGTAAGGTCGTGCTGTTTCTGGGCGGCAATGGCGATCTCACGAAGTGTGCGTCCGGACGTGTCCCAGCTGGGAAAGAGGAAGGGCAGTGCGAGGGCAGTGCGATTCCGATTCATCTTCGGAGGGCTGACGCGTAGTGGGCCGGTGGCGGCCGATACCTGCTCGCAGACCTCGATGCGCCCGGTCCAGCCGGGGAGGATGCGTCCGTTCTTCTGCTCAGCGCCTTGCGGTGTGTAGCCCTCGAGTATCTCGTGCGGGTTGACGATGTGTACGGCTTCGTCGAGGAGCTGGGCTGTCTTCTCCTCCCAGGGTTCGAAGAGGTGCCACACGCGGAGCGCGTAGACCTCGCCGACGCGGAGGCCTGCCGCGGCGCCGATGAGATGGGCGAGACCGATCTGCCGCATGCGGGAGGCAAGCTCAGCCGTCTCCGCTTCGCGTCGAGCGTCTATCCGGGTGTAGTGCTTAGGCATTCCGCGCCGCTTGACCGCGGGATTGTCCAGCGGCATCCCCAGGCAAAGGCCGCGGTTCCGTGTCCATGGGTCGGTGAGGATCTCGTCTTGCCAGAGCAAGTGGCCGCCTGTTTCAGGGTCGATGCGGTCACCGTTGAGGCTACGGGCGGGGTGGAGTTGGAAGGTGCTCCAGGCGCAGTCGACGACCCCATTGATCCAAGTGTTGCCGGGAATCTGAGATCGTTCGACTGTGCGAGGCGCATCGGCTGTCTTGGTGCCGGGGAGGCGGATTGCGTTGGCGTACATATCGGGAGAGCGGCCGTGCCAGCGTTCCGTCTCAGTAAAGATCGCCTTGACGATGGTGCGGATGCGGCGAGCTTGCTCGCGGCTCGTATCGAGCGCGATGTTCGCGAAGTCTGAGGCCTTGATTGCAGTGACAGGAATGTCAGCGAATCGCTTCAGATGCGTATTGAAGCGAGTCTGATAGGCCAGTGGCGTTCGGTCGGACCACCGATCCCTGTTGCGATCGAGCCATGAGTCGAAGGCTTCCGCCACGGTTGGTGCCGGGGTGGTGCGGGCTTCTGCGGCTTCGTCCCAGTCGCCGAGCGCTTCCTTCGCCTTGGCGAGGGCGGATTCCCGGCTGTTTGCGCTGAGCACGCGGCGTTTCAAAGTGACGGGGTCCTTCAACGCCACCTGGTAGCGCTTGGTGCCCTCAGAGGGCAAGTAGAGCGTTGCCCTGCCTCCTAGGATTGGTGTGCCCGCCCGACGTTTTGCATCGCGTTCCATGTAGTACCTCCTGCCAACAAGTTGTAGCACGGGAAGTATTGGGTTGTGAAATAAGGCTGGTCAAACGCAAAAACAGTGGGTAGTTAACATTGCTCTACCAGAGTTCCGCTTCAACGTGTGATCCTCAGTGCTTCAGAGACGGCCCCGTGTGCTTCGGCAGGCGGGGCCCGTTGTCTGGATACGGACAGCACAGATCCGTGCTACTGGGAGCGAATAGGCTTCTCCACGTGACAGTGGAGTGGAGCTTTCGACCGAGCGTCCTCGCCGACGCCACCTGGATGGCCGAGCTTCGAGCGGTGGTCATGCGTCCCGATCTCGAGCGCCTGGGGCGCTATCACCCGGACCGTGTGCGACAGCGATTCCTCGACGCGTTCACCCCGACGCACACCCGTGCCATACAGGTCGGTGGCATCGACGTCGGCCTTGTCGCGGTGCGACCTGATGATGACGGGGTGTGGATCGAGCACTTCTACCTCGACCCCGCGCGGCAGGGCCGGGGCGTCGGTAGCTGGGCCCTCGCTCAGATCCTGCTCACAGACACCGCAGGGCGTCCGTTCAGGCTCAATGTCCTTCAAGGGAGTCCTGCCCGCCGCTTGTATGAACGTCACGGATTCAGCCTCGTAAGTCAGGACCCGATCGACGTCTACCTCATGAAGCCAGCACCTGAATCCCAGTGCTGAGGCTCCTCTGGAATCACGTCGAGGGACTCCTTGCGGCCCGCGACTGGACGTTGAGCTCGGCTCACGACGCTCTGCGTTCAGACGACGCGGCAAAGGTTGCTCGGTATAGGAACTCGGTGGAGTTTAGGTTTAACGTCTAGCGTTAATGACGGTGTCCGTTATACACTGGTCTCGTGATCAGATCGTTCGGCAGTAAGGACACCGAGCGCATCTGGCATGAGCAGTACGTCAAGCGCGTTGACCGGACGGTGCAGCGGGCGACCTTGAGGAAGCTCGAACTGGTCCATGCGGCCAAGGACATCGAAGATCTTCGGATTCCTCCGGGCAATCGCTTGGACCGGTTGGTTGGAGATCGTCGAGGCCAGCACAGCATCCGAGTGAGTGCCCAGTGGCGTATCTGCTTCGTCTGGAGAGAAGGAGGAGCAGAGAATGTTGAACTCGTCGACTATCACTGAGACCGAGCTGATCGAGCCGATCCATCCGGGGGAGATCCTGATGGAGGACTTCATCGAGGGCTTCGGAATCACGCAGAACAAGCTGGCAGTGTCGATCGGTGTGCCGCCGCGCCGGATCAACGAGATTGTGCACGGCAAGCGGGGGATCACGGCGGACACGGCGATCCGTCTCGCACGATACTTCGGTACGTCCGAAGAGCTCTGGATGAACTTGCAGTCCAACTACGAGCTGCGGATCGAGCGTCGCACACTTCGGGAGAAGGTCGCCGCGATCACGCCAATGAACGTCGCATGACCTATCTGTCGATCGTCGTCGTGGCGCACAGTGCGCTGACAGTCGGAGACATCGATGAGCTGAGGTGGCTGTTCGACCAAGAATATCTTCACGATTTTGGATCATGGGACCCGAATCAGCCGTACGGCTACGCGCCTCATGATCTCCACGTGATCGCCCGATCCGATGACGGAGTCTTTGGGCACGTGGGTTGGGCGCGTCGCGCCATTGGCGTCGGTGGTGCCGCGGTCGCGGTCGCTGGCGTTGGGGGAGTGTTGATCTCTGAGCGTGCACGCGGTGAGCGACTGGGGAAGCGACTCATGGCCAGCGCGACGCAGTCGATGATGGATGCCGGTGGCATTGATTTCGGATACCTCGGGTGCCGCGAGGAGGTGGTGCCGTTCTATACATCATGCGGCTGGAGTCGCGTCTTGGCGGCCGAGCGCTCGGTCGGACGGGATGGGCTGTTGGTCGAAGATGTGCCCGGGCAGCCACTCCTGGTGCTGCCGATAACTTCTGAACGTGCGGCCTGGCCGGCTGGCATGATCGACTTGCGTGGGCGTGCGTGGTGATTGAGTGTTCGCCGCCCGCATAAGCCAGGCGGCGATCTCGAGCGCATCGCTCGCCATTTTCGGCCGAGGGTGCGCCCTGTGGTGATGTCTCACGCCATCTTCAGCGTGAGCAAGTGCTTTCGCGCCAGTGCTGATGCCGTCTGACCGTCGCGATCAGCGATGGCGTCAAGGATGTCCTGGTGCGCGTGCTGGTCGGCGTCGCTGCCGAACTCGCGTCTTAGTTGCAGCAAGTCGATCATGGCTTGCCGGCTGCGCGGGGTGAAGCTGTCGAATAGGTCGACGAGGATCGGATTGTGCGATGCCACCACGATCGCTCGATGGAAGGCAATGTCCGCGTCGACGTGTGTGTCGGTGTCAGTCCGCTGAGCGTCACGCTTGTCTGCGGCGTATCTGATGGCGCGTAGCTCAGCGGGGGAGCGCCGCTCGGCCGCGAGAGCCGCAGCTTCGACTTCGATTGCGATGCGTGCTTCGATCACCGAGTTGATGTCGGCCTTTTTCAGCACAGCACCCCAGTCTTCGACGATGTCGAGGGAAGCCACGAAGACGCCAGCTCCTTGTCGCGTAGCCAGCACGCCTTGTCCTGCTAGGCGGCGGATGGCTTCGCGCACGGTCGACCTGCCGACTCCGAGTTGCGGGCCGAGCGCGTTCTCTCCGGGGAGCTTCGACCCGAGCGGCCACTCGCCTGCACGAATGCGGTCGAGGAGTAGATCTGCCGCTTGCTCTGCGAGCGGCGTGCGCGTCACCTGTGCCATAAAGCCTCTACTTCGCTACTTGTCTGAGAAGCTGTGTAGAGTCTAGCCCATGCCCCAGCGACTCATCCTTCGTTGCCGCGCCAGGAACTGACCCGACCAGCCAACCTGCGCGCGGAGTGACGTATCCCTGCTGGTCTCCTCACTTCTTGCGCGCCATATCTGCGCCTCAGATCGAAAGAAGCACATGAGCACGTCCTCTCCTCGAACCCGCAGCCGGCTGGGCCTGTGTGCACTGACTGCCACCCATGGAGCGAATGACTTCTACACCGGCGCAGTCGCTGCGCTGCTGCCGTTCTTCGTGCTCCACGCGGAGTACTCCTACGCGGCAATCGCCGGCATTACCCTTGCCGCAACTGCTCTATCGAGCGTCGCCCAGCCAATGTTCGGATACCTCAGCGACCGCTACGGGATGCGCTGGATGAGCCTCGCGGGGCTCCTTGCCGCCGGGGTAGGCATTGCCCTGAGTGGGATGGTTGCCGACTCGTACGCGGCCGTCTGGATCGTCGTGGCGGTCTCCGGTATCGGTGTCGCCGCGTACCACCCCGCAGCGACGATGGAAGCGCGCGAGCTCGGCGGCGGCACGAGCGGATCGATGAGCCTGTTCTCCGTCGGCGGGAACGTCGGTGTTGCGCTCGCTCCGTCGGCTGTCATTCTCGTTGTAGGTACCTTCGGCCTGTCTGGCTCGGGCTTCCTGATCATCCCGGCAGTGGTGCTGGGGCTGGTGTACGCCTTGGTCTCGTGGCGGCACCTGTTCTCACGGACAGCACCCGCCGAACGAACCACCGCAACGACCAGAGCTTCAGTTCCCGACGACTGGCGTGCTTTCGCGTGGCTCACCGCGGTGCTGGCCACCTGGTCAGTCGCCTACGTCGGCACCTCTACCTTTATCTCGCTCTACTCGATCCAGCGATTTGATGTCACCACAGGCTTTGCGTCGATCGCGCTGTCTGTGTTCCCGGCGGCTGGCGCGGTGGGAACCCTCGCCGGCGGCTGGCTCGCGGACCGCTTCGGACGGCTGCGCGTCGTCCGTACCGGGTATCTGCTGGCGGCGATCTCGACCATCGCGATCGTGCTCGCCCCGTCGCCTGCGGTCGTCATCGTCGCGACGGCGGTTCTGGGCACAAGCCTGTTCCTGCCCTTCGCCGCCCAGATCACTCTGTCGCACTCCTACCTGCCGAACAGGATCGGTATGGCGAGCGGCGTCACCTTGGGGCTGACGCTTTCGCTCGGAGGGCTGGTCAGCCCGCTGCTGGGATCCATTGCGGATCAGACGAGCGTTCAGTCGGTCTTCATGATTGTCGCTGTGCTGCTCGTGGCCGGTTTCGCGCTCTCGTTCGTCCTGAAGGAGCGCTGGAGCGTCTCTGCCATGAGGTCTGAGCCGGAGAGCCAGAGCATCGAATTGGAGAGCGCCAATGACTGACCGGGAGATCCTTCGTCTTGAAAGTGTCGACTTCGGCCTGGCCCCAGACATCTTGAGGACAGAGCTGGTGAGCGAATGCTTCGATCACCCGATCGAGATCGAGCACCGCGCTGGGCGCTGGCAAGCACGAGCGTTGGTGGAAGGCTGACGGATCGACCTGTCGAGGTCGTGCGCCCTTTAAGCATTAGCCTTCGCGCGGTTGAGGCCCATCGAGACATACGCGGAGAACCCAGCTCGCTTCGCGAACTTGATGCGTCGTCGCTGCGTCTCGGTGAATCCGAGCTTGGCGTACAGTCCGAGGGCGGGGGTGTTGGTGTCCTTGATATCCCGCAGCACGAACTCGTCGGAGGGCAGCTCCAGGAGCCGACGCATCAGCGCAGTGGCTACGCCTTTGCCCTGATGCTGCGGCGCTGTCGTGACGAATGCAATCTCCGTCAGACCGTCGCGGGCACCGTCGTAGGCTCCCATGAATTGGCTTCGGATGATCCGATAACTGATCATCCCGTGTATGGGACCGAGCACGCGCTGGAGCTCATGCCGATCCGGCTTGAAGCACTCCTGCTCGCCTTCGGTGACGACCGCGACCGCGGCGGGCTCGCCGTCGACGAGCGCGATGTGGAAGCGCTCCAGGATGAGCATCGGGGCGAACACGTCGGCGAGTACATCCGCGTTGTTGGAGAAGAAGGCGAAATCCTCGGCGAACCCTTGCGTGAGAACTTCCGCGATCTGGTGTCGGTACTCCTCCCCGAGTTCGCCTGCATGTGTGACTTCGATTTTCATCGGGGTCCTCCTGTGAATACTCGTAGGATCAGGTCGACATCGGGCTCCGCGGATTCCTCCCCCAGAGCAACGTGCAACGTTGTGAGGCCGGTAAGCATGGCGAAGTAGTGAGCGGTCAGTCGGGCGGAGTCTCCCTCGGCGATCTGACCCTCAGCCTGGCCTCGCGCGATGAGCGAGGCGATGGCCCGCCAGATCGTTCTCTGTGATGCCGCCAACCGAGATGAGGTTCCCTCCGGAGTGTCCGTCGTGACGCCCTGATTTATCATCATGTAGAACTCGGCCGCGCCGTTGTTCGCTGCGAGGTCCGCCACGTATACCTCGGTGAAGGATCGGATCATGGAGATCGGATCCCCTTCCGTCGAGAGCTGCGCGGCGACAGCCCCGAGCCCGTGCGAAGCCTGATCGATCAGCTCATCGAACAGCTCTTCCTTGCTCGCGTAGTGCCGGTAGATCGACCCGGTGCTGATCCCCGCCTCGACGGCGATCTGACGCATGTTCGTGGCCGCGAAACCACGGTGCGCGAACACCCGGACGGCAGCCGTCTCCACAGCAGAGCGCGTGGCTGAGCGCA
>DQHP01000130.1 GCA_003524435.1 Microbacterium sp.
GCGCTCTCCCTGCGCGATGACGCCCTCCGCCGTCTGGACGCCGCCAGCCTCGATGTGCAGCGCGCCGCAGCAGCGGCCGTGCTGCGAGTTCCCCTCGAGCACCTCGAGGAATTCTGCACACGCCAGGCGCACGATCGGTACTGGTGGCCGGGTCGTTCGGATGCGAACGGCTACGTGTGCTCTGTCGGCGGTTTTCGCGGGCTCGGTGGTGCATGGATTCGTCCACCAGAGCGCGTGGCACGGCTGAGCGAAGCGGGGGCATTTGCAGTGTTAGTCGCCGAAGAGTGGTGGCGACTCGACAGCGACGTATGGGGATCGCACCTCACGCTGTTAGGGGCGGATGCTCCGGCATCCCTCGCGGGATCTGACGCTGATGCCGGTGCCGACGACGGCGTCAGACTCGTGATCAGCGACGATACTCACCTGGCGTGGTTGCACGTGCAGGACCGCTGATGGCGCACTCGAAAGCGCGCTTCACTCCGCTCACGGACGCGACCCGCGCGATATGGGAGCGGGCGCTTCAGACCTGGGGTGTGCACCTCACAGATCCCACTCTGAGCCCGGGCGAGGGCACCGCGATGGGCACCCCGGCCTGGTTCTCTTTTCCGCCGTCTGTCACCGTTGATCCGACCTATCTCGTCGATCATGGTGTTTCTCATGAGATGGAAAGCATCTTCGCTCATGAGATTGGCCACCACGTACTGGCGCCGAGCACCCGCATCGATTCGCTGAAGATACGACACCAGATGGCTCGTGCGCTAGGCGCAGTTCTCGCACACGAGCCACGTCTTCAGCAGGTCGCGTATCTCGCGAATCTCTGGACTGATCTGTTGGTGAATACTCGGCTGGCACAGCTACAGCGCGCAGACGCTCCCGCTGGCACTTCACTGTCAGAGGTAGGCATCGTCCGACTGTCGCGAGCGATGTTTCCTGCGCCAGATAGCCGCAACCGCTTGTGGTGGGTGTACTGCCGGGCGTACGAACTGCTGTGGCAACTTCCGGCCGGCACGCTGTGCGCGCTGGACGAGCCGCCGCTTCCGGTGTTTACGCAGACGACATACTCGACGCAGTCAGATCCGATAGAGCGCGTTCAGGAGCGGTTTCGCGACAAGGAAAAAGCGCTGCGTGCAGCGCAGGCAGAAAGTGCCCGCATCGGCGCCGAACTCGCCGGGGCGAGTGTGACGAACCCCGCAGCTGATGCGGTGCTGGTCGCAGAAACGGTACGGCTGTTTCTGACCGACCCGGTGGCAGGGGCAGCGCGCTTCGGAGTAATTGCCGCGCCGTATCTCCGTGACAGCGAAGAAGACGACACGTCGGGCGCGAACAATCCGCGGGGCGGCGAAAACAGTGAGGGCACGTCCGACGGCTGTGCGGCAGGCGCAGAGCCGCCCACCGCGCAAGAGTTGGGGCGCATCCTCGCTGATCAACGGATGAAAGAGGATCTGCCTCAGCATCCCGGATCACGGCACTCGGACGCCGAGGATGAAAGCGGCACCGACGCCGATCAGGGCGACGATGGTGGCGGACAGGGCTTCGATGTGGCCCAGACGCTGCGGATTTACGACGGGCTCTCCGAGAACGAGGTGCTCGCCGCGTGGTATCGCAGCGAAGCCGCGCGATGGGTTCGTCCTTACACGCGCCGCGCCCCGGCGCGCCTCAGCGGCGGCATTCCCGGGCCGGTCGAACTGTGGGAGAACGGTGACGCACTGGCTGATCTTGACTGGCCGCTGACCATGCGCTCTGGTGTCGTGATTCCTGGGGTGACGACCAAGCGGCGCTCTGAATTGGATGACGAGCCTGTCGTACAGGAGACGAGTTTGGAGCTTGATCTCTATATCGACTCCTCCGGTTCGATGCCGTCGCCAGGTAGAGGATCGCCCGCAGTGCTGGCGGGCACGATTCTCGCACTGTCGGTGTTGCGCGGCGGTGGGCGCTTACGTGTCACGAGCTTCTCGGGGCCCGGCCAGGTTGCGGGCATGGCGCGGTTTGGCAGGGATTCGAACGAGATCATTGCCGCGCTCTCTGCCTTTTTTGGCGGAGGTACGTCGTTCCCGCTCGACCTTTACGGTGAGCGCTACCGGAGGATGCCCGCACCAACAGATGCCGTACAGCGGCACGTCGTCGTGCTCTCAGACGATGGGCTCGTATCGATGTTCGGCACGGGAAACCAGCCCTTCGTTTCCGTCGCGCGCGAGGTTCGCAGCAAGCTCAGCACCGGTACGCTCATGTTGATGGATCCCCAGCGCCGCACGGCGAAAGACGCCGCGGCTGCCGGATATGACGTCATATATTTGGACACCATGGCAGATGCGCCACGTGCGTGCATAACACTTGCGGAGATGCTGCATGGCTGAGACAGAACACCTGCTCGCGGCGTGGACTGAGCGCTCCGGGGGAGAGAGTGCAGCCTGGACGAGAGTGCGCCCAGGGCCCGCAGTGGATGCTGTCGCTACACGGCTCTCGGCAATTCCGCATTCTTTCCTCGACCCCAGAGTTTCGATCGCCGCGCTCGCCCAAGACACCCTGCAGGCGCCGCTTTCGTGTCTTGCGTATGTGGAAGATCAGAGAGTGCGACGGGGAGCCGCGATCGGTCTCTGGCTTCTCTCCAGCGAAGAGGTCATCGGCCGCTTCTCTCCCGAACTGATGCGTGGAACGCCGGCCCTCGCTGTCGATGCGCTCGCGTTGCGGCTCGCGCCGGTGGCTGACCCGCTCGAGTGGCTCGCGGACGGTGAACGTCGTATTGAAGCGGTGCGTACTTTCCTGCTGTGGAGTAGGTATCTTCCGGAGGGCGAGGACCACGAAACCGCGCGGTCGCTGCTCACCGCGTGTGATTCGCTGGCGCGAAACCAGGCTCTTGCTGACGCGTACGAGGGGCATCGACACCGAGCGGAGATCGCTCGTGCACTTGAAGAGGCACGCCGCAAGGAAGCGGCCGCTCGGTATTCGAGTGAGTGACAGCGCAATGAACGATCCAGACCAACCTGACCCGCTCAGGCTGGCGGAGTATGCGCCCGGCGAAGCCGCGGTGCTGAGCGATGCCGAACGCTGGCCCACGCTGGATGAGGACGGCGCGCGGCGACTCGCGCACTGGCGACATCACCCTGACGCTCCTAAATGGACACACGCCACTGGTGATCGACTCACCGCCGCGCAGATCGAGCGCGTAAAGACGCCGCTGTCAACGGACAACTGGATGACAGAACACCTCGCGGCCGCCCGGCGCACGCTGCGCTATCGGGGGATGGCGAAGCATAGTGTTCTCGCCGACTTTCCCACGATCACGAGAGCAGACCTGGTGGACGACATCGGCGCATTTGTGCCCTTGGATGCGGATATAGATCGGATGCTGCACGGGACGAGCTCTGGCTCTACCGGCGCCGCACTTCTGATACCCGACGACGTCGAGGAGGTTGCGCGAGGTTTTCATTTGCTGGTCGCGCTCGCCGCGGCATCTGGAGCGGTGGTTGAGCCGGTAGGGGAGCGCCTCGCCGTCGCCAACCTTGTTTTTCAGCGTCAAGCTTTCACCTATGTGTCAGTGGTGAGCAGCTTCGCGCAACGGGCGATGGCACGGATCAACCTGCATCCATCAGCCTGGCCTGCAGACGGTGCGCGCGAGCGATTCCTCACGAATGCGGACCCGCAGATTCTTAGCGGCCACCCGACGAGTCTTGCGGAACTCGTCGACTCCGAACTGCATGAGCTGTTGCATCCGGTGGCGATCTTTTCTGGTGCGATGGCGCTGTCTGCGCCACTTCGCCGACGCCTGGAGGAGGCTTTCGCGTGCCCCGTGTTCGACATATATGGGCTGCACGAAACGCGCCCGATCGCTGTGCGCACCGACGACGGCCCCTTTCGTCTGTTGGATCGCAGGGTGCACGTCGAAGTTCTTGATCCTTCCGGTCGGCCAGCTCCGGAGAACGCGGTGGGCGAGATCACTGTCACTGCGGGAGAGAACCCCCTGCTGCCGCTGGTGCGCTACCGCACCGGCGACTTCGGTCGTCTTGTCCGATTAGATGATGGCGGCATCGGGCTGATGGATTTGGAGGGTCGTGAGAACACCCGTTTTCTTGCGGGCGACGGTTCGCTCATCCCGTGCGTCGAACTCACCCAGCAGTTGCAGGCGCACGGCGCTGAAGGTTGGTCTGTTGTGCAAGAAACCGACGGCAGCGTTCATGCGCTGATCGCCGGCGGAGATGTGAAGGCCGTGCGGCGTGCACTCGAGGCTTTACTAAGCATCCCGATCAGCGTCACAGCAGTGGCGCGGGTGATCGATCTTGGTGAGGGGAAACCTCGCCGCTATCGCAGTAGCGTCGAGCAGTAGCCCCGGCCTTCAGTAACGAAGCGTTGACGCCTTCGGTGACCCTCCCTATACTCGGTCAGAAGTTTGTGGGAGCGCTCCTACGATTTTCCGCGGAACTACCCGAACTTTCCCCGCACGACGCCTCAGACAAGGAAGTCTCTGTGAGCTCAACAATTTCTCGCTCTCGACGTACCAGCACGGTACTTCTCGTCGGTGGAGTTCTCGCCGCGGGGCTCGTGCCGATCTCTGCCACCGTCGCTCAGGCTGCGGGCACAGTGCAGACGGTGTTCGACTTCGAGGACGGGATTGATCGGCACATCCAATGGGAGGCGGCGGGCGCCGGCATCCAGAATGTTGCCGAGATCGGAGCCAATGCACAAAACGCGGGCAGCACGAAGGCGCTGTCCTACGGTTTCGACCTGGCCTCGCCTCCTGGATACGGCGGCATTGGTTTTGAATTTTCAGATGCGGCACAAGACTGGTCTGCCTATGACGGAGTGCAGCTTTGGGCTTATGGCGATGGCACGGAATCTTCCATTCAGGTGGAGCTGCTGGACGCTTCTGGTGCGACAGACCCGGCCGGCACCTACGAACGATGGGACACAGTGCTTCCTGTCGGCGCCGAGGGCTGGCGTCTCGTGACGCTCACCTGGGATCAATTCACACGCGCCAGTGACTTCCAAGATCCCGAGGCATCCACAGATGGTGTTCTCGACAAGGACCATGTACGAGGAATTCTGTTCCCCGCGAATGCCGGAACCGGCGTGATCAAGATTGATGACATCGCGCTGTTCACTGCCGACGGTGACGTGCTGCCGACAGTGGGTGTGGCAGCGGCCAGCGCGGATGTGATCGAGGGGGAAGACCTGCGCGCGGAGGTGCGGCTGAGCCGCGCCGCTGAGTCCGACGTCACCGTGGACTATGCCACGAAGGACGCAACGGCTACCGCCCCGCGCGATTTCAGCGCCGCGAGCGGCACACTGACGATTCCTGCCGGACAGACGAGCGCAGAAGTCGTTATTCGTACTGCGGACAACGCCGACGTCGACGGCAACCGCAGCTTCGAGATCGTCCTCGCCAACTCCAACGGTGCCACGCTCGGCGCACACACGATGACCGCGACGATCCGCGATGATGAGGCAGGCGGAGGTGAGCCCGCTCCCGACTACACCGCCGTCATTGACTTCGAGACCCCTCTCGTGCTGGGCGATCCGCAAGCGTCGCCGCCGCTGGGATGGTTCACCGCGCAGGGCGGCGACAACGTTCCCTCGTTTGAACGCGTGGCCGCTGATGATCGGCCCGGCGCCGACGCAGAGAACCAAGCACTTGAAGTAGGACTGGATGCCTCGTCGTGGGCGGTGCTGATTGATACCTTCACCGACAAAGGTCAGTGGGTGCCACAGGACTGGAGCGAATACGGCGGGCTCGGGTTCTGGATGAAGGGTGAGAACTCTGGAGCGCCGCTGTTCATCGATCTGCTGGACAACCGCACGCCTGACTCTGTCATCGACGACGCAGAGCGGTTCACGGTGACGTTTGCGGATGACTGGAACGGGTGGCGCTTCGTGCAGTTCCCGTTTGAAGACTTCGTGCGAAAGAACGTCAACAACGGCGCACCCGATGACGGATTCACACTCAGCGAGATGCACGGGTTCGCGATTGGCGTTGAAGGAGTCGGAGCGCTTTCGACGACATTGCAAATCGACGACGTCGCGGTGTGGGGCGACGGATCACGCCGCCCGGTCGTGGCAAGCTTCCCGGCAGCATCCTTCGCCGTCTCAGAGGGAGAAGAGGCCGACGTGACCGTCGCGCTCAGCCGCGCCTCCGAAAGTGATGTCTCGGTCTCCTTCGCGACCGAGGCCGAATCTGATCGGCCGTCGGCCGCGCCAGGTCGGGACTACGTCGAAAGCTCTGGAACGCTGATTATTCCCTCGGGGGAGCGGAAGGCGACGATCCACATCCCGACGCTCGACGACGCGAAGTCCGAGCCGGATGAGACGTTCATCGTGCGAATGACTGATGTCTCTGGGGCGGATCCCGCGCCCACCACCGTGACTCGGGTCCGAATCGTCGATAACGAAGACCCCGCAGACTTCGCCCACCTCATCGATGACTTTGAGCAGGGCACCGAAGGGCTCATGCCCGCGGGCGATGCATCTCTGCAGACACGCGGTGTCGAGCCGGATAGTGCGGAGGCCTACCCGGGGCAATCTGGTTATGAGAATGTCCTCGATATCGCGGGAACCGGCGGATACGTCCGAGACTTCGCTGAGCCACAGGACTGGAGCGCGTCAGATGGTGTCGGGCTCTGGTATCGCGGTCGGGGTGACGGGCGGCCGGTCAAGCTGAGCGTCGATGAGGGGGAGAAGCAACAGGCGGCTCCTGAGGACTGGACTCTCGCCTGGGCAGACGAGTTCGATGGTGACACGGGGACCCCCGCAGATTTGCGCTATTGGACCTATGAGACGGGTGGACATGGCTGGGGTAACGATGAGCTCCAGTACTACACCGACTCCACAGACAATGCCGCTCATGACGGCGAGGGAAACCTCGTGATCACGATGCGCAAGCTGGATGACCCGGCGGCTTCTGGCCTGGACTGCTGGTATGGACCTTGCCAATACACCTCCGCCAGGCTCATCACCGAGAACAAGGTCGAGCTGAAGCACGGACGCGTCGAGACCCGGGTGAAACTTCCCGAGGGCAAGGCGGGAATCTGGCCGGCGTTCTGGGCGCTCGGCAACGACTTCCGCGAGGTGGACTGGCCGCAGACCGGCGAGATCGACGTGATGGAATACGTCGGCAAACTGCCCAACGAAGTGTTTGGCACGATCCATGGTCCCGGATACTCCGGTGGCGCCAGTATCGGTGACATCCACGACTACGGAGAGAACCTCGGGGGTCAATGGATGACCTTCGCAGTGGAATGGGAAGAGAACGTTATCCGCTGGTACGCCCAGCGTGATGGGGAAGAGCCCGTGAAGTTCTTCGAGGCGACCCCCGCTGCTGTTGCACCGAACCAGTGGGTATTCGAGCATCCGTTCTTCTTCATCGCCAACATGGCTGTCGGAGGAAACTTTGGCGGGCCGCTGAGCCCCGACCTGACATTCCCTCAGGAGTACACGCTTGACTATGTGCGCGTCTACCAGGCGCCCTCCACCGCCGAGCGGTTCGAGGCCACCTTCACCGACGACACGGAGGGGTGGCGTTTCGTAGAACTGCCGTTCAGCCAGTTCACGCGGTCAAGTGAGCAGCCTGAAGGTGCGGCCGATGACGGGCTGACGCTGACAGATGTGCAGGGGTACTCCTTCGAGTCTGGCCGGGCGGCCGAACCAGGCGAAGGCAGTGAAGCTGTGGGGACTCAGACGCGAACCGTCGCCGCTGCTGCTCCTGCGGCGGGACCGCTGAGTGTCGACCAGGTGCAACTGCTCGCGGGCTCTCCCGGTGGCGGCGCAGGCGAGGGGGAAATCCCGGGCGGTGATGGCGTTCCTGCTGGCAGTGGTTCACTTGGTGCCACAGGTGGCGGCATCCCCTTTGGTCTGATCCTAAGTGGGCTTCTGCTCACGATCGCGGGAGCGCTCGTTGGCCTTCGCCGACACAGAATCAACGCGAGTATGCGCTGATCGGCAGGGGTACACTCTCGACATGACTGGACTCGTGCCCTACCTGTTTTTCCCCGGCAACGCTGCGGAAGCACTCACCTTCTACCAATCGGTCTTCGGCGGCGAGCTCGTGCTCTACACCTATGCTGACGCGCAGCGGACAGATGGCCCCGCAGATGCGATTGGCCACGGAATGCTGCAGGGCACCGTCGAACTTTTCGCTGCAGACGCAGGGCGCGACCAAGACGCCGTCCACATCGTTGGTGCGAGCTTGTCGCTTCTTGGCACCGCAGAGCCCTCTGTGCTGCACGAGTGGTTCGCTGCACTCGCCGAGGGTGGCACCGCGATCGACCCGCTCCAGCAGCGTCCGTGGGGCGACTTCGACGGACAGGTTACTGACCGCTACGGCATCCGCTGGCTCGTCGGTTACCAGGCCTAGCGCCCCTTCGCGACGCCGAGCCCCCGTCTTCGTGTCGACCCCCCGTCGCATTTTCGTGATTGCGACGGGGGGGGCGACGACAAGACGGGGGCTCGAGGAAACGAGTAGGCAGCGACGCCACGAATGGGGGCGACGAGGAAGGGATGCTACGCGAGGGGATGCTACGCGAACAGGCGCTGCAGGCGCTGGATCCCCTCGAGAAGGGCGTCATCGGCGAGGGCGTAGGACAGCCGGAGATAGCCGGAAGGGCCGAAGGCCTCACCAGGAACGACCGCCACTTCCGCTTGCTCAAGGATGAAGTCAGCGAGTTCCAGCGACGTCGTCGGCGTTACGCTGCCCCCTGCTTGAGTGGGCCAGGCGCGACCGAGAAGGCCCTGCACGTCCGGATAGACGTAGAACGCGCCGAGTGGGTTGGGCACGCGGACGCCGTCGATCTTCGACAGCTCGGAAACGATGAGGCGGCGGCGCCGATCGAAAGCCTCGCGGAACTGCTCGGCTTCGGTCTGGGGTCCGCTGAGGGCAGCGATCGCTCCACGCTGGGCGACGTTGTTCACGTTGCTAGTGAGATGCGACTGCAGGTTGCCCGCTACCTTGATGGCGTCAGCGGGGCCGACCATCCAGCCCACGCGCCATCCGGTCATGGCATAGGTCTTGGCGACGCCGTTGACAAGGATTGTCTGGCTCGCAGCATCCGGTACTGCCTCAACGATCGAGGTCGCCTTCACTCCTTCGTAGGTGAGGTTCTGGTAGATCTCGTCGGAAACGATCCAGATGCCATGCTCGACGGCCCATTCGCCGATCGCCTTGGTCTCCTCGGCCGTATACACCGCACCGGTCGGATTCGACGGTGACACGAAAACAAGCACGGTGGTGCGCTCTGTGCGCGCGGCCTCAAGCTGCTCAACGGTGACCTTGTAGTCCTGGTCAGCGCCGGCGAAAACCTCGACAGGGATGCCGTCGGCCAGTGCAATGGCCTCAGGATAGGTGGTCCAGTAGGGAGCAGGAAGCAATACTTCATCGCCCGGGTTCACTACGGTCTGGAAGGCCTGGTAGACGGCCTGCTTGCCACCGTTGGTGACGATCACCTGGCTGGGAGTGACTTCAAGACCGGAATCGCGGAGCGTCTTCGCGGCGATTGCTTCGCGCAGCGCGGGAAGTCCAGGAGCGGGGGTGTAGCGGTAGCTCGCTGGATCGGCGAGGGCAGCGGCGGCGGCATCCACGACGAACTGCGGCGTGGAGAAATCAGGCTCGCCTGCGGCATAGGAGATGACGGGTTTGCCCTCCGCCTTCAGAGCCTTGGCCTTGGCATCCACTTTCAGAGTTGCCGACTCGGCGATGGCGGACAGTTTGCGGGAGAGAGGAGCGCGTTCGGTCACGCTCCGAGCCTACTCGCGCGCGAGTCTTTACGTGAGTCCCCGGTATTCCTAGTTTTGAAACTCAGTTTCGCGTATGCTGGCTCTCAGTCTCACCAATGTCGATGTTCAAGGAGTGCGCCATGGCCGCCGAATCTCTGTACGTGCCGCCCGTTTCCGATTATGCCTTCCTCTACGGCGAGGCATTCGGACTCGATCTGGTCGCTCGCGCCACCGGTGGTGAGCTAACCGCAGAGGATGCCGCCGAGATCATCGCCGGAGCTGGCGAGTTTGCGGCATCGGTACTGGCGCCGCTAGAGACCGTCGGTGACCGCATCGGTGCGACGCTCGTAGACGGCGACGTACGCATGCCAGAGGGATTCGCTGAGGCATACCGCGCATTCGTCGACGCCGGTTGGATCACTGCCGAAGCGCCCGCATCTGCGGGTGGCGATGGCCTGCCCGGCGTGATCCGCGCAGGACTCGGCGAAGTCTGGAACGCATCGAACGCGGCATTTGCGCTGTGCTGGCTGCTGACGGCAGGACAGATTCATGCGCTGGATGCTGTGGCATCAGACGAACTACGAGAGACGTTCTTGACCAAACTCGTCAGCGGCGAGTGGACCGGCACGATGAACCTCACCGAACCTGAGGCGGGCACCGACCTCGGCGCGATCCGCACCATGGCGACGCCGCGCGATGACGGCACCTGGGCGATCAGCGGTCAGAAGATCTTCATCACTTGGGGTGACCATGACATTGCCGAGAACATCGTGCACCTGGTCCTCGCTCGTACGCCTGGAGCCCCTGACGGTGCCAAGGGGCTGTCGCTGTTCGTCGCGCCGCGCATCCTGGTGAACGAGGATGGCACGCTGGGCGAGCGCAATGCCGTCACAACCGTTGCTATCGAGCACAAGCTCGGCATTCACGGGAGCCCGACATGCGTCCTCTCCTATGAAGATGCAACGGGCTATCTCGTTGGAGATCTGCACGGTGGACTTGCGGGCATGTTTGTGATGATGAACTCTGCCCGCGCTGGCATGGGATATCAGGCTACGGGCATCGCTGACCGTGCCTACCAGCAAGCTTTGTCTTATGCGGGGGAACGTCTGCAGGGACCCGTGCTTGATCGTCCTGCCGGCACGCCGATCGCCCAGCATCCCGACGTGCAGCGGCTACTGCTGTCGATGTCGAGTCAGATCTACGCGATGCGCGCTCTCGGCGTCTACGTGGGTGACCTTTTTGATCGTGCAGAGACCGATGGCACGGGCGCGCTCGCCGAGTTCTTCGTCCCAGTGCTGAAGGGCTGGGCCACGGAAGATGCGCTTTTGGTGACATCTGATGCAATCCAGGTGCACGGCGGTATGGGCTTCATCGAAGAGACAGGTATCGCTCAGCACTACCGCGATGCGCGCATCATGACGATCTACGAAGGCACGACGGCGATTCAATCGAACGACCTCGTTGGTCGAAAGGTGCTGCGCGATAAGGGTGCGACGGCCGCCATGTTGTTCGACCAGATTGACCAGACGATCGCCGCTCTGCGTGCCGCTGGCTCTGAAGTAGCGACCCGGACTGCTGATCGGCTCGCGCGCGCCGTAGACGCTGCACGTCGCGCGACCGATTCTCTGATCGGGTTCGCTGACTCACCGCGCGACGCTTTTGCAGTGAGCGTTCCTTATCTGATGTTGCTCGGCACCCTCGCCGGTGGTTGGATGCACGCGCTCGCGGTGGTAGCTGTTGGTACCTCGCAGGACGGGGTCGGGCGCCTGACAAACGCGGACTTCTATGGCGCGCATCACCTGCCGCGCGTGCACGCACTGGCAGAGACGGTTGCTGCGGGCGAGGTCGGCTGAGGTTCTTCTCATCTGTTGAATCCCGGCATCAGCCGAACCGCGGAGGGAATGGCCAGGGAAAGAGCCCTGCTCCGGCGAGCAAGGCGACGGCGATGACGAAGGTGAACATTCCGATCGCGGCGCAGACCTGCAGCGGCTGTGGACGCGCGACGCCGATGCTCAGCACAATTCCGATGATGAGGACTGCAGCAACCGCCCACCATGTGAATGCAAAGACGTAGCTGAGCATCATCGGAATCAGTAGTGCCTCAGGCGGTACGTCATTTGCGCTGGTGAACATCATTGCGCTGCACACGAGCCCGATCGAGGACGCGATAGTGCCCGCAACCAGGAGGCCGCGCGCGGCGTTTCGACGGGGCTCTGCGACGGGAGATGCAAGAGGGGGCTCATTCATGCCGAGTACGCTACCGAGTTCGGCCGCGGCTTCGCAGAGTTATCCACAGCCCCTGGCGCCGCATCCGGAGCCCCGTCCGGCGGCAATGCTCCCGTTCTCACCCAACCTCTCCCGCGAAAAACGTCCTGCCAGCATGAAACACATGCTGGCAGGACGTTTTTCGTGCAGGAGACTGTTTCTCGCAGGCTCGGCCGCTGTGAGATCAGACCGTCTCGACGAGGAACTTCGAGTAAGCGCCCAGCGTCAAGAAGGTCGGGAACTCATCGCGCAGCGCCACGTCGCGGAACACATCTGCGGCGTCATCGAAGCGGTCAGCCGGTGTGCGCGGAACCTCGGCCAGCACCTCGGCGATCAGTCCCTCGACGTAGTCGGAGGTGATCCGGGTGCCGTCTTCGGTGGTGCGGTCCTGGTGGATCCACTGCCACACCTGCGAACGGCTGATTTCTGCGGTTGCAGCATCTTCCATCAGGTTGTCGATGGCGACGGCGCCGAGGCCACGAATCCACGCTTCGATGTAGCGGATGCCCACCGAAACGTTGTCTCGCACGCCCTGAGCGGTGATCGGGCGGCCGATCTGCAGGTTCAGTAGATCCTCTGCGCGCACATGCACGTCGTCGCGCTGACGATCAATCTGATTCGGACGCTCGCCGAGCACCGCGTCGAACTCAGCCTGTGCGGTCGGGATCAGGTCGGGGTGCGCCACCCAGGTGCCATCGAAGCCGTCGCCCGCTTCGCGCTTCTTGTCTGCGGCCACCTTCTCGATCGCATGCGCCGTTGCTTCAGGGTCGCGGCGGTTCGGAATCGACGCGCTCATGCCGCCGATCGCGAAAGCGCCGCGCTGGTGGCAGGTCTTTACAAGCAACTCGGTGTAAGCCCGCATGAACGGCACCGTCATCGTGACTTCGCTGCGATCCGGCAGCACGAAGCGTGCGCCGCGTCCGCGGTAGTTCTTGATGATCGAGAAGATGTAGTCCCAGCGCCCGGCGTTCAGACCAGCGCAGTGATCGCGCAGCTCGTAAAGAATCTCGTCCATCTCGAAGGCCGCCGGCAAGGTCTCGATGAGCACCGTTGCGCGGATCGTGCCGTGCTCGATGCCGATGTAGTCCTCGGCAAAGGTGAACACGTCGTCCCACAGCTTGGCTTCCTCGCTCGATTCCAGCTTGGCGATATAGAAATATGGGCCGCGGCCAGCATCGATCAGCGCCTGTGCGTTGTGCAGG
Source organism: Microbacterium sp. (assembly GCA_003524435.1). Lineage (GTDB taxonomy): Bacteria > Actinomycetota > Actinomycetes > Actinomycetales > Microbacteriaceae > Microbacterium. The sequence goes on from DQHP01000130.1 coordinate 13,164, forward strand.
AAGTAGAGGCCGAAGTCGACAAGTGAACCGGATGCTGCCATGCTGCGGCCCGCGCGATCGGTAAAGGTCAGGTGCTTCTCGGTCAGGTGCCAGCCGCGTGGGCGCATCACGATCGTCGGAGTCGCCTGGGCGGTCACTTCGTAGGTCTTGCCCTCGTCGCTCGTGTAGGAGAGTTCGCCGCGAATCGCGTCGCGCAGCGAGAGCTGTCCGCCGATGACGTTGTCCCAGGTGGGGCTGATGGCATCTTCCTGGTCCGCAAGCNNAAAGCCACACCTTCGCGCCGGAGTTCAGGGCGTTGATGGTCATCTTCGGATCGGTCGGGCCAGTGATCTCGACGCGGCGATCTTCGAGCCCAGGCCCCGCGCCGGCCACGCGCCAGTCAGCATCGTCGCGGATGTGACGGGTGTCATCGCGGAACCGCGGGTCGTGGCCGTTGCCGATCTCGAAGCGGCGGCGCATGCGATCAGCGAGGCGATCGTGGCGACGTGCGCCGAAGCGGTGATGCAGTTCAGCAACGAAGGCGATCGCTTCAGGGGTAAGGATCTCGTCGAAGCGGTCACGAAGGGGGCCGGTGACTTCAAGAGCCGGACCCTGCGCGATGGTCTGCGTAGGAGCCGTCGTGGGGGGAGCGGTGGGAGTAGTCATCATCGTCATCCTTTGCTGTGTCGATTGCCTTGACATCTACTCTGGGTGAAGTTCGCGCCTTCAGCTGGCCGATCCTGAGAAGAAGAAACTCAAAATTTCTGTTTTTGTGACAGAATCGGCCGCATGACCCCTTCGGCAGGCACAGGAACAGGCTCAGGCACAGGCACAGGCGTCGACATCGATGAAGACACGGATGCCCTCACGATCGGTCGACGCATCCGCCAGTTGCGCACAGCGCGAGGGATGACGCTAGAGGACCTCGCGACAGCGGTAGAGCGCGCCCCCAGCCAGCTCTCGATGATCGAGACAGGCAAGCGTGAGCCGAAGCTCACCCTGTTGCAATCGATCGCCCGTGCACTCGGCACCGGCATCGATGCTCTTCTCGAGGGAGAACCGCTTGATGAGCGCAGCGCCGTCGAGATCGCACTGGAGCGGGCGATGAAGGGGCAGACTTTTCAATCGCTCGGCATTGACCCCTTCCGCATCGCCAAGAGCGTGCCCACCGATGCGCTGAAGGCACTACTCGCTCTGCATGGTGAAATCGATCGCCTGCGCGATGAACGGGCGGCTACCCCAGAAGAAGCCCGCCGCGCGAACGTTGAACTGCGTCACCTGATGCGGCGGCAAGATAATCATTTCGCGGATCTGGAGACGAAAGCATCCGAGATTCTCAGCGCTGTCGGCCATCCAGGTGGGCCGCTGACCCAGCGCACGGCATCTGAAATTGCCGCGTACCTCGGGTTCACGCTGCACTATGCGCCCGACCTGCCTCAGAGCACGCGTAGCGTCGCAGATCTCGCGAACGGCAGGCTGTATCTGTCGAGTTCAGTCCCCGCAAAAGGCGATGCGCGTACGGCGGTGCTCCAGGCGCTTTCCAGCAGGATGCTGGGGCACTCAGAGCCCCGCAGCTACGCAGAGTTCTTGCGCCAGCGCGTGGAGACGAACTACCTCACGGGCGCGTTGCTGATCCCTGAGGCACATGTGGTGCCAGCGCTGAAAGATGCGAAGGAGCGCAGGGCGATTTCCATTGAAGACCTGCGCGATGCCTATTCGGTGTCCTATGAGACCGCTGCCCATCGCTTCACGAACCTCGCCACCCAGCACCTCGACATCCCGGTGCACTTTCTGAAGGTGCACGAGTCGGGCACGATCACCAAGGCGTACGAGAACGATGACGTGAACTTCCCGACTGACCGGCTCGGCGCAATCGAGGGGCAGATGTGCTGCCGCAGATGGACGAGCCGTGTGGTCTTCGATGAGGATGACCGCTTCAACCCGTATTACCAGTACACCGATACGGGCGGCGGCACGTTCTGGTGCACGGCACGGGTGGAAGCATCCAGTGAAGGTTTGCATTCGGTGAGTGTCGGCGTGCGCTTTGACGATACGAGATGGTTTGTCGGGCGCGACACGCAGAACCGCGGTACCTCGAAACACTCCGTTGAGGTGTGCTGTCGACGGGCTCCGTCTGAGCTGGAAGAGCGCTGGCGTGAGCACTCCTGGCCGAACGTGCGCACCCCGCGAACGCTGCTGGCGACTCTGCCGACGGGATCATTCCCCGGCGTCGACACGACCGATGTGTACGAGTTTCTGGACGCGCACGCGCCACGCTGACTGCCTTCCTCGGGCCACTCGTGCCAGAGGGGCGTCAGAGAGCGTTCCAGCGCAGGCGCGGCTCGGCATCGAATTCCTCAAGGATCGCGGCGGCATCGGCGACGGGAAACGTCGTCACGAGCCGCGGCTCTTCGCCGGGATTGGATGCCACGGCATACGCCAACGCCGCGGGGCCAGTCGCAGCAGTAAGCGCGACGCGCGACTCCCGCCCGTCGAGGGTCAATGATCGTGACGCCGCGGGGGAGCGGAGCAGAGCGGATGCTGCACCCGCTGCCCGCTCGAGCAGTGTGCCCTGACCTCGCCAGGGGATGAAAGCGTCACCCCCGAGGTCGTAGGCCTGGGCAAGGTCGGCGCCGAGCCATCGCTCGCGCTTGAGTCCATACGGCGTGGATACCCGTGACAGGAGGTATCCGTAGCAGTGCAGAACTCCGGCGTTGCCGATCGGCCAGGAGGCCTCAACCCCCGCTAGCTCATGCAGATACTCGAACGCTGCTTGCGCGAGGACTGGCTTGCCGACGTTCTCGTCGACGACCGTAGAGCGGCCCCACTGACTGAATCGCGCTGCGGCCCGGTCTTGGGCGATACTCACGGTCAGCCACTCGAGCAGATTGATAGCGGATGCTGCTTCCGAACGGGAGCCGCGTGCGGCGCGAGTGGCGGCGGCATCAAGAAAGTGCACAGCGAGTTCAGTCACGGCGACAACTGTAGGCGACGGGAGATGTCGAACTGTTCACAGAGTGTTTACAAAAAATGGTCGCTTCGTCCACAAGCAATGGGCATACTGGACAAAGCGTCCACCACATCGGAAAGTACTCAGTGAATAACCGCATCACCATCATCTTCGACTTCGACGGAACCATCGCCCTCGGCGACGGTCCCGTGCTCGCGTACGCACAGCAGGTGGCCGCAGCTACCGCTGACCCTGGTGCGTTCATGAATGCGATCCAGCTCGCTCTGACCAATCCCGATTCCGAATCCCTCGATGGCTATGACGCGGTGCGACGTGCCGCGGAAGAGGCGGCTGTTGACGCAGCTCACCTCAGCCGCTCGTATCTCGCCAGCCGCGGACAGCTCGGCACTCCCGAAGTCGCTATTTCTGCACCTGATGGTCTTGCGGACTTCCTTGCTGCTGCAGAAAACGTCGAGCGCATCCTCGTCACCAACGCCCCGGATATCCGTCTCACTGAAGCGCTCGCATCCCTCGGACTTACGGGTCTCTTTGACCGTGTCGTCGCTGGTGCGGGCAAGCCAGATGGTCTCGAACGTCTACTTGACGAGATTCCGGAAGAGACCCGCGTACTCAGCATCGGCGATATCTGGTTCAACGATTTGGCACCCGCTCACCGTCGTGGTCACGCGACGGCGCTTGTCGGCGAGTTTGTCGACCCGGATGCCACTCCCACCTTCCGCGCCACCACCCTCACAGCTCTGCTTCCGCAGTTGCAAGAGTGGCTGGCTTCCGTGACACCCACTGCAACTCCCACTCTCACCGAAGGATGATCATGCGCACTTTTACCCTGCGTCACACGGCGACAGCTCTCGTCGCGGCTGGCGCACTTCTCGCTCTCGCCGGCTGTTCTGCGTCAACTGAGGGCGAAGCCGGGACCCCGGCTGCAGACCCCGAGTCGCTTGTCCTCGCTCTGGTTCCCTCACAAGACCAGGGGGAACTCGTCGACACGGCAGCTCCCCTCACCGACTACCTCACTGAGGAACTCGGCATTGAGGTGACCGGCGTCGTCTCCAAGGACTACCAAGCCGCCGTTGAAGCGATGGGGGCAGGGCAGGCGCAGATCGGCTTCCTGCCGTCGCTGCAGTTGTGGCAGGCGAACGATATGTATGACGCCGAGGTTGTGCTGCAGACCGAGCGCAACGGCAACATCACCTACCCTGCGCAGTTCATGACGAACAACCCGGACAAGTACTGCGACGACACCCCGGTCGAGCGTGACGGGATGTTGTTCTGCAACGGCGCCGATGCGATGACTGGTCCTGCGGGTCTTGACAGCATCAAGAAGGTCAAGGGCGCGGATGTCGCCGTCCTCGGCCCCGGCTCGCCGGCCGGCTACATTTACCCGATTGTTGCCCTGCAGGAGGCGGGCCTGGATACGGACAATGACATCCAGCAGATCCCCGTCACGGCAAATGACGCATCGGTCCTCGCGGTTTACAACGGTGACGCTGAAGTGGGCTTCAGCTTCTGGGACGCCCGCACCATCGTCGCCAAGGACACTACCGACATCGGCGAGAAGGTCGTCGTGTTCGCGCTGACTGAGGAGATCCCGAACGACGGCGTCGCGCTGTCGGCCGACCTTTCCCCAGAGCTGCAAGAGCGCATCACCACCGCGCTCGCCGAGTTCAGTGACACCGAAGAGGGTTCAGCGATTCTCGAAAGTGTCTACTCGATCACCAAGCTCGCACCGGCGAATCCTGATTCCCTCGACGTGGTCGCCCGCGCGGCCGAGGCGCTGGGACTTCAGTAAATGCCAGAGAAGATTCAGAGCGTGGACGTCGCAGCTTCGGCTGCGGCGTCCACGCCGTGGTCCATCCGTCTCGATGACGTCACGGTGCGCTACCCGAATGGCACCGTCGGGCTGAAGAATGTATCGCTCGACATTCCCGCCGGCTCGATGGTGGCTGTCGTTGGCCTTTCCGGCTCTGGCAAATCGACGCTGATTCGTACAATCAATGGACTCGTGCCCACCACCTCCGGCGTCCTGGATGTGGGAGAACACCGAGTCAGCGCGGCGTCACCGCGGACGCTGCGGCGCCTGCGTGGTGATATCGGCATGGTGTTTCAAGGGTTCAACCTCGCCGGACGCGCTAACGTGCTGCAAAACGTGCTCGTCGGGCGGCTCGCACACACGCCGCTGTGGCGCACCCTGCTCGGTTTTTACTCAGAGGACGACAAGCAATTGGCCTGCCAGGCGCTGGACAGCGTCGGCATCCTCGCGAAGCTCTATGAGCGTGCCTCGAACCTCTCTGGCGGGCAACAACAGCGCGTTGCGATCGCGCGTGCGCTTGCCCAAGAACCGCGGATTGTGCTCGCTGACGAGCCCGTCGCGAGCCTTGACCCGCCCACCGCCCACGGTGTGATGTCTGACCTGCGCCGGATCAACAGTGACCTGGGCATCACCGTACTGGTGAACCTTCATCTGCTGGATCTCGCCCGCGAATACGGTGTGCGGATGATTGGTATGCGGGCCGGTGAAGTTGTCTATGACGGACCTGCGGCCAGCGCCACAGATGCTGATTTCGAGGCGATCTACGGTCGCTCGATCAGCCCGGAGGATCGGCTGTCGTGAGCGCGAGTATCCCCGCCTCCCTTGAGCTCCCCGCCAAACCGCGCGGAGCCTGGAAAGGGCCCGCGATTGCACTGTTGGTCGTGGCGATCACCGTCGTGATGTGCCTTCCCGGCATCGGGATCGACGTGGATTTCAGCGCCATCGCCCGTAACTGGCAAAATGGTGCCGGCAAGGTCCTCCAGTTGCTCGTACCGGACTGGGCTTTCTTTCCTCGTACGGTCGCCCCGCTCATTGAGACGCTACAGATGGCGGTCATCGCCACGGCCGTCGGTTCTCTGATCTCCTTGCCGGTCTGTTTCTGGGCGGCTCGCAGCACGAATCCGAATACTCCGGCGCGTACGATCGTCCGCGGCATCTTGAACATTGTTCGTAGCGTGCCAGATCTGCTCTACGCCGCGATTCTGGTCGCGATGGTTGGAGTGGGGGCGCTCCCCGGCATCCTCGCCCTGCTGCTGTTCAATATCGGCATTCTGGTCAAGCTCGTCTCTGAGGCAATCGACACGAACGATGCGGGTCCGCTCGAGGCAGGCAGAGCAGTTGGTGCAACCCAGGCGAAGATCAACCGCACGCTCGCGTTACCCGATGCGTGGCCAGCGTTCGCGAACCAGGCGCTTTACGTGTTCGAGTTGAATGTGCGCGCCTCAACTGTCCTCGGACTCGTCGGGGCGGGAGGGATGGGCCTGCTCATCGACTCGGTGCGCACGTTCTATCGCTATGACCAGTTGTCGCTCATCATTTTGGAGATCCTCGTCGTCGTCATCGTCATAGATGTCGTCAGCGACGCGATTCGGCGGAGACTCGTATGACCTCCACACTCACTTCGCCGCGTGCGCAGCGCGCACTCACGGCGCTGCCAGACAAGCCGAGACGCCCCTGGCTGATCGTCGGAAGCATCATCGTCACCGCCATCGTCGTACTGGCGTTTTGGTCAATTGACATCAACTGGGCGAGACTCGGCGATCTGCCCGGCAAGATCTTGCACTACTTTGTGCTGATGTTCGCCTCGCCGAACTGGGAGAAGCTGCCCGAGGCACTTTGGCAAACCTGGCGCAGTATCGAGATGGCATGGGTGGGGACGATTCTCGGCATCCTCATCGCCACACCGTTGAGCCTGATCGCCGCACGCGGATTCGGGCCGGCTTGGGTGCGTTTGCCGCTGCGCGGACTTTTCTCATTGATCCGCGCCGTTCCTGAAATCATCATTGCGATCATCATCCTCTCGGTCACAGGGCTCACCCCGTTTACGGGGGCATTGGCGCTCGCGCTCAACGGCATCGGCACGCTCGGCAAGTGGGGATACGAAGCCGTTGAGGCTGTGCCGGCCGGGCCGATCGAAGCTGCTCGAGCGGCGGGAGGAAGCAACGCACAGGTGCTGCGCTGGGGCGTGTGGCCACAGGCGCAGCCGGCGTTCTGGTCGTTCTGGCTCTACCGCTTCGAGATCAACGTGCGCTCATCCGCCGTGCTGGGTCTCATTGGCGTCGGCGGCATCGGGGACATGCTCACGTCGTATACGCAGTACCGTGAGTGGTCAACGGTAGGCGTATTGCTCATCGTCGTCGTTATCGTCACGATGCTTATCGATGGGGCATCCGGCGCCATCCGCCGTCGGATCATGGAGGGAGCTCGGGCGCGTGTTTTCAGCTAGCACGACGCCGAGCGTGCGCATCGCGGCGGTCGGCAATACCTTCGGGCCCAGCGAACTGAGAGTCGCGGAGTTGATCGCAGCCGAACCGGATGCTGTCGTGGAATGGACTGCGCAGGAACTCGCCGATCGAGCAGGCGTCGGCCGAGCAACGGTAGTGCGCACGTGTCAGAGCCTCGGATACCGCGGGTATCCGCAGCTCCGGGTCGCTCTGGCGGCCGAACTTGGTCAGAGCGAGACCCCTGTCGATCACGGTCCTGGTGTGCTGGGTCGGATGCGCAAAGAGATCGATCGGGTCGCGGCGTCCTTACCTGCGCTCACGAGTCTGCTGGATGGCGAAAGCGTGGCAGAGGCGGTGCGACTGGCAGCATCGTCTCGTCGATTGCTTGTCCTCGCCAACGGGCTTTCCTCGCCGATCGCCAGTGATTTGGCGATGCGGCTCACGGCCTCTGGCCGCCCGGCCGAGTTCATCGCGGATGCCATCGCTCAGCAGATCGCCGCTCGTCACCTCGGCGCTGAAGACGTGTGCCTCATCATCAGCGGATCGGGTGCGAATGAGGCGACGCTTCGCGTTGCAGTGGCCGCAGCACGCGGCGGTGCGAAGGTCATCGCGGTCACCTCGTTTGCGGCATCTGCTCTGACCGAACGTGCGACGCTCTCTTTGGTAATCACTCCGAGCGGCGTGAGCTTCCGCGACGAGTTGGAGCACGCGTCGAGAGTCGCATATCTCGTCTTCGCTGAGATATTCGCAGATGCGGTTACCGCTGAGCGTGGAGTCGATGCCCGAAAGGCGCGCGCACGAGCGATGGAGGTTGTATCGGACAACCTCGGCGAAAACGCGGGGGAGTAGCGCGGATTCACCCGGCCGTCTGCAGCGCCGCCCAGAGTTCTGCGCGCGCGGGGAATGTGGACAGATCGGTGTCGAGGAGAAGCGCGGCCTGCGTGACGCGCGAGCGCAGGGTGTGCCGGTGGATGCCGAGAGCCGCTGCCGCCGTCTCAAACCGGGCGTCATGTTCAAGCCAGATGCGTAGCGTGTGCTCTAGGCCGTCGTGGGAGCGCAGCGGCGCCAAGCGCGAGGCGGCCACGAGTCGTGCCTCGTCGGTGGCGAGTGCGCTGAGGACGCTGGTAGCCACGATGTCTGCGTAACGCACAGCCCCGCTCTGCCCAACGCTGGATCCCCCCTGTGTGAGCGCAGCGACCGCTTGTTCGTGTGCGTGTGAGAATGCCGCGTACTCTTCTGGCTCGGAGAGGCCCAGTCGCAGATCGAAACGTTCCGCGACCTCGTCGAACAGTTGCTGATCCGCAGCGGAAACGCACACCGTGAGTCCAGCGTCGGAGGACGCGCTGAACACTGCCAGCCCGCGCTCAGTGCGTTGTCGATCCCACCAGTCGGTGAGGGCATCGGCCGGAGCATCCGCTGATGCGACGCCGATCACGACTGGCTCTGCAGGAACGGCGCCGAGAACCTGGCGGGCGAGGGTCGGGTCGTCGAGCAACAGCGATGCGAGCACCTGTGAGTGAAGTCGATGCAGAACCTTTTCCAGCCGATCGTTCTGTTCGAGGGCGAGACCAGCCATGGCGATGACCGAGGTGACGACGGCGCGCGCTTCTGCGTCCAGTTGTGTCGTGGCGATGGTGATCACTCCGCGAAGGTGCCCTGCGCCACCGAGAGTGAACAGTGTGAAGGATCTCATCCCGATCGTCAGTGCCTGGCTGGCGTGCCCGCCTCGCGTGATGAGATCGGTGGATCGCGCCGCAAGGACGGCTGCGTCCTCGGCGCTCAGAGACTGGTGAGGATGCTCATGCGCCAGCAGCCCCGTGGCATCGAACATTCCCACCCAATGATCCAGCCGCCGAGCAAGTTCAGAGAGCGTGGATTCGAGGCCGCGCGGGCGGAGCGCCGCGATCGCAAGGGCGCGCTGCGTGTCGAGAGCCCAGGTGCGCCGAGCATAGGTTTGCGCGGCGATCGCCTCGGAGTGCGCACGTGCCACGGCGATGAAGGGGGTTCCATAGGGAACTTCGAACAGCGGTATCTCCGCTTCGCTGCACGCGGTGATGAGGCGCTGGGGGATGCCAGAGCGCTGAACCTCGGTGCCGAAGCCGAGCCCGACGACTCCGCGTTCGGCGAGGCGAGCGACATACGCATCGATGCCATCGGCGCTTTCATCGGCGAATTGTGTGCCGGTGGTGAGCAAGGCGAGGTCGTCGGCGAGGAAAGGCGTGGGATCAACGAGATCGGAGGAGTGCACCCACCGCAGGGGGCGATCCACCGCGCCATCGGGGAGCGCATCGCTCACGAGCCTCAATCCCAGGTCATGGCGTCCCAGGAGAGCACGCAAGGTCGGTTGGCTCATAGCACCCTCCCCTCATCGGAGTTATACGAAGCGGCGATCACAATAACTAAATTGTACAGACCGGCGAGTGCGGCAGCTGTGGGTCCGGCCTACGCTCACAGACATGACACTCACTGAAGCTCCCGCGCTTCCGCTCGGCGGACCCGACCTCCCTCAGCAGCGTCGCCTCGTCACTGATCTGCCTGGACCGCGCTCTGCTGCGATTCTCGCGCGTAAATCAGAAGCAGTCCCCGCGGGCGTCGGGCACACGGTTCCTGTCGCTGCTGTTGCGGCGGGTGGGGGTGTCGTCATAGATGCTGATGGCAACTCGCTGATCGACCTCGGTAGCGGCATCGCCGTGACGACGGTCGGGAGCGCGCACCCGAAGATAGCCGCCGCTGTCGCCGCGCAGGCCGCACAGTTCACACACACCTGCTTCATGATCTCGCCATACGAGTCGTACATCGAGGTCGCCGAAGCTCTCAATAGGCTTACCCCCGGCGACTTTGCGAAGAAGAGTGCGCTGTTCAACTCGGGCGCAGAGGCCGTTGAGAACGCGATCAAGATCGCCCGCAAGTACACCGGTCGGCAGGCAGTCGTAGCCTTCGATCACGGCTACCACGGCCGCACCAACTTGACGATGGCGCTCACGGCGAAGTCGATGCCCTACAAGAGCGGGTTCGGGCCGTTCGCCCCTGAGGTCTATCGGGCGCCAATGTCGTACCCTTTCCGTGACGGACTCTCCGGCCCCGACGCAGCGGCACGCGCGATCAGCCAGTGGGAAAAACAAATCGGAGCCGACAACCTCGCTGCCGTCATCATCGAGCCGATCCAGGGCGAGGGCGGGTTCATCGTCCCCGCCGAAGGGTTCCTGCCGGCGATCGCAGAGTGGTGCGGTGCGAACGGTGTCGTCTTCATCGCTGACGAAGTGCAGACAGGCTTCGCCCGCACGGGCCGGATGTTTGCCAGCGAGATCTTCGGTATCGAACCAGACCTCATCACAACGGCAAAGGGCATCGCCGGTGGACTCCCGCTCGCTGCGGTCACGGGGCGCTCGGAGATCATGGATGCCTCGCACGCCGGAGGCCTCGGCGGCACATACGGCGGCAACCCGATTGCGTGCGCCGCAGCACTCGCCGCGATTGACGTCTTTGAAAACGATGGTGTGATTGAGCGCGCTCGTGAGATCGGTGAGCTCCTTACTGCCCGTCTCACCGAGCTTCACAAGAGTGATCCTCGAGTCGGTGACGTCCGCGGTTACGGCGCGATGATTGCTGCCGAGTTCGTCGACCCTGTAACGAATGCTCCGGATGCTGCGCTCACTGCCGCCGTTGCGAAAGCAGCTATCGCCCAGGGGGTGATTGTGCTCACCTGCGGCACCTACGGCAACGTCATCCGTTTCCTGCCACCGCTGTCGATCAGCGACGATCTTCTGAACGAGGGCTTGGACATTATCGCTGGCGCACTCGCCGCCGTCTAAAACGTCCGGCCGCGACCTGGATCGGGGGATTTCGCGTCGAGGCCGGCACTTTCACACCGACCGCTCATGCAACGAAGGAGGAGCAGGTGACTGAGATCGCACGAGATGTTGTGATCGTCGGCGGAAGCTCTGCCGGACTGACTGCTGCGCACGAGCTGCGCATGGCGGGGCTGTCTGTTGCGGTTCTCGAAGCGCACGACCGCATCGGCGATGAGCACGACGCGCTGCCGCAACTTCTCGCTGAGCGACTCGGCGAAGACGTGCTGCTGAGCAGAGCTGTGCATACCGTCCAGTGGTCTCCGCGCCCCAGCGTCGTCGCTATCTCTGACGCCACCACCGTGCACGCCCGCTTCGCGATCTTCGCGCACCGTGGGATGAGCGCTCTGGCAATCGTCCCTGGGCTGGATCCCTCCGCGACAGAAGATATCCCCATCCACTTTGCCACCGACGATGACGCAGCGCGCACGATCGCGTTATCCATCGTTGCCACCGCCAGATCCTGAAAGAGAGAATCATGACTTTCTCCCCTGCACTGAATGAGACCACCCTGCTCGACAGCGTCCCGAGCGGGCTCTTCATCGGCGGCGAATGGGCGGCTGCCACAGGGGAGCGTACCTTCGACGTGCGCGATCCCGCCACCAACGAGGTGCTCGCCTCGATTGCCGATGCGACGCCGGAGGACGGCATCCGTGCCCTTGATGCGGCCGTGGCCGCGCAGGACGGGTGGGCAGCGACCGCACCCCGTGAGCGCAGTGAGATTCTCCGCCGCGCGTTTGACCTTGTGCAGGAGCACAAAGAAGACCTCGCGCTGCTCATGACGCTCGAGATGGGCAAGCCGCTCGCAGAAGCACGCGGGGAAGTCGGCTACGGCGGCGAGTTCCTGCGGTGGTTCAGTGAGGAGGCAGTGCGTATCTCTGGGCGCTACGGCATCAATCCTGAGGGCACCGGGCGCATGGTCGTTTCGCAGCGACCTGTCGGGCCGTCGTTCTTCATCACGCCGTGGAACTTCCCGTTCGCGATGGCGACACGCAAGATTGCCCCGGCGCTCGCCGCGGGGTGCACTGTCGTCATCAAGCCCCCGGCATTGACGCCGTTGACAACGATGTTCTTCGTCTCATTGCTCGAGAGGGCGGGCCTGCCTGCAGGAGTCGTGAACGTCGTGCAGACGTCGACGTCGTCGAAGGTGTCCGCACCGATCATCGCTGATCCGCGGCTGCGCAAGCTGTCCTTCACCGGGTCGACCGAGGTCGGTCGCAAACTCATTGCTCAGGCCGCGGAGGGTGTGTTGCGCGTGTCGATGGAGCTCGGCGGCAACGCCCCCTTTGTTGTCTTTGAGGATGCGGATCTTGATAAAGCGGTCGAGGGAGCGATGGCGGCGAAGTTCCGAAACATCGGTCAGGCCTGCACCGCCGCGAACCGGTTCATCGTGCACGCATCCGTCGCTGAGGAATTCGCCGAACGCGTCTCGGCGCGGGTCAACGAGATGAAGGTGGGGCGCGGCACCGAAGACGGCGTCACAATCGGGCCTCTGATTGACGCGGATGCAGTGTCGAAGGCGGGCGCGCTCGTAAAGGACGCTGTGGGACGAGGCGCGAAAGTCCTCGCTGGTGGCAGCGCGATCGATGGCGTGGGTACGTTCTTCGAACCGACCGTGATCACTGAGGTTGCCGCGGGCAGCGACATCCTGCGGGAAGAGATCTTCGGACCGGTGCTCGCGATTGCAACATTCGAGTCTGAAGAAGAGGGCATCCGCCTGGCCAATGACACCGAGTACGGCCTTGTCTCCTATGTCTTCACCGAGGATCTCGCACGCGGTCACCGGATGATCGACGCACTCGAGACGGGCATGATGGGTCTGAACGTCGGCGTCGTCTCAAACGCCGCGGCACCCTTCGGCGGCGTCAAGCAGTCCGGCGTGGGACGCGAGGGCGGCTTTGAAGGCATCCATGAGTATCTGTCCACGAAGTACACACTGATTCCGAATGCATGATTTCGAACGCTTGACCCGCTTGAGAGGAAGATCATGACCGAATACGCCGTCATCAACCCCGCTACCGGCCAGACGATCGCCGAGTATGACACCTTCACTGACCAGCAGATCGACGATGCCATCACCCGCGCCCACAGCGCGGTATCGGTCTGGGGCAAGACCGCTCCCGAGGGACGCGCAAAGGTGATTCGCCGCATCGCGCAACTGCACCGTGAGCGCACCGACGAGCTCGCCGCGATCATCGTGCGCGAGATGGGCAAGCCCATCGCCGCGGCCGTCGGCGAGGTCGAATTCGCCGCCGACATCATTGAGTTCTATGCCGATAATATCGAGCAGATCACCGCAGATCAGCCGCTGCCCGTCCTCGGCGACGGTACGGGTGTGGTGCGGCGTTCGCCACTGGGAGCGTTGCTGGGGATCATGCCGTGGAATTTCCCGGCGTATCAGGTGGCGCGCTTCGCCGCCCCGAACCTCGCGATCGGGAACACGATCATCCTGAAGCATGCCCCGCAGTGCCCCGAATCCGCGGCGGCGCTGGAGGCGATCTATCGGGATGCTGGCCTGCCGGACGGCGCCTACGTCAACGTGTACGCCAGTAACGATCAGGCGGCGACGATCATTGCCGACCCGCGGGTCCAAGGAATCTCCGTCACTGGTTCCGAAAGAGCCGGATCCGCAGTCGCGGAGCTGGCTGGTCGCCATCTGAAGAAGGTGGCGCTGGAACTTGGCGGATCAGACCCGTTCATCCTGCTCTCTACAGATGACATGGATGCCACCGTGCAGGCGGCCGTCGATGCACGCTTGGACAACAACGGTCAGTCCTGCAACGGCGCCAAGCGCTTCCTCATCACAGACGACCTGTATGAGGAGTTCACGACGAAGTTCACGGCAGCGCTCGCCGCGGTAACGGCATCCGATCCCACCCAAGAAGACACTGTTCTCGGACCGCTCTCGTCGGAGGCGGCCGCCAGTAGACTGCAGGAGCAGATCGACACCGCCGTCGCGCAGGGTGCGACGCTGCGCACCGGCGGAACCCGCGAGGGCACGTTCTTCGCGCCCACTGTGCTGACGGATGTGACAGCGGAAATGGACGTCTATCGGGAAGAGCTGTTCGGGCCGGCCGCTGTGGTCTACCGCGTCGCGGATGAGGACGCGGCGGTGCGATTGGCCAACGACACGAGCTACGGTTTGGGTTCGTACCTGTTCACGACGGATGCGGCGCAGGCCGAACGCGTCGCCGACCAGATCGAAGCGGGCATGGTCTATGTGAACCTCGTCGGCGCAGACAGCCCCGAGCTGCCGTTCGGCGGAGTGAAGCGCAGCGGGACCTCGCGTGAGCTGGGTTTGCTGGCGGCCGCTGAGTTCGTGAATAAGAAGCTGATCCGCATCGGCTGACCCCGCGCCTCTCACGCGGGCGTATGGTCGAGACATGGTCACCGTTGCTGAGAACATCGTCCATACTCTTCGCGCCAACAAGATTGATCGGGTCTACGGAATCCCCGGAGACTCGCTCAACGGATTCACCGATGCGTTGCGACGCGATGGAACGATTCGCTGGCTTCATGTGCGACATGAAGAATCTGCTGCCTTCGCAGCGGCGGCGGATGCTGCGCTCACCGGTGAACTCGCTGTCGTTGCTGGCTCGTGCGGCCCCGGCAACCTGCACCTGATCAACGGTCTCTTCGACGCGAACCGTTCCCGAGTGCCGTTGCTCGCGATCGCTGCCCACATTCCGACGCAGGAGATTGGCTCAGGGTACTTCCAGGAGACGCACCCGCAGGAACTCTTCCGTGAGTGCAGCGTCTACGTTGAATACGTCGCTGACCCCGTGCAGATGCCGCGCGTCCTCGAGATCGCTATGCGGGCCGCGATTGAGCAGCGTGGTGTCGCTGTCATCGTGATTCCCGGTGATGTTGCGCTCGACGAGGTGCCTGTTGATCGCGCGACGGTCATCGAGCGGACGCGTTCGGTGACCGTGCCCAGCGGCGCAGAACTAGAGAAAGCCGCCACGCTGCTGAACGCCGCAAAAAAGGTCACCATCCTTGCGGGCGCTGGCGTCGAGGGTGCACACGATGAGGTCGTCGCTCTGGCCGATAAGCTCGGCGCTCCGATCGTGCATGCGCTTCGCGGCAAGGAGTTCATCGAGTACGACAACCCCTTCGATGTGGGCATGACGGGTCTGTTGGGCTTCGCCTCCGGATATCGCGCGATGGATGCGGCCGATGCGGTGCTGCTGTTGGGTACAGACTTCCCGTATACACAGTTCTATCCAGACGACGCGACCACGATTCAGGTCGATATCCGTGGTTCACAGCTCGGCAAACGGCATCCGCTCGATCTCGGCCTCGTCGGCGACGTGAAGGCGACTGCGGAAGCGTTGCTGCCGCGTCTCGCGAACCGGAGCGATCGTTCGCATGTCGAGGACTCCGTCACGCACTATCGCAAGACCCGCGAGAAGCTCGATGAGCTCGCGGTGCCCTCTAAGGGGAAGCGGCCTATCCATCCGCAGTACCTTGCTCGCCTGCTCGACGAGGCAGCGACGGAGGATGCGATTTTCACCGCGGATGTGGGCTCTCCCACGGTATGGGCCGCGCGCTACCTCACGATGAATGGCAAGCGGCGCCTGATCGGCTCATTCACACATGGATCGATGGCGAACGCGCTGATGCACGGGATTGGTGCGCAAACTGCACAACCAGATCGACAGGTGGTTGCACTGGCTGGCGATGGGGGACTGGCGATGATGCTGGGCGAGCTCATCACTCTCACTCAGAACAAACTGCCGGTCAAGACGATCGTGGTGAACAACTCCTCCCTTAATTTCGTGGAGCTAGAGATGAAGGCCGCTGGCTTCGTCACCTACGCCACGGACTTGGACAACCCCAACTTCGCCGCTGTCGCCGAAGCGCTCGGTATCTTCGCGCGTCGGGTGGAGCGCAGTGAGGATCTGCCGGACGCTGTGCGCGAAGTCCTCGCCCACGATGGGCCCGCGCTTTTGGACGTCGTGACAGAGCGACAGGAGCTCTCGATGCCGCCGGCGATCTCGGCTGAGCAGATCAAGGGATTCGCCCTTTATGCGGTGCGAACGGTGATGTCAGGCCGTGGCGATGAGCTGCTTGATCTCGCCAAGGCGAATTGGCGGCAGCTGTTTTGAGCGAAGTTTTCGCGCTCGGTTCGCCGCGGTGCGTGGCATGCTCTACACTGGACGAGCAGTAATCTGCATTCTTTTCTCATGCCTTCGGGTGCGAGGCAGAACGCAGATCCAGAGGCTTTCGGGTCTCTAGGGCGGTAGCTCAATTGGCAGAGCAGCGGTCTCCAAAACCGCAGGTTGCAGGTTCGATTCCTGTCCGCCCTGCGCGTCAGCGCCACGCTGACACACGAAAGGTACATTCAGGATGGATCAGGACGAACCACGCGGCGAGATCGTCGCGGGCGGCGGGGCTGCCAGCGTGAAGAGGCTTGGCTTCTTCGGCAGGATCGCGCTGTTCTTCCGTCAGGTCATCGGCGAATTGCGCAAGGTTGTCACACCGACGCGTAAAGAACTATTCAAGTTCACCGGCGTCGTGCTGGTTTTCGTTGCGATCATGATGGCTATGGTCTACGGACTGGACACCGCCTTCTCGTGGTTGACAGCTCAGGTCTTCGGGGTGCCGCAGTAAGCGTCATCCCCGCGGCTGCGGCCGCAATGATTGGAAAGAAATAACGTGTCTGAACGATATTCCGACGACGCCGACTGGGCGACCGCTGCGGAGCAGTCCAGCGAGGACGACGAAGCTCAGGAGGGCAACACGCTTGCCGCCGAAGAGCAGTCGTCCTCAGCCGCTGAGAGCATCGCTGTGCATGTAGAAGGCGACCCGGCCGACACAAATAACGAAGGCGCGGAAGACATCGAAATCAACGACCCGGAGGCTGACGCGATCGTGAACGACGCTCTCAACCTGGACGAAACGGCAGAGACCGAAGCTGCCGCTGAAGTTCTGACTGACTCGGCAGCAGAAGAATCTGCTGACCTTGAGGCAGCAGCCGCTGACGAGGTGGCACCGTACGACGGTCCCGACGTGAACGGCGACGAGGACGTTGTGTCCGACGAGGGCGCTGAGGATTCTGACGAAGAAGATCCTTACGAGGCGTTCCGTCTTGACCTTCGGATGCTTCCCGGCAAGTGGTACGTCATCCACTCCTACGCCGGTTTCGAGCGCAAGGTGAAGGCCAACATCGAGCAGCGTAAGTCCACGCTCGAGGTTGAGGACGACATCTATCAGATCGAGGTCCCGATGGAGGACGTCGTCGAGATCAAGAACGGTCAGCGCAAGATGGTTACGCGCGTCCGGATCCCCGGCTACGTGCTCGTGCGTATGGAACTTAACGAAGACACCTGGTCTGTTGTGCGTCACACGCCGGGTGTCACCGGCTTCGTGGGCAACGCCCACAACCCGACTCCGCTGCGTTTCGAGGAGGCCTTCAACATGTTGAAGGCGCTCGTCGAGGTCAAGGACGTCCCGACCGCGAAGAACGTCCAGTCCAAGGGCGGCATTGCTGTGCCCCGCTCGATCCCGGCTGAGGTCGACTTCGAAATCGGAGAGACCATCACCATCAAGGAAGGCTCGTTCGCCGGTCTTCCTGGTTCGATCAGCGAGATCAAGCCGGAGAGCGGCAAGCTCACCGTGCTCGTCTCCCTCTTCGAGCGCGAGACTCCGGTTGAGCTGTCGTTCGACCAGGTCACCAAGATGAGCTAACACGTACACCGTGGCGAGACGCCCCGTTCGGCTTTGGCCGACGGGGCGTTTTGCGTCGGGTACACTTGGATGGTTTGTGTGTGCTTTATGCGCGCGTGAAACACACCACAACCCGGAGACGCCGGGTTTGTGGGAGATCGGATGCCACGGCACCCGATCGATGAAAGGAAGAGGAAATGGCACCGAAGAAGAAGGTGACCGGCCTGATCAAACTCCAGATCAACGCTGGTGCCGCTAACCCGGCTCCGCCGATCGGACCCGCACTGGGTCAGCACGGCGTGAACATCATGGAGTTCTGCAAGGCCTACAACGCCGCGACCGAGTCGCAGCGCGGCAACGTCATCCCCGTCGAGATCACCGTCTACGAGGACCGCAGCTTCACGTTCGTCCTGAAGACGCCGCCGGCTGCTGAACTCATCAAGAAGGCCGCCGGAGTGCAGAAGGCCTCGGCCACACCGCACACCGTCAAGGTCGGAAAGATCTCGAAGGACCAGGTCCGTCAGATCGCCGAGACCAAGCAGGCTGACCTGAATGCGAACGACATTGAGGCTGCCGCGAAGATCATCGCTGGCACCGCTCGTTCCATGGGCATCACGGTCGAGGGCTGAGGAGAATAATCATGGCTAAATCCAAGGCTTACAAAGCTGCCGTCGAGAAGATCGAGGCAGACCGTTTCTACTCTCCGACCGAGGCTGTTGCTCTCGCGAAGGAGACGGGCTCGGCAAAGTTCGACTCAACCGTTGAGGTTGCGCTGAAGCTTGCTGTTGACCCGCGCAAGGCAGACCAGATGGTGCGCGGCACCGTCATCCTCCCGCACGGTACCGGTAAGACTGCGCGCGTTATCGTGTTCGCAACCGGTCCGGCTGCAGAAGCGGCAATCGCTGCGGGTGCAGATGAGGTCGGTGGCGCTGAGCTCATCGAGAAGGTCGGCGCAGGCTGGACCGACTTCGACTCGGCTGTTTCTACCCCTGAGCTCATGGGCCAGGTTGGTCGACTGGGTAAGGTGCTGGGTCCGCGTGGCCTTATGCCGAACCCGAAGACCGGCACCGTGACTCCGAACCCGGCAAAGGCCGTTGAGGAGATCAAGGGCGGAAAGATCGAGTTCCGCGTCGACAAGCACGCCAACGTGCACTTCGTCGTGGGCAAGGCATCGTTCACCGCAGAGCAGCTCGATGAGAACATCGGCGCAGCTCTCGAAGAGATCGTGCGCCTCAAGCCGTCGAGCGCCAAGGGCCGTTACATCCAGAAGGGTGCTGTGTCGACGACGTTCGGCCCTGGCATCCCGCTGGACGTCAACGCGATCTAACGCGCGTCAACGCGCTCTGAGCGCTGAAAGAGGGCCCCTGTCGTTTACGGCAGGGGCCCTCTCTGCGTCTGCTGCAGGACGCCGACTGGCCGCAGTTTCGTGCGCGACACGCCAGGGAATCCGCCCCGATTTGCCGGACCCCCGGATCCCGCGTAAGTTATTACTTGTTCGCCCCACAGGGAAGCGGAAAGGCCGAAAAGCCTCACCCCCCTCAAGCGGAGAACAACTCCCCGAAACTCTCACTTGAGAGTCCTGGTCGCTTGCGTCTAGGATGGGAGATCCCACCTCTTCTGCAGCTCTCATCGGCTGTCTGACAGATTCTTAATCTGGTCAGCGCGTCGATTTGACAAGCGAGTCGAGGCGGGTAAGATAGAGAAGTTGCCCT
>DQHP01000073.1 GCA_003524435.1 Microbacterium sp.
GGTAGGCGCGGGGTTGCTGCCGCTGGCCCCAGGCTCTGATGGGGGCGGGTCGATTCGCATTCCCGCTGCGACCGTCGGTGTGGTGGGTCTGAAGCCGTCGCGGGGGCGGATTCCTTTCGCTTCTGGTCTCGACAGCCCGGGCGGGTTATCTGTGGCTGGCCCGATTGCACGCACTGTGGCGGATGCCGCGCTGCTGCTTGATGTGCAGGTCGGCGGTCGCGCGTATTCGTACGCGACTCGAGCGCCCGGAGCCGGTCCGTTTCTCGACGCAACAACAGGGGCGACAGCATCCGCTCGCATCGGTATGACCACGGTGTCGCCGTGGGATAACGACGACGACATCGTGCTCGACCCTGAGGCGGCGCGTGCGGTAGAGGTGGCGACGGCCCTGCTGACGGGCGGCGGACACGGCGTCGACACGTTCGATTGGCGCCCCCGTGGGTACGCCGAGATGTTCACCACGATCTGGCGCACGAGCGCGGCGCGGATGAACCTGTCGGATGCTGAACTCGAACTCGTCGAACCCATCACCGCATGGCTCGTGCGTGAAGGCCGTCGCTTGAGCGGGGCACAGGTGCTTGAGGCGCTGGCAGCGGCAACAACTTTCGAGCGAGATACGATCACTGCGTTCTCGCCGTTCGATGCGGTAATGACCCCTGCGCTCGCCCTGCCGCCACAGCCGATCGGATGGTTCGATGCGCGCGATGCGGCAAAGAACTTCTCGCAGCAGGTGCGCTACGCGCCGTACAGCAGCTTCGTCAACGTTGCTGGGCTTCCCGCGATGGTCGTGCCGGTGAAGCTTGACGCATCCGGCCATCCGGTGAGCGTGCAACTCATCGGTCGGCCAGGAGGCGAGGCGACAATCATTGCCCTCGCTGCAGAACTGGAGCGTCGAGTCGGCCCGCTGCCGCGACCTGCCGTCTGGCGGGGGTGAAAGCATCCAGCGGGTAGGGTGAACGACAACGGAGGGATGCCGCAGTGATCGCTCGGTTTGAGGAACTCGACTGGCAGCCCACACCGATGGGCGACCTGATGCTCAGACGGCGTACCGAGCCGACCACGGGTCGGGAGATTTATGAGGTCAAGCTCGGCGAGGAATACCTCATGTCGAGTCTGTTCACCGTCGCTGAGGAAGAGCTCGCGACGCTCGGTCTCGCCGCTGCTGAGGGAGAAGAGCTGACCGTGCTGGTTGGCGGACTGGGGCTCGGATACACCGCCGTCACCGCGCTGCGCGATAGGCGCGTGGGCGCCCTCACTGTGGTCGATCGGCTGGGCACCGTCATCGACTGGCATGAACGGATGCTGCTACCGGTGTCGGCGGAGCTCGTCGGCGATGCGCGTACGAGCCTCGTTGAAGATGATTTCTTTGCGCGGATGCGCTCGGAGCCTGATGCAGGCGGGTACTCCGCGATCCTGCTGGATGTTGATCACTCGCCGCGGCACCAGTTGGATCCGACGCATGCTCACCTTTACGCCGTGGAGGGTCTGCGGGAGTTGGACCGGCATCTCGCGGCGCGAGGCGTGTTCGCACTGTGGTCGGATGACCCGCCCGATGACGTTTTCATGGTGAAGCTAGAAGCGGTGTTCGACGATGCAGTCGCGCACATCGTCGACTTCGATAATCCGCTCACTGGTGGAGTGTCATCCAACACGGTCTACGTCGCACGTAGCCGGAGCTGATCCGCTTTTACCGCGCCTCGTCGCTAGCGGCTAGCGGCGCACGCGCGCGCGGGATTTCGCGACGCTGGTGAGCGTGGCGCGCACTGGAGTTCCGAGGTACAGGCCGAGGGATGCTCCGGCGGCGAGGCCGACACCGATTGCTGCGGCGAGAACGAGCGGGCTGACGCTGACCAGTATCCCTTCGGCTGTACCGTCAGAGTCGACGATGCCCAGCAGGCCGCGGAAGACGGCGGAGCCCGGTACAAGTGGCACGATCGCCGCCGTCGTGACCGCCACCGACGGAACGTGGACGTTGCGGGCCGTCACGATACCGATGAAGCTGGCGAGGAGAGCGCCGACTCCGCTGGCGCCGGCGGCGTGAATGTCGAGCGTGATCGCGAGGTTGTAGCCGATGATCGCTATCACGCTGAGGACGGCGCTGACGATGATGATGCGCAGGCCTGCACCGTTGAACAGCGCGACAGCGATGGCGATGATGATGGAGCCGAGAATCTGCGAGGGCAGGGTTCCGAACGGCAGCGTGTCGGTGGGCAGGGCCATGCTGAATCCGACCAGGCGGCCAAGTTCCAGGCCGATCAGAATGCCGAGGATGACTCCGACAGTCTGCATAGTGAGGTCGAGGATGCGGCCGCCCGCGGTGACCGCGAACCCATCAATGGCATCCTGGGCGGCACCGACGACGGTGAGTCCTGACAACATCAGGACGATGCCGGAGGCCACCATGATCGACGGCTGGACGTCATCAAAGGGCTCGATGCGGGCGGCGCCGAGTGCAGAGACGACGGTCGCAACGGCGGTGATGACGAAGGCTCCGGCGATCTGGCTGAAGAAGGACGGCACCTGCAGTTTGGCGAGCCCGGCCTGGGTGAAGGCGGCGCCGAGGGCTGCGATGAACGTCAACAGCATCATCAGCGGCGAGGCGCTGAAGAGAAGTGCAACCCCAACCGTCAGGAGTGCCCTGGAAACGATGACGACGATAGGGCGGTACAGGAAGGGAGTGCGACGGATGACGCGGAACGCGAGGCGTGCTTCGCCGAGTTCCATTCCGTCGGTGATGTCGACGAGGAGCGCCTGCAGTCGCTGCAGTTTTGCGTGATCAGGAGATGCGGCCTTTACCACGCGCAAGAGGGTCGTCGGCCAGTCTTCTTCGCCGCGGTGGTATGAGACGCTGACCGAGTTGTAGGTAACGTCAACGTGCACGCCGGTGAGCCCGTAAACCTGGGCGACGCGAACGATGGCGAAGGTCACATCGTGCGCGGAGGCGCCAACGGTGAACATCGATTCGCCGATGCGTAGCGCGAGGTCGAGAATCTTCACGACGATGGTCTCGTTGAGGACCGGGTAGGCCTCAGTGAGCGCGACCTTGGATGGGTCGGTTCGGATCGCACGGCGCACGGAATTCAGCAGCCGGCGGGGGTGTTCGCGAGACATGTTTCTATTGTGACGGTGGGATGGCTGAACGTCAGCTTTATGCCGCTTTTGGCCTGGATCTTTATCAGTGGATTCGGCCGCGCAGAAAAGGCAGGGCTGGCGCGCGGTAGGTGAGGGATGCGACGTCGGGACCGACCGCGGCCTCTGCTTGGCCGAAGCGCCATAACCGGTTGAAGAGGAAGACGCCGATCGTCACGGTCTGATCGGATGGAACCTGCCAGGTGCCCAGACCCCACTGGATCGGCTGACCGCGACCGCCGATGACGAGCGTCGGCCTGATGCCGAAATACAGCGCGAACCACGGCTTGTGCAGGGTTATCTGGATGCGTCGGTTCTCGTTGTCGGTGTTCACCGCTGCATCGACTCCCCCTGGTATGGAATGCAATCAGCTTAGTTTGGGCCGCGGGCCCTTCGTGCAGGAGTCGCGGTCATGCGAGTGGCACAGATTACGCGCTGTCGTTTGAGAACGCAGCTGCCATGAGCGCTCTGCGCAACAGCTCATCCGCTCTTTCGTCTATCGGGCTTCTACCATGTCGCTGCGGATGTGCGAGGAACGGCGATCCGAGCTGCCCAGGGTTGCTTCCGGCACAAAACCGGCACAACGTCTCCGAGGAGCCCGTTTTGTCTCGCTCCGCTCGCTCAATAACCGGGAGGGGAGGCGCGTTTCGTCTCGCTGTGCTCGCTCAACGAACGGGGACGGAAACCGCCTCTCATCAGGGCAAAGCAAAACCCCCGCCATGTAGAAGCTAGGCGAGGGTTTCTAGGATCACTGTAATGATGACCCCTGTGGCTCCGACGGGCGTCGATCCCGTGACCTCACGATTTTCAGTCAGATTTCATGTTCATGGGCCGGAGCGGCGAAGTTCCGATCCGCGCCATCTCGATGATCTCTGTGATCTATGTGATCTCGCTGAAGTGATATCTCGCCGAGAGTTGTGGTCAAACCGTGGTCAAGGTGGTCAGCCGGCACGCGAACTCCATGTTGTTCCAGGAAGCTAGCCATGCGTCGAAGCTCAGCGAAGGATTCGGCCGCGCGGTTGCGGAGAAGCCCCAGATCGTTGAAGCCGGCGAACTTACGATTGACCTGAAGCGCCCGAGCGAGCGATTCCGTATGGTGCGCCACTTCCCGTCGTTGCATTTCATAGCTTCGAAGCGCGACCAGGGCAGCGGTTTCTTCAGGCGTCTCCGCGTTCACATCCATGAATAGCTGGTGCCCCTCGAACGGGAGGGAGAGCCATTCGAGGAAGTCGATCGCGGACATCGTCGCGATCTCCTCACTGACTCCTGGAATCCCTGTCGGCTCGTAGGGACGGTGGTGGTCGACGAGGATCTGCTGTGGTGCAACGCCCAACGCTCTGGACAGCTCGAGAAGCTCGACGACTGTCAGATCGAGCTTGCGCCCGAGCTCGATGTTGCTGACGACCTTCGCGCTGAGGCGTTCGTTCGGGATAGCGGCAGCTAGCTCGCGAACGGATCGGAATCCGCGACGCAGACGCAGCTCTCGGATGCGCTCACCGATCGAGCGAGCAAACGAATCTTTCCCCGATTCGGACCAATCCATCTCACCATCGTGTCTCAGACTTCAGACGTTGTCATCGTCGAAGCAAGTGCTCACAGAAAACGAGTACAACGAAACGAAGGGAACATGATCATGGATGAGTCACTACTCACTCCCGCAGACGCTGCCCTCATCGCCGGAATGACGACTGGCGCGCTGGCCCAGCTTCGCTACCTCGGCAAGGGCCCCGACTTCTACAGGCTGGGACCTCGAACGATTCGATACGCGCGTTCTGAAGTCGTGGAGTGGATCCGACAGAGTCGCACGACGGCGAGCGGTAGGTGAACCTCTTGGTCACTCCGATACCTGAGCTCGCGGACGCGCTCGATTCCGCTCAGCGAGCGATTCGCCGGTACTGCGTGCTGCCGGATGCCGCGTCCTACGATGCGGTGACTTTGTGGGCCGCCGCATCCCACGTGGTTCCCGCCCTGGATGTTGCACCGCGGTTGGTGATCCGATCAGCCGAGAAACGATCGGGCAAGACGCGCCTACTCGAGGTGCTGAGCCTGCTAGTGAACGATCCTGTGCGATTCGCGGACGTCAGCGTTCCGTATCTCTTCCGTCGCATCGAAAAGGCAGGGGACACCCCGCCGACGTTGATGCTCGACGAAGCGGATGCGATCTTCTCGGCGGGGAGGCCGAGTGAACGGTCGGAAGCTCTCCGAGGGATCCTCAACACCGGATTCCAGCGAGGATTCGTCTATGGCCGGGTGGAGAAGCCGAACAATCAGCTGAAGGAGTATCGGGTATTCGCCCTGGCAGCGATCGCTTCGATCGGCGCGCTGCCGGACACCATCGAAGATCGAGCGATAGTGCTCACCATGCGGAGGCGCTCGGGAACTGAACTCGTTGAGCAGTTCCGGCTCAGGGACGCAGGGGAGTACCTCGCGGTAGTGCGCCACCGCCTGCATCGCCTACTGACCGATCATCAAGATGAGATAGCCAGCGTCCGCCCCGAACTGCCGGTGGAAGACCGTGCAGCGGATCTCTGGGAGCCGCTCGTCGCGGTGGCTCATCTCGCTGGAGACGAATGGATCAACCGCGCCTGGACAGCAGCAATCACCATGGTTGAGCAGGCGCGAGAGGACGAGAGCTCCGCGAACGTTGGTTTGGCTCTTCTGGAAGCCACCCGTGAGGTATTTGACTCGCACCGGGATGGCACTTGGATCGGGAGCGTCCAGCTGGTGGAAGCCCTCGCCAAAGTGCCGGAGTACCGCGATCTCGCGAGTGGGCTCGGAGTCGCGGGAGTGGCGCGGGTGCTCCGCCCATACGGAGTCCGCCCCGCCAATCACCGGGTGGGGGAGAGCGTTCGAAAGGGATACCGACTCGTCGATCTCCGTGACGCATGGACGCGGTACCTCGCCTCTGCACTTTCGCCCGCTACAGGAGCTACGCCGCTACATCCGCAGAGAGGCCAGGAAGAAGCAGCCACTGGACAAGCTACACAGCCGCTACGTGCCGCTACCCACGATCCGAATCGAAGGCAAAGGGATGCGGAGCATCTCGCGGCAGCGACTGGTTCCCACATCGAAGAGGTGACGCATGTGCGATCGTGAATCCTGCGGAGCAAGCTATACGGTTAGGGCCCCTAACTCGGCTTGTCTATCCGGTCGAAGGTTCTTCCGTTCGCTGCGCTGGGCATGGAGAGCATGATGGCCGCCCATGCGCGGCAGAACCGTCGCCGGCCGAACGCGCCCGACTCGCGGCAGATTGTTCACAAGGTGAAAGTCAACGAGGAGGAAGAGGCCGCGCTGGTCGCTCGCTCCACGGAGCAAGGCGTGACCGTTGCCCGACTACTCGTCGAGTCGGCACTCTCACCACAACCTGGCGAGACGGCGACCGATCGAAGGAATGCGCTGGAGATGTTCTTCCGTATCGAGCGACTCATCTCGAACATCGCCAGCAACATCAATCAGATCGCAAGGGTAGCGAACACCACGGGTAGCGCGGATCTGTCATCGCTGAGCGAACATCTGCGGCAAGCGAAGGCAGCGTACGAATCCATTGATCGATGCGTCGAACGGTTCTCGTTGTGACCGGGGCTGGGCGACCGAAGCCCAGGAAGGTCTCTTTCTACGTCGATCTATCGCTCGATGAGCGCATGCGGGCGGCCATGCTCAACACGATGGTGGCGGAAGGACACCGCTCCCTGTCGGATTTTTTGAGCAACGCCGTGCTCTACGAGCTTGCTCGTCTCGAGGCGCGGTACAACTCGGGGGAGCCATTCGTGGTCACTGCTTCGGGCTCGGTTCCTCGGGGCAGACCGCCGGCGCTTCGCGCGCGGTCGAGGAGTGTCGGCGATTGAACACGGTCTCGTAGATGTCTTCGCTGATGAGGCCGCGGCGCGCAGCGTCGCCGACCTCCGACCAGGTGCCAGGCGCATCGACGATCAGCGAGTCATACCCATCGGTATGGCCGCCTTTCACGTAGGGGAACCGCGTGAGTTCGTCCACGAGCTGCGCCCGATCGATGAAGCTGGCGGCATAGCGCTGGCATATCTCGTACGGCGTCGCGCCGGAGAATCCGTCCAGAGGCGTGGACGCTTTAGTGGCCGTGCGGAGTGCGCTGAGCACTGACGGCTGGGCCATTCCGAGCCACTTGGCGATCTCGCGTTGGCTGTATCCGTGCCGATCGAACCGGCGCAGCTCGCGCCGGTAGTCCAGCTCAGCCATCTCTTTCCGGTGGCGCGCGCGCACCGCCGCACGTGCCCAGTTCGGAACCTCTGAAATCGTCATATCTCTCACCCCTGATAGGGAATTCTATCAGGGGTGAGAGTGATCACTATCGGACGAGTGCTCGTCGCACGCTGGACGTTCCGACTCCGAGCACGCGCGCGATGCTTGCCCAGCTCTGCTGCCCGGTACGCATGCGCTCGGCCTCAGTAATCCGCTCGGGCGTCATCACGCTCGGACGGCCGCCGATACGACCCTGACTGCGCGCGTAGTCGAGACCGCGCAGCGTGTTCTCTCGGATGGTATCGACGCGGAGCTGCGCGAACACGGCGACGATGCCGTAGAGAGCTCGGCCCATCGGAGTGGTCGTGTCGATCATGGGCTCGGTGAGGCTGACGAGGTTCACCTGCCGCGCGTCTAGGTCCTGCAGCGTTTCGATCAGGATGCGTTCGCTGCCGGCGAGACGGTCAAGCCGTCGCACTTTGAGGATGTCGCCCGCTCGCAAATAGTTCAAGCACTCGAGCCATTGCGGGCGGTCCGTGGAGCGGCTCGATTCGCCGTGGTCGACGAATACGCGTTCGCAGCCGGCGGCGCGCAGCTCGGCCTCCTGCGCCTCGGGGTTCTGCTCCCGCTTGGATACTCGGGCGTAGCCGATTTCGTGTGCCATGCCGAAAACGCTACTGCCGAAGTTCCGCACAGGTTTGGTTTCGGCAGGGGGTAACGGCGGGCCGCGTGCCGGCGTGTCGCGCAGATGTGTCAGTGTCCGAAGTCGTCGGCACTTCTGTCCATAGCCCTCAGCACTCGCGGTGCAGGGCGTCCCGCAGGGCGATCCCTACGCGAGGTCCTGCATGTCGCGCACCGGGCCTTCGAAGGACCCGCATTAATCAACGGCGTCGCCTTAATCAACGGCGTCGTCCAGACTGATGCGCAATACGCGCATCAGTCGAAGCACCGTATCGAGTCTCGGGTAAACGTGTCCTCCTCGCTCGATCCGACCATATGTTGTCACCGCGATACCTGCCGCGTGTGCAACGTTCTCTTGTGACAGACCCTCTCGCACGCGCTCCTCCCTAAGCAGATTTCCAATCGGCAAGAGGGCCGCTTGTATAGCCGCGGGTCGCGCAGGGTCGAGATTGTTACTCATATGGCCATCATCTGCGTGCAAGACACGCCGCGCAAGCAGTTACTCCATTCGATGGACTAGTTGGTACCCAACATCGGTGAAGTCAAGAGCGCAGAAGCCCTGGTCATAGATGTCCTTCAGGAGTTTCCTGAGACCGACCCGCGATGACGCGGGCGAGAGGGAATCATCATGCAACTATCTCGAACAAATCAACGGCAGCACGGCCGGAGTCGCGGTCTTCGACGGCTTGCTTCGGCGATAACCGCGTTGCTCCTAACCTGCGGCATTGGCGTGATCGTCACGCCGCCAGCAACGGCTTCGACGGCATCCAGCATCTGTGACTTCGGAGTCTTCATCGGTGTGCGAGGAACCGGAGCAGATCCGGGCGCTGGACTCGATCATGACGGACGAGTGTGGGTGACGGGAGGGGCGGGCCCCGAACTAATCTCACTTGCCGCGCACTTTTCATCCACCAGCCCTCTCCCAATGTACGTGGCGGCGCTCAATTACCCCGCTTCTGGCTCAGTTGACTACCCCTCGAGCATCGAAGCCGGTCGCGCCACGCTCGTGACGGAGCTGAACTGGGTCGTGGAACAATGCGGGACCGTTACCCCTGCAGTCTTCTTGGCAGGTCACTCTCAAGGCGCTGCGGTCATACTCGAAGCGATGACCGACAGGGTGGGAGGTAGCAATCTCTCGGCGCGAGCCAAGTCCGCAATCCGAGCTGTCGTCGCATACGGCGATCCAAACTTCGCAGTAAATCAGCCCATCAATGTCCCCGGCTCTGCAACCGACGTCGGCGGAATTCTGGGCCCACGGCTACAGACGTTCTCTGACCAACTCAACGCGTACAGAGCCTGGGGGTGGCCGATGGGAGGTTCCTCACAGGACTGGGTCCAAAAGATTCGTTCGTACTGCTATCCCGGCGACGCCATCTGCAACAGAGGCACCGGTTCCGATGCTATGGATATCCACAACCTTTACGGGGAGAACTCCACAACCGAGGCCTATCAATGGATGGAGTACATGGTGAACGCGTTCTGATTAGACTGTAATCGTGACAGACAGCGAAGTTCGTCGTCGACACCGGAGCCCTCTGAGCCTGGCGCTCTGGGGCGTGCAATTTGCGGTAATGGTTGTGACGAGCATCCTCGTGTTCTTCCGACGAATCGAGATACCAGGTTGCGATCAGCAGTGCGATTCCGGTCTTCTGCAGGTCACAGGTATCGCTTTTCCTATAGTCGCTGCTGCACTGTTCATCCTTACTGGAGTTCTTCAGCTACTCCTCCCCGGCAAGGAGAGATGGTGGATCCCCGCGACTGGAATCGGGCTTACTCTCATCGCGATGCTCATCGCTAACCAGATCAGCAACGTCGCACTCCGAATCTCCTAACGCAAGAGAGTCCACGAGCTTGAGGTTCGTGGACTCTCTTGCGTTGGATAGGGCATCCTCGTGCGGAGTCCGCGCTTGTCCGCGCTACGTCGCAGAAGACGGCTTCGCTTTGTATGGCAGTGAGGATCCCAAGCGGTCCTGACTGTTTGGGGTACACCTCAATCAGACGTAAAGCAGGACCACACCGCGTGTCTAACTAGGGTCGGTTTGCGATTGTTGGACACTAGCTTCTGTCGCCCCTAAGAACCTAACTTGACACCGGCGACGTGGAAGGCAGTCATGAGCGGTCAACGAGTGGGCTACGTGCGAGTGAGCACGTTGGATCAGAACACGGTGCGGCAGCTCGACGGTATCCCCGTCGACAAGACTTACACCGAGCGGGCATCGGGCAAGGATCAGAAGAACCGGCCCGAGCTGGAGAACCTGATCGGGTTCGTCCGTGAGGGCGACACGGTTCTCGTGCACTCGATGGATCGGCTCGCTCGAAACCTGGACGACTTGAAGAAGATTGTCAGTCGGCTCACCCGCAAGGGCGTCCGTGTCGAGTTCATGAAGGAAGCGCTGACCTTCACAGGTGACGACAGTGCCGCTGCCACGTTTCTTCTGCACGTGATGGGCGCGTTCGCGGAGTTCGAGCGGTCACTGATCCGTGAACGACAGCGAGAGGGAATCGCCCTCGCGAAGCAGCGGAAGGTATACAAAGGGCGCGTGCCAGCCTTAAGCCCGGCGAAGGCCGCTGAGCTGCGCCGACGAGCAGCCGAAGGTGAGTCCAAAACGAAACTCGCCCGAGATCTCGGCATCAGCCGTGCAACCGTATACACGTACCTCCGAGTTGATGACGAGACTGACCTGATCGGCGTCACGAGTGCACCGCCAGCTGAGCAGCGCCTGGAGTCGTCCGTGGAGTAATACGACGCACCGCCTTCCGCCAGCCGTCCACGCAGAGTGGCCGGCGGAAAGCAGACGGTTTGCGCAGACGAGTGTGGACATCGAAATGTTCATACTCCTCCGCACAAGCCCCGGAAAATCCGGATTGTCTGTGCTGACGACTTCGGACATTGACAAGATGATCGTAATTGATGACGAGAACGTCGAAATCGATGTTTTCTGGCGCCTACCAACTGTCCGAGATGAATTTGCTACCGCAAACAGTCGTCAGAACTAGCGAACGGTACGGGGTTGTGGCGAGGGACGGCTCTGCTCCACGCACGGAGATCGACCAGTCGGGGCGTACGAACGACTCCTTGTTGGTGTTCGCTACCACAGCTCATGTTGATCCCAGCCCTCGGCAAACCCCATGCTGTCAATGCCGAGAAACGGAACGCTGGGGAATCCGTCGACAATCTCGCGCAGGCGACCAGCCCACTCCGAGTGGCCGGAAATGCTGCGAAGCAAGTAGGCCATGACCGCGAGAGCGTTGTACAGGCCGAAGTCCTGCTTGGGAGCGGAATCATCGCGGAGGTGCGAGAGAAGAGGAATCGTCGCGCCCCTGTATGGCCCCGCTCCCTGACACATTCCGACAGGCGTCCGACAGCCTCGATATCTGCTGTGTCACAACCCATGAGATGCGAGACACCAGCAGCGCGCGACTAAGGAGCGGGCTAGAAGCTGATCGTGACCTCGGCGAGAACGAATGGGAACGGATAGAGCACGCCCCAGCTCCGCGAGTAATCGATCGACTCTGGCACTAACCAGAACCAGAGGTGCCCAACGACGACGCTCACGACGACGAGCAGGGTCATCGCTCGTGCGCGGTTCTCCACGACCAAAAGCGCGTCTTCGATTGTGCTGACGCGCGTCGAGATGCGGGAGATCGCCGAGTAGATCAGCACCGCGATCGCTATAAAGATCAGCGGAAGTGGCCGCATCGAGACCTGCACGCATTGGCGACTGCCGTCATCGAGAATCGGCCCTGAGTCTGGACAGAAACCTTTCGACGCCGTCGCGAGAAAGGCATAGCCGACGCTCAAGCCGAAGCCCAGCAAAACAAGCTTACGAACGGCGACAAACGTTACCCCGCCCGGCATGCTCGTCACAGAAGCTTGCTTCATTCTGATCAGCTGCATTATCCGTCCTCCAACTGCAGAATACCTCGGACGCAGCTGAACCGAAGATGGAATTGGTGTTCTAGCCGTTCTAGGGCTTGCCTCGCGAACCTTTCGTGAGAACGATTGCTGATCGTGCGAGTTTCCAAACGTCACCGCGTTGCTGGAATCATCGAATGGATAGTTCCGCTGGCCCTCTGACGTGTCTCGTAACCTCGGTGTCTTGAAACGCATGGGTTTCGAGACATCTAGGTTACGAGACACTCTCCGCGATTGAGGGTGCGGTTCACTGCGGGGCAGAACGAAGGCTCACGACGACCATCAACTCATTCGCAGGAGCCACCGACGGCGCAGCCGCTGCCAAATCCACTACTCGCCCCATCGGGGGTCAGAACACCGATCATGAAATATAGCGCAGCACCAACGATGACCGCGGCACCAAAGATCAGCAGGATGCGGCCCCAGCGAACACCGTGCACGACCCTGATCACTCCAACGACGACCAGAATTGCGCCGACTGCGATCGAATAGTAAGGCCCGAATATGGACCCGTAGAGCCCAACCGGCACGCCGATGACCGCAGCCAACACCATAGTGACGACGAACGTCGCAGAAGTGGGACGAGGACTCTCTTCTAGCGCGGCCATAAGGCCATATTCCACGACTTGAGAGCGATCGGGTAGACCATGTCTCAAGCCACCGTGTCGCACAACGCATGGGTTATGCGACACCGAGGTTACGAGACACCCCCGACTTTGGGCCCTTGATCGACACTGGCATCGTCATCCGCGCGTTGGCGCTGGGCACGTGGGACAATCTTGCGTGCTTTCAGTTACTCACGAGCCGGACGATTACTCCTGCCCATTCTGCAGACTTCAGCAGGGCATCTTCGATGAGCGCAACCTGCCTTCCGATGTCGTCGCCGTGACAGAGCGGGCGTTCGCACGCATCGCACCGAAGTGGTGGCCAGGCAACGCTGGCGCAGTTCTCGTGATTCCGCGCACGCACGTCGAGAACATCTACGGCGTCTCACCGGAGGACGGGTATGCGGTGTGGGAGCTTACGCAACGCGTTGCTGTGGGCATTCGCTCGGCTTACGGATGCGAGGGTACGTCGATCCGTCAGCACAACGAACCTGCCGGGGATCAAGACGTCTGGCACCTTCACGTGCACGTGTTTCCGCGTTACGAAGACGACGATCTCTACCAGCGTCATGAGCAATCCCAGTGGGTTGCACCGGATGACCGAGAGTCATACGCCCTGAGGCTGCGCAAGGCTCTGGGCATGCCATTCACGTTCGACGGCTCAGCAGAGCTTCCCGACGACGGCCGGACTAAGCCCGCTGGCCAGTAGGCCTGTTCCAACGGCAAAGCCGATCAGTGCGCTACTCACTGTCTCAAAACCCATGCGTTATGAGACACCGAGGTTGCGAGACACTTGTATTTCCTTGCGATTCCGACGCGGTTAATCGGGTGTCGAGGACTGGAAGACGGGTACTGTCCCTGCTCGTGAGCGGTTGGAGAGCAGGATCGCCAGGATGCCGAGCCCCAGGGTCGCGGTCAGGAAGCTGAGGGTTCCGAGTGCGGCGATTACGCCAGACATCTCCATGAAGACAGGCGGCGAGGCGACGCCGATCAGCTGTGGCAGGACCCACGCTACTGTCTGGGCACCGAGTACCCAGAGCGGGGCCCAGTTCCATGGAGCTGGCACTACGTGGGCGCGGGCTACTTGCATTGCCGCGATCAGCCCGATCATCAGCGGCAGCAACATCGACAGGTATTCCCAGAACCGCCAGGCGTCAGCCTGCTCGAGATTGTCAGGGCCAGCAAACAGATTAACGAGAGTGTCTGTCAAGGGCCACAAGGCTACGGCGGCCGAGGCCGCTATCCCCAGAGGCTTGCGCGCGACGACACTGCCCTCGCGGCTCAAGCCGATGGCCAGAACGAGGATGGCACCAGCCCAGAGCACGTCAGCTAGAAGTGTGAGGACGGTACTCGCCCCGGAGACTCCTAGAACCGAGCTGCGGATGACGCCAACGACACCGCAAGCGATAAGTCCGATGCCGCCCACCAGCCATGAAAGTCTGCGCCTGTGCATGACTTCACGCTACCGGGACCGAAGAACCGTTGCCGTCAGCCGCGCCTCGGCGCTAACCAGAGCAATATCGACTACCGCACTCAATGCCGACATGGAGCCTCCCGGGCCCCTCTCGCGGACTTTCGATCCGACAGTCTCGGTGCATCGACGAAATGATGGCCTCGCCAAGGATTCACCCTCACATATCCCTACAGATACGACGCGTGTCACCGACGCCCCGCGCGGCCTGTGCGCGCGCCGACTGTCTCTTATCCCATGGGTTTCGAGACACTGAGGTTGCGAGACACTCAGCGTGGCGAGCCTTTCCGCTCTTCGCCGTGCCAAATGGCCGCTCGTACGCGAAGCAGCGATTCAGCTTGTACTGATATCTCGCTACAACTTGTGGTAGACATGTGGCACAACAAATGAAGCGGAGACAACATGTCGCAGAGTATCTTCTCCTACGGGTTGGCCGGACTTACGGGCGCGGCCCTCAGCATGCCCGCGGTTTCACTGCTACTCGCTTTGATCCTCACGATGGGCATCGTCACATTCTCGAAGAGCCCCAACACGGACCGCCGTCTAGCAAAACTCTCCAATGAAGCGGGGATGGCCATCGATGCGCGGTACACGCGAGAGCGTCGCGCGCTCGGTTTCTCAGCCCTTGCCGTGATAGTCATTTTCATGGCTGAGAACATCGTCCGTGGCTACTTTCTGAATATGGCCGATGTTGTTTCTTGGTGGCGGTTTGCCCTCCCGGTTTTTGTTGCGTTCGTGGGGTTGGGTGTCCTGCTCTCTGTAAGCCGCTTCGGAGGGACGGCACGGCCCGCACCGCCCGCCATCCTTGGTGCCCGGCGCACCTGGACCAGCTTCGGTCCGCGCGCAGGCCTGGTGGGAGCGGGCGTCGCTGTGGTCGCTCTGTTGGCGACGACGATCACCGCCGGAATAGCATCATCGCCCGATAGCCAGGGCCGATACATCTATCTTGAGATCCCCATACCGAACGAGACGATCGACCCCGTGCGTCCGTGGTTCTACGGATGGGCCTACGGGGTGCCTGTCCTCGCTTGTCTCGTCGCTCTGACAGCAGTGACCCTGGTAGCGCTGCACCACAATGCGGTGCGACCGTTCCTGGGTTCGGAAACTGCCGGTGTCGAGCAGGCTGCTCGCTCTGGAATTGCTGCCGGGGCCGTGCGAATCGCGACCGCCGGTGTACTGCTCGCAATTGCTGGCTCGTGGCGCTTCATCGCCAGCTCGGGGTCTACCTCACAGCTGACAGTTCAAGGTGACACACCGCAAACAGGAACCTACGAGGTCGCATGGCGGTATGCCGAGTTCGCTGCCATCGCCGGCGGACTCGCGCCCGTGCTTGAGATTGCAGGATTCGTACTGCTGCTTCTCGTTGCCCGCCAGCTTCGACGCATGCCGGTCCGCGACCAGCCGACCGCGCGCGCCGCGCAAACGCCAGATTCAGAGGTTGTGCGATGACCACCCAACCAGTGTTGTCGCCCACCGATGAGACCAGCCCCGCGCTCGACATATATCGACAGTTTCGTGGACTCATCGCCTCCGGCCAACTCGGCGCTGGCGAGCGGCTTCCGACCGTCCGGCAAACAGCAAGTGACCTCGGCGTGGCAGCCGGAACTGCGGCGAAAGCATACAAACTCCTCGAGCGCGACGGACTGGTCGTCACCCGCACCGCCGCCGGTACACGGGTTGCCGAATCAGCAGCAGTACTTCCTCGCGCCGTCATCCGTCACATTCGAGACCTTGTTGCCGCAGCCGACACCACTGGCGCCAACTCCGACGACGTCATCGATGTGCTGCGCGTCGTCTGGCAAGCATCCTCAGGCTCAAGCATCCAACCAGCAGATGGTGACGAGTTACCTGCCTGAACTTACCCAACGCGCCCAGCACGAGCACCTTCCTCTCGCGGACAAGGAGTATCGACGTGAATCCAGTACCTATCGACTCGGCCGCAATCTCTTTGTATTGGAAGGGGATCGTGATCGCGTTAGTTGTCGCGACGCTCGTCGGCTGCGCTCCCTTTTCATCAGAGAGACAAGAGGTGCAGGGAACGATCGCGAGTTCCAGCGGGTCCGCCGTGGGCCTCTGCCATCTAACCGTCTCCACTGTCGCGGGCGAGCCCGTTGGTGAGACGGCGCAGGTCGTCGAGGAGGGGCACCGATTCAGCTGGCCGCTACCCCCGGGCTCCTACCTACTTGCCGCCACATGCGAAACAACACAGGGCGAGATCCAGATCCAGGTTCCTGACGACAAGAACGACGACCTTACGCTTGTCGTCTCGTAACTCCCCACAGGAGCACAGCCAATCGACCACCAAAGCGCTCAAGACGCTGGAGAACTTCCAGCCTTCCGGCATTGGGTGCTGCGACCCGATCCGCGAAATGTGTCTCAGAACCCTACGGTTATGGGGCGTCTCAGCGGATCAAGAGACGGCCGACTGGATTCCGGGGCGTGCGGGGTCTTACATCTATGTCTCGCAACCTGCCAGGTACTAACCACTAGTTGCGAGACAGCCGAAAACGATCGTTTTCGGCGGGTCTGGCCGCCGGCAGCGCTTGATTCCCGCGCCACCGAGCTCCCGTTGCTAACCTCGGTTCCGTGCCCGACCGCATCCTCTTGCACTTCCACCCCGACTGGCCGTATCGCAGCGCAACTGTGATCGATGCCATGGTGGCGAGCGGGCGATACCTCTCGCAATTTCACACTGGTACATCGAACGGTGGTCTCACCGCCCATCGAGGCGGGGATCGTTGGAACTGGGAAAGCCGGCTCTTCAAACGCCGTTACGACCTAGCATCCGCTGATACCCGCCCGGTCTATGGTGCCGTCGACCTCGGGGACGCGCACGGCTCCGCGCCACGCTTTGGATCAGCGTTTCTGCGGCTGCGGCCAGAGACATCGGGACGTACCACCTACTGCTACCCGGATTCAGTGTTCGAGCCCGAGAAGGTTGTGCACCTCGAGGAAGTACCGATCTTGATCGAGAAAATGCTGTCCGTGGAACAAGACCCACTGGATCGCTATGTCGAAGCACATGTCCATGGGGGCCTTGGTTTCGCGACTGACGTCGAAGCGATCGTTCTCGATCCCTGTTATCGAGATACGTTCGTGCACGCCGCGGCGTCGCTTCTGTCTGAGGTCGAGTTCCACCCCGGTTTTAGAGTCGATACCGGGGCACTCGATTTGGCCTACCGCGGCGCGGAGTATGTTCATTTAGCCGCAAGCCTGGCTGCGACGCTGACGCCCGACGTTCTCGGCTCTGCCGCACGCTCCGGGCGATATGACTCGCAATCGCTGAAGAGGGTATGGCACCTGCTCGCGAGGTACGGGCGGCAATAGTTACCTTCGAGTGATGCCAGCGCACGACAAAGCGGCGTCGGCCGGAACGGCCCGCCACTTGCGAGTTCTGGCGGAAGTTAGCGGCAGCCGCCGCGGGACGCGTGGGCGACCGCGCCGTAAACGATCGTTTACGGCGGCGAGAGGAAATCTACAAGTAAGCCAGGCCTCGAGCTCGATTCGAGCTCGGGCGCATCGAGGGTTCGCTCGCGTGTAGCGGCGGTGGGAAGATGGTGGCATGACCCCGTCGAGGAAGCCTGCCGTTGTGCGCG
>DQHP01000098.1 GCA_003524435.1 Microbacterium sp.
CTGGGGGTGCTGGGCATCGCGTGGTCGCCGGTGTCGTGGGGCGTGGCTGTGCTCATCTTCGCCCTTGTCGCCTGGGGCGTCGGGCGGGTCATCGGGCGCGGTGCACCTCGCGCACCGTCGTTTCCCGGATCAACATGGTCGCTTCTGGCTGCACTAATTCTGGGCGCGTTGTTGGTGATCTGGCGGCTTGCGGCCTACATTGGCGATCCTGACGCCGTGTCGCAGACCAACGACGCGGTGTTCCATATGAACGCCGTGCGCTACATCGTTGAGAGCGCCGATGCCTCATCGTTGCACGTCAGCTCGCTCGTTGGGGGCTCGGGTTTCTACCCCGCGGCCTGGCACGCGCTCGTCTCGCTCATCGTGCAGGTGACCGGCACGAGCATCCCCATCGCTGCGAACATGCTCACGCTCGTCATCGGAGCCGTCATCTGGCCCCTCGGCCTGGCGTGGCTCACCCGACTCGTCGCTGGCTCAGCGGCGGCCGTCGTCGCGGCCGTTCTTGCGGGAGTTATGCAGAATTTCCCGCTGCTGATGTTTCAGTGGGGAGTGCTCTTCCCAAACGCCTTGTCGACCGCATTGATTCCGGCGGCGGTTGGACTGGTCATCTTCCTCCCGGTATGGAACAGAGGCGTGCGCCGATGGCAAACAGCGGTCCGCAGCGTCCTCGTGGTTGCAGTGTCTGCGGGATCTCTGGCAGTCGCGCAACCCGCTGCTCTGCTGCCATGGGGCGGGATCTGCGTGGTCTGGCTCAGCTGCAGACTGCTCGCGGCGGAACGATCGCGTGATTGGCGATCGTGGGTAGCGCTGATCATCGCCTGGTCCGTGTTCGCGCTCGCCTGGATCGGGCTCTCGCGCAGCACCAGCGGATCACACTGGCCGTTCTTCCGGACGCGGTTCGAGGCGTTGCTGGACATCGTGCTGAACAGCCACGTGTTGATCGCGCCGCAGATCGGAATCAGCATCCTCATGTTGCTCGGGCTCGTCGTCGCTGTGCGCACCCCGCGATTGCGTTGGTTCGCGCTCGCCTGGTTGGGGGTGTCCGGCGTGTACTGGCTCGTCGCCGCCGTCGGCAACGAGACAGTCCGGAATCTCGTATTGGGGGCGTGGTACGCCGATCCATACCGCATCGCCGCCCTCGTCCCGGTCGTCGTTATCCCTCTCGCCGCTGTGGGCGCTGAAGCCGTGGTACGAGCAGTGGCTGACCGGCTGCCCAAGCGTGCGGCGGCGGTAGGACGCGTCTCGCTCGCCGTTCTCATCCTGCTCGCCGCGGTTCTTGTCCTGCTACGGCCAGTTCCGTTGCCCTCGGTGACCGCGCGTAACTACGACCCAGTATCGCGGTACGAATCGTCCGACAAGAGCTATCTGAGCGATGACGAGCGGGCGTTGCTGGAACAGCTCGACGAACTCGTCGAGCCAGGAGTGCGCGTGATCGGCAACCCCAGCACGGGAGTCGGCTTCGGCTACTTCTTCAGCGGCGTCGATGTGTATCCGCGAACGTGGTCCCCACCGGCGGACGCCGCGTGGCAGATCCTTGCCGAGGATTTGCGTTACGCCGCCGACGACCCGGACGTGTGCGGGGCGCTCGCCGCTTTTGATGACCCTGCCTACGTGCTCGACTTCGGCCCTGGAGAAACGCGCGCCGGGCGCTGGCTCATGCCTGGGATCACCGAATTCGCCGGCCAAGACGGTTTTGAACTCGTTGCTGAGGAAGGCGATGCATCGCTGTGGCGGATCACGGCGTGCGATCAATGACGCACCAGGAGTCGTCGGTAGGATCGAAGCCGATGCACACCGTAGATTCGTCCGTTCTCGTCGTCATCCCGGCGCTGAATGAAGAAGAGTCCGTCAGGGACGTTATCCAAAATGTGCGCAGAGGGCTCCCCGCTGCACACATCCTGGTCGTCGACGACGGCTCTGTTGACCGTACCGGCACGCGTGCGCGCGAAGCGGGGGCTAACGTGCTCACGCTGCCTTACAACCTCGGTGTTGGCGGCGCCATGCGCGCAGGGTTCCGCTACGCTCGCGCACACGGCCACGGTGTAGTCGTTCAAGTTGATGCCGACGGACAGCATGACCCATCGGTCATCTGGCAACTTATCAGCGGCCTTGCTGATGCAGACCTCGTTATCGGTGCGCGCTTTGCCGGGGTGGGGGAGTATCAGGCCCGAGGCCCAAGACGGTGGGCAATGCGCGTGCTTGCCAAGGTCATGAGCCGCGTGGCAGCGACGCCTTTGACCGATGTAACTAGTGGGTTCAAAGCCGCTGGTCCACGCGCGGTACAACTCTTCGCCAATGAGTTTCCTGCTGAGTATCTCGGCGATACCATCGAAGCGTTGGTGATCGCGTCTAGAGCGGGCCTCGTCGTTCGACAAATTCCCGTTGCCATGCGCGAGCGCCAGGCAGGCACGCCGTCACATCATCCGTGGAAAGCCGCTGTGTACCTCACCCGTGCGTGTGCCGCGTTCACCCTTGCCATGATGCGTCCACGTGCGACGCTGGAGGAAGAGCGATGAATCTGATCACCTACGCGTTTGGGATCGTCGCAGCGGTACTGGCTCTCATCGCGATCATTGAGCTTATGCGGCGGGGCACCTTGCGCGAACGACATGCCCTGTGGTGGTTCGTCGGCGGGATCCTGGCCCTAATCATCGCGATCTTTCCTCAAACTTTGCAATGGGCGGCGCAGATTCTCGGCGTCGTTGTCCCGATTAACCTTGTCTTCTTTGTATCAATTGGACTGCTCTTCCTCGTGAGTCTCCAATACGGCGCGGAACTCACCCGAGTAGAGGCGAAGATGCGAGCACTCGCTGAGCGTTCAGCTTTTCATGAGCAGCGTATCGAGCAGTTAGAGCATCGTTTCGCTAACGAGGATGACGCGTCTCGTATCGGCCTTGAAACGCCTGACCCTACGGAGGAGGAAACCGAGTGACTCGACCACCTCGCGTCCTTATCGTCTCTCGACTGTTTCCCCCTGAGGTGAGTGCGGGCGCTTTCCGCCTCGGTGCCTTGGCGCGCTCGCTCGTTCAGCGCAGACATGCGGTGCGAGTCCAGACCACTGTGCCGCCCGCGCACGCTCCGCGAATTGCTGATGCGACGGGAGTCGATGTCAGGCGTTGGCCCGTGCTGCGCGACGCTGGCGGCAACGTCCGCGGATATTTGCAGTACATGAGCTTCGACGTGCCTTTAATCGTGCGGATGCTGTGTACGAGGTTTGATGCTGTTGTGGCAGAATCCCCTCCGACAACAGGGCTCGTCGCCACGTTCATCGCGTGGGTGAAGCGCAGCGCAGTCGTGTACTACGCGGCAGATGTGTGGACGGATGGCGTAATTTCTATGGGGGCGCCCCGCCCAGTCGTCACAGTCATGCGCGCCATGGAACGCGCAGTGTTGCGCCGCGCACACGCAATTATTTCGGTGTCAGATGGGGTCACTGAGCGGCTCACGCTACTCGGCGCCGATCCCGCCCGCATCACCACTGTCGGGAACGGCATTGACACCGACGTGTTCTCTCCCGACGTGTTGCCCGCCTCTGAAGAGCGCTATTTCGTTTACACCGGCACGATGTCAGAGTGGCAGGAGCCAGACGTCTTCATCCGCGCGTTCGCGCAGTTGGCTGAGGAGCACCCCGACGTGCGGCTGCGCTTTTTTGGGCAGGGCGCGGTCGAAGAAAAACTGCGTGGAGTTGCCCAGGAACTCGTGCCAGGGCGCGTTGAATTTGGGGGAGTAATCGAGCCGGCGTCGTCCGCGTCATGGATTCGTGGTGCTGTCGCCTCGCTGGTGAGTATCGTTCCCGGTATCGGATATGACTTTGCAAGACCGACGAAGACGTACGCCGCTGCGGCAGTGGGGACACCCGTGCTGTTCGCTGGCCCAGAAGCCGGCTCCACACTCGTACGAGACGGCGAACTTGGTTATGCGGCGGAGTTCACCGTCGACGCGATCGCTGACGCGATGAGGTTGCTCCTCGAGGAGGCAGACAACGGTGAATCAGAAGCTCGGCGAGCGGACCGCGCCCGATGGGCACGCGAAAACGTGTCGTTGCGCGCCGTGGCGGACCGTGTCACGACGGTGATTTCCCAGGTGCTTCAGGCTCGCACGAGTACGCTGGAACCTGCTGTCGAGGAGATCTCGCCCAGCAATGAAAGGGCTGATACGTGAACACTTCCTCTGCTGTTCGTATTGTCGATTCTGCGGATGTGTCGCCGGACGCGACGATCGGCGATGGGTCCTCGATTTGGCACCTCGCGCAGGTGCGCGAAAAGGCGCAGTTGGGTGTGAACTGCATCATCGGACGGGGTGCCTACGTCGGCACCGGCGTTGTGATGGGCGACAACTGCAAGGTTCAAAATTATGCACTCGTCTATGAACCAGCGCGGCTTGGCGACGGAGTGTTCGTTGGCCCGGCCGTCGTATTGACGAATGACACGTATCCGCGGGCGATCAACGAAGACGGCACGCTCAAGAGCAGCGATGACTGGGAACCCGTGGGCGTCACAATCGCGCGAGGCGCTTCGATTGGTGCTCGCGCGACGTGCGTCGCTCCAGTGACTATCGGTGCATGGGCAACGGTTGCTGCCGGTGCCGTCGTTGTGAAGGACGTTCCCGCTTACGCGCTTGTCGCCGGAGTCCCGGCTCGACGCATCGGTTGGGTAGGAGAATCCGGCGTGCCGTTGAGCGCCGGTAGTACGCCTGGCGTGTGGGTGTGTCCGACGAGCGGTTCGTCCTACATCGAAACTGACGGAATATTGACCAAGGAGACTGTGTGAGCGAGTTCATTCCCCCAGCAAAGCCGATTATCGGAGACGAGGAGCGGGAAGCCGTGGACCG
This sequence comes from Microbacterium sp., assembly GCA_003524435.1. GTDB lineage: Bacteria > Actinomycetota > Actinomycetes > Actinomycetales > Microbacteriaceae > Microbacterium. The sequence continues at coordinate 4,831 of DQHP01000098.1, forward strand.
CGTGCTGCGCAGTGGCATGGTTGCGCAGGGACCGGAAGTAGCGGCGTTCGAGCACGAGTTCGCTGAACACTTTGTCCCCGGACGTCCTGCTGTCGCGGTGAACTCCGGAACGGCGGGGCTACACCTGGGACTTTTGGCTTCTGGCGTAGGCGCGGGCGATGAGGTTATCGTCCCTTCGTTCACCTTTGCTGCGACCGGAAACTCGGTAGCGCTCACCGGCGCAACACCAGTGTTCGTCGACATTGAGCCAGAGACGTTCACACTTGATCCCGTAGCCGTAGCCGCAGCGATCACGCCGAAGACAAAGGGCATCATGCCGGTGCACCTTTATGGTCACCCCGCGCGGATGCGTGAGTTGGAAGAGCTCGCTGCATCGCGTGGCGTCGCCCTTTATGAGGATGCAGCGCAGGCGCACGGTGCTTCGCTTGATGGACGCCCGGTGGGTGCCTTCGGGAGCTTCGCGATGTTCAGCCTGTACCCCACGAAGAACATGACCAGTGGTGAGGGTGGCATGATCGTCGCCGCAGATGATCAAATCGCTCGCCAAGCTCGACTGTTGCGCAACCAGGGTATGGAGCGTCAGTACGAGAATGAAATTATTGGGTTCAACGCGCGTATGACCGACATCCATGCGGCAATCGGTCGAGTTCAGCTGACAAAGGTCGATGCCTGGACGCAGCGGCGTCAGTCGAATGCCGCGTTCTTGGATGCGAACTTGAGTAACGTCATTACGCCACCGGTGCTCGATGGCGCCGTGCACGTGTACCACCAGTACACCGTTCGCGTTCCAGAAGACCGCGACGCGTTCGTTGCGGCGCTCAAGAGCGAGCACAACATTGGTGCAGGCGTGTACTACCCGATTCCGAATCATCGCTTGCCTTCTCTGGCGCCTTACGCGCCCGGGCTGGAGCTGCCGGAAACAGAGCGGGCTGCTCGCGAGGTGGTATCTCTTCCGGTGCATCCCTCGCTGACGCAGGATGATCTCGAACGAATCGTTTCGGCCGTCAACGCCGTTGCGGGAGCAGGTTCCTGATGGCGTTGCGTGCAGGACTTCTCGGCGTCGGAATGATGGGACGTCACCATGCTCGCGTGTTGCGCGAGACCGAAGGCATCGATCTAGTTGCGATCGCTGACCCCGGTGGCGATCCGCATGGTGTTGCAGGAGGGCTTCAGATCCTGCCAGATATCGAAGCGCTCATCGCAGAAGGCATCGACGTTGCGGTCGTTGCTGTCCCCACTCGGTTTCACGAGGATGCGGCGCTCAAGCTTGCTGCTGCAGGCGTGCACACGCTCGTGGAGAAGCCGATTGCGCACAGCATTGAAGCCGGGCAGCGGATGGTTGATGCTTTCGCCGCAGCCGGTTTGGTCGGAGCAGTTGGACACGTCGAGCGCTTCAACCCCGCGCTCCAACAGCTGCGCGCGCGGCTCGAAGCGGGTGACCTGGGCGAGGTTTATCAGATCGCGACTCGGCGACAGAGTAACTTCCCGGCACGCATCGCTGACGTTGGCGTTGCAAAAGACCTCGCGTCGCACGACATCGATCTCACAGCGTGGGTCGTGCAGTCCGACTATGACTTGGTTTTTGCGCAGACGGAATTCAAGTCTGGCCGTGAGTACGAAGATATGATCACGATCACTGGCCGCACGAAATCGGGCGTCATCGTGAACAACATCGTGAACTGGCTGAGCCCGATGAAGGAACGCGTCACAGTTGTCACGGGCGAAAAAGGCGCATTCGTCGCCGACACGGCCACCGGTGATCTCGCATTCTTTGCCAACGGCACCATTCCCCTCGAATGGGAGTCGGTATCGACATTCCGTGGAGTGTCCGAAGGAGATGTCACGCGGTATGCGTTCGCCAAGCGCGAGCCGCTGCGCGTTGAGCATGAGGCTTTCCGCGATGCCGTTCTTGGCAAGCAGAGCCACGTCGTAACGATGGAGCAGGGCCAGCGCACGCTTACTGTCGTCGAGGCTGCTCTGGAGTCCGCTTCGAAAGGCGCATCGGTCAAACTGTGATTCGAGTACTTGCGAAACTGCGGGAGCTGATGCCGCATCTGCCGGCTGATGCACGCAGTTATCTGGTGCGATATATCGTACTGTCGTGCCTTCTCGCGATTCTCGACGTCGCCGCCCTGATGTTGCTGGCCGTGACGCTGCCGGCAATGACAACGAATACTCCCATTGCGTTGCCGTTGATCGGGACCATCGACCAAGACAGTTTCGTCTGGATCATTGTCGCGGTCGCGTTGTTGATTCTGCTCAAGTCCGGCCTGTCGGTGCTGCAGCAGTGGTTCGCTACGCGACGGCTTGCGCAGTTCGAACTTGAGATCGGGCGACGACTGTTCGACTCTTATATCAAAGCGCCGTGGACGCTGCGCATCACGCGGAACACTGCACACGTCGTACGCATTGCTGATGTGGGAATTGCGAACTCCATCACCGGCTTCGTGCTTCCGATCATTCAGTTCCCGGCGATGGTGGTCACTTTCGTGCTCATCCTCGGGGTCGTCTTCATCTCGCAGCCATTCACCGCGATCATCACGGTGGTGTACCTCGGATCCATCATGGCGGTGCTGTACTTCATCATTTCGCGCCGCACGGTTCAGGCGGGGCGTGTTGCTCGAACGTATTCCATGCAGGTTGCTGCTCTCATGACCGAGATGATGCAGGCGATTAAAGAGATCACGCTCCGTGATAAAACGGGCGAGATCGCTGATGTCGTGCATTACGACCGATCTTTCAGCACTCGTGCGCGGGCGAACTTGAACTTCCTTGGTGCGTTGCCAGGCTTCGTCCTCAACGCCGCCCTCGTAGGAGGATTTCTCCTTATCGGCGGCGTTGGCATGCTCGTCGGAGATCCGGAATCGGCGCTCGCTTCGGTTGCGCTGTTTGCGGTCGCGGGTTTTCGGCTTGTCCCGTCGCTCACAGGATTCCAAGGAATCGTCACCGCGACGACGGCGAATCTTCCGCACGTTGAAGGTGTTATTGAGGACATCAAAGCATCCGAGGTATACCTGGCCCAGCAAGAACGCCTGGGCCAAACGCCGCTTGCTGCCGAACCGCAGGCACTGCAGCTCAAGGATGTTGCCTTCACCTATCCGAGTGCCTCCGAGCCCGCGGTGCACGGCGTGAACCTTACGATCCCGATGGGATCAACTCTTGCGCTGGTCGGTGCGTCAGGTTCGGGTAAGTCGACGCTGGTTGACATCATTCTCGGCCTCCTCACTCCTCAGAACGGCACGGTGTGCCTGGATGAGCAGTCCGTCGTCGACGTCAGAGCTGCGTGGCGCGAGCGTGTGGGATATGTACCCCAAGAGGTCGCGCTGTTTGACGGCACGATCGCACAGAATGTCGCGCTCAGCTGGAACGAGGATGCGATCGACTACGAGCGAGTCGAGTCGAGCCTGGCCAGCGCACAGATGCTCGAGACTGTTCTCGCTCGTGACGGCGGCATGCGCGCCCGGATCGGGGAGCGGGGCATCGCTCTGTCCGGCGGACAACGCCAACGCCTTGGCATTGCTAGGGCGCTGTATACCGACCCGCTCGTGCTCGTTCTCGACGAGGCCACGAGTGCGTTGGATACCAAGACTGAAGCGCTCGTCGGTAAATCATTGCGAGCGCTGAAGGGACGCGTCACCACGATTTCTGTCGCGCACCGTCTTTCAACCATCCGTGACAGTGACCTGGTCTGCTTTATGCAAGATGGCACAATTGCCGCACGCGGGACCTTTGAGCACCTGGTCAAGACAGTGCCCAACTTTGCAGAACAGGCGCAGCTGGCTGGCCTCGCATGACAACCCCGTTCGTCGACGTCGTGATCGCGTGTCATGATCTGACTCGTCCGATCGAACGCGCTGTGGGCTCGGTGCTCGCCAGTGATAGATCTCGGGATCTGACCAGGGTGACCGTTGTCGCGCACGGCCAGCCTGGCGCGGAGCTTACTGATCGTTTGAAAGATCTCGCTGGGTCCTGGCGTGTTATCGAACACGCAGACGGTATACGGAGCCCGGCAGGTCCTTTTAATAGGGGCCTCGCGCAGGCGACTGCGGAGTATTGCGCGGTGATGGGCTCAGACGACTATCTTGAGCCGGGCGCTATCGAGGCATGGATCGATCGAGCTCGTGAGAGCAAAGCTGACATGATCGTTGCCCCGATGAAAATTGCCGGTCAACCGGTCATGCTCAACCCGCTCCCGCGGGTGCGGCGCACGACCAAGTTGGATGCGGCTCGTGACCGTATGCTTTACCGCACCGCGCCCCTTGGGCTCATGCGTACCGAGACGGTGCGGCGGCTCGAGCTACAACTGAGTGAAGGAATGCCGACTGGCGAGGACATCGAGTTTGGTGTTCGGTTATTCACCGAGGCCGAACGAGTCGATTTCCCCTTCCAAGCACCGTGTTACGTGATCGGCACGGACGCGCAGCAGCGAACTTCACACACAGCACTCGATGTCGCGGCGACGCTTGCACCATTGGCACACCTGCTTGATGGAAGTGTTCCGACCCGCCTGTCGGCATCGCACCGCCGTGCACTCGCGATCAAGTTCATCCGCGTGAGTGTGCTCGGTGCAGTCCGCGCGCGCCCAGTGGCGAAACACTGGACCGCGAATGACGTTGCGACGCTGAAAGCGATGCTGAACCGACTTGTGGAGCTCAGCCCTGGAGCGCTGGCGCCGCTGTCTCGCCAGGAGAGGGAACTCACAGATGCCATTCTGAGCGCAACGACGGCGACCGACATTGTTGATGGACTTGCTCGTTCGAACGCGATGACGACACGCGCACAGAGACTCCTTCCACGTAGCTGGGGCTCATGGCTCGATCGTGAGTCAGTGCTACGTAGATACCTCGTCCACGCCTTCCGAGAACGGAGCCTAGGGTGACTGTCCCTCGCATGTTGATCATCTCGTTTTCTCCTATAGCGTCAGATGCTCGAGTGCTGAAACAAGTGCGCGGATTCGCGGACGACTATGCGGTCACCACCTGCGGCTTCGGCCCGTCACCGGATCCGAGAGTGGAACACATCGAGCTTGAAGCCGCTCAACCGGGCCGACTTCGACGGTTTATGGACGAGGGCCTCGTCCGTCTCGGATGGTTCCGTCTTGCGTACTGGGCGGGACCGACTGTGCGCGCTGCGCGATCCGCTTTGACCGCACGACGGTTTGATGTCGTGATCGCAAACGATCTCGATACGGCGGGTCTTGCGGTAGCGAAGTTCGGAGGTGCCAGTGTGCACTGTGATCTGCACGAGTACTGGCCGCAGCTTCACGGTGAGAACGCTAAGTGGATGGCACATCGATCGAAGCTGTACAGCTGGATGCTCCGCACCTATGTCCGAAGCGCAGCGTCCGTAACGACCGTGAGTTCTCGCATCGCTGAGGAGTATCAGCGTGTGCATGGTGTCCACACCCGCGTAGTAACAAATGCCTCACCGCAGCGTGACCTGCCCGTCGGTGCGGTGTCGAGTCCGCTGCGCTTGGTCTACAGCGGAGCGGGCGATGGCGAGCGAGGGTTGGAATCTCTCGTTGAAGCGGCGGCCCGCACGACCACCGATGTCCATCTTGACCTTTATCTCGTCTCAGCGACTCGCGAGTATCTCGATGGCTTGCAAAAGCTTATCGACGACGAGAGCGCGCCGGCTCGAATCTGTGAACCGTTGCCGTACAACGCACTTGTGCCGAAGCTCAATACCTATGACGTGGGCGTGTACCAACCCAAGCCCATCAATTTAAATCACGCGTATGCGCTACCCAATAAGGTATTCGACTTCGTGCAGGCGCGACTTGCACTGGTGATCGGCCCTGCAGAGGAGATGGCGAGTGTCGTGCACGAGCATGGCATCGGCGTCGTAACTGAGGACTTCAGCACGCACTCTCTGCGGCTGTCCTTCGACGCGCTCACTGCGAAAGACGTGCACCGTTACAAGGAAGCCTCAGATAAAGCCACGCACGCGCTGTCGGCTGAAGTGCAACAAGCAGGGTGGGAGCGCGCAGTAGACGCGATTGCTGGAGTACGCCGATGACCGCGGCGTCGCGTGTGATTAACGCAGCGCTCACCCCAGCTCGAGGTGCATGGCGTTTCGTGCTTGCGCATCGCGTCCGTTTACCGGAGTTCGCCAACCGATGGATCGACGCGATCGCCGAGAACCCGACGAGTCTCTTAGGCCGTCTCGCCGGTCATACACTTTGGACATATGACGAGAGCGAAGTGCCAGCGGCCGTGCGGGCACCGCTCTCGCAGCCCTCGGCCTACATCGGACCGGTTAACTACTCGGCTCAAGCATCCCAATGGGCGCGTGCTCTGAAAAGCCGAAGCATCGATGCGGTCAATGTCGCGATCGAAGTCCCCGGCGGGTATTCGTTCCCCTCTGACGCCATTGTGCCTCCCGCGGTCTATGAGATGTCGGAGCGATGGCAAGATGACGCGTTCGAACGCGCAGCGCAATTTAGCCATGTGCTCATCGAGGCTGAACGGTCGTTGTTTGGACGCAAGTTTGACCGCGACCTCCACCGAGAGGTTCAGGCGCTCCAAGATCGCGGCGTCGCCGTTGCGATGATCGCCCATGGGACCGATGTGCGACTGCCGGGCCGGCACGCTGAGCTCTCCGCGCTGTCACCGTATCGAGATAAGGACTGGTATTTCGGGAAGGAAGCGCGTGACGCGGCGCGAAACGTTGAGCTACTCGCGACTCTTGACGTGCCCGTCTTCGTCTCAACTCCCGATCTGATCGATTTCGTGCCGAATGCCTCTTGGTGTCCGGTGGTCATTGACCCTACGACCTGGGAACGCGTCGAACATGTTGAACGGACAGGGCCGCTGCGAGTCGTGCACGCGCCCACGAATCCGCGTATTAAGGGCACCCACTTGATCGAGCCAGTGCTCGAGCGGCTACAAAGTGAGGGCGTCATCGAATACCGCCGGATAACCGGTGTGCCGCACAGTGAGATGCCCGGGGTATTCGCCGAGACCGATATCGTTCTGGATCAGTTCAGGCTTGGCTCTTATGGTGTTGCGGCATGCGAAGCGATGGCATCCGGATGCGTGACGATCGGTCACCTCGATTCCTGGGTGCGCGACCGGGTTAAGGCTGAGACTGGCCATCACGCACCGCTCGTGGAAGCCTCGCCTGACACGCTCGAGGCGACATTGCGCGTACTCGCTGCCGACGAGTACCAGCGCGGAGATGTTGCGCAACGTTCACGAGCTTTCGTACGTGAGGTCCATGACGGCCGACTCAGCGCAGAGATTCTGTCCAAAAACTGGATCGGAGCGCGAGATGGTACGTGAGGTCGATGTCATCATTGCCGTTCATGATGCGGCACGGCCGATAGAGCGTGCCGTTGCATCAGTATTGACCTCTGCATCGGTTCATCGCGCTATTGTGGTCTGCCACGACCTTGAAGCGGTGCAGATCAGACAACGACTTGGTGTGCTCGCCGACGATGTCCGGGTGACGATTCTCGAGTTCAGAGATGGCGTCCGGAGCCCTGCAGGGCCCTTTAACCATGGACTTGCACACTCTGAAGCCGCGTACGTCGCGGTTATGGGGTCAGACGACACCGTCACAGACGGAGCGTTCGACGCGTGGGTAGCTGCGGCGGTCGATAGCGCAGCGCACATGGTCATTGCGCCGATCCGTCTCGCCGGGGGATCACGCGTGCCTACCCCGCCGACGCAGCGACGTCGCGGGTTGCAGGGCGCTCGTGATCGGCTCGCATTTCGGGCTGCGCCGCTTGGAATCATTTCACGCGAGCGCTTCGGAACGCTCCGCTTCACAGAAGGAGTCCCCACCGGCGAGGACCTCGCATACTCGACGCACATTTGGTTCTCAGATGCCGTTATCGTTCGTGCCGAAGCACCTGCGTATTACGTGATCCACGACGACAACGTCCGTGTGACCTTTAGCCGCCGCCCGGTCAGTGAAGATATTCGCGCTGTCGGACAGCTTTTGGATCTCGAAGAGACGCATGCGCTCTCTGCGAGAGATCGTCGTGCCCTCGCGGTGAAGCTGTGGCGTGTCAATCTCTTCGGAGCAGTCCACTATCGCGCGGGGCGATGGGGTCAAGGCGATCGCGTCGCAGCGGCTCAGCTTGCTCAACGGATTTCTGATTTCTCACCCGAAAGCATTGCGGTGCTCTCGCGAGCGGAAGGACGGCTTCGTACCGCGATACTGGACTCCACGTCGCCGGACACACGCGTCGATGAACTCTCGCAGCAGCGTCGCCGCTTCTTGAGCGTGGGGGCGCTGGTGCCGGTGCGCCTGAGCGCACTGTTTGCGCATGATGCACCGCTGCGGTTTAGCGCTGCGACCTGGTTGGCTGGTCGAAGCTAAACAGGCGCAAGCCCTACACTGGGGTCTCGTGAAGATCGTCAGCGTCGTGGGCGCTCGCCCCCAGTTCGTCAAGCTCGCTCCCATCCATAAAGCAGCCAAATCTGCCGGTGTCGAGCATGTCATTGTTCACACCGGTCAGCATTACGATCCGCTGCTTTCGGATGTGTTCTTCGAGGACCTCGGCATCGGTGCGCCGGACGTGCACCTGGGTGTGGGAAGCGGAAGCCACGGAGTGCAGACCGGAAGCATGCTGGCCGCGCTTGACGCAGTATTCGAGGAGCATCGCCCGGACTGGGTTCTTGTGTATGGCGACACAAACTCGACGGTTGCAGCGGCGCTGAGCGCGGTGAAAATGCACATCCCCGTCGCTCATCTCGAAGCAGGTCTGCGCAGCTTTAACCGCCGGATGCCCGAGGAGCACAACCGTGTGATGACAGATCACGCCGCTGACCTCTTGCTCGCACCGACTCAGGTGGCAGTAGAGCATCTGGCGGTTGAAGGACTCGCCGAGCGCACCGTGCTTGTCGGCGACGTTATGACCGATGTTCTTTATGAAGTTCGCGATGAAGTGGGATCTCGTCCGTCTGCGCTTCTCGAAGAACTCGGGCTTGAAGCGGGTAGCTTCTATATCGCAACGATCCACCGTGCTGAGAACACGGATGATCCTGCTCGACTTCGTGAAGTCTCAGGTGCCCTTGGGGGTCTCGACAAGCCGGTCGTGCTGCTGGCACACCCGCGTGTGATCGCGAAAGCCGCGGAACACGGTATTGACCTCGCTCAGGGCTCGCTCGTTCCACATGCACCGCTTGCGTACCCAGAACTCATTGCGGCGGCACTCGCGTCGGCTGGTGTCGTTACTGATTCCGGAGGATTGCAGAAAGAAGCATTCTTGCTGCGCGTGCCATGCACTACGGTCCGCACTGAAACGGAGTGGGTCGAAACCATTGAACTCGGCTGGAACGTGCTGGCAAACAGCGCGGATGAGATCGCCGCGGGAGTGACAAGGCCGCGGCCGGCCGATACTGAGGTTGCTCCGTACGGCGACGGAAATGCCGCTGAACGAGTGATCAGCGTGCTCCAGGCGCAGGGACCGGCCGAAAGCCGCTGAGCGTCGTGCAGGGCTTCTCCGACTTCGTCATCCGGGTTCGCAACAGCGCACCGCCGTTTGTGCGCAACGCGATTGATCGGACCATTGCCGCAGAGCGCGGACCGATCGCATGGGCGAAGGAGAAAATGCTTGTTCGCGAGGATGTTCCTGCGGTCGCCAGCCCTCGCACGGATCACGAGGTCCGACTGCTCATCACACCCATGAACTATGCCGGTCAAGGACGCGAGTGGGCGCGCTCTCTCGATGCCGCTGAAGTCGAGGCGGTAAATCTCGCAGTCCTGACCGCCCGGACGTTCCATTCAACCGCAGACACGTCGGTATCAGCGGCAGTTTTCGCTGCTTCACGTGAATGGCGCTCGAAACAACGCGAAGCGTTGCCGTTGTTCACGCATGTGATGATCGAATCATTCACCTCGCCGCTGGGCCGGGGGACAGGCGATGTCGTGCGTGATGACGTCGCCTGGCTGAAGACGAGAAATGTACGCGTCGCGTTGCTGTGTCATGGCACCGACGTTCGTCACCCGAACGAACATATAGCCACGCATCCGTTCTCGCCGTTTCTCGACCTGAGCGCTTCCTCACTGGAGAGAGCCGAGAGGTCGGCCTCCACCAATGCTCGTATCGCTGCGGACAGCGGTGTGCCGGTTTTCGTATCCACACCTGATCTTCTCGTTGACGTGCCGAATGCACGGTGGCTTCCGGTAGTCGTCGAACCGGACCGCTGGGCATCCACAAGAGGAGTAGACGCGGCTGTTCCCGTTGTAATGCACATGCCAAGCTCCGGTCCGATCAAAGGGACTGCACATGCCGACCGTGCAGCGGAGATCCTCGTCGGCGAAGGCATCATCGAGTACAGACGACTCCAGGATGTGCCCGCTGAGCGAGTGCCGGGTCACGTGGGTGATGCAGACGTCGTTATTGATCAGTTGTTGTTGGGTAGCTACGGCGTTGCTGCCTGCGAGGCGCTCGCAGCGGGTCGTGTGGTTGTAGGGAACGTTGACGACGCGGTACGGGAGCACGTGCGCTCCGTGACCGGCCTAGAGGTCCCCATCGTCCAGGCAGATCCGGAGTCGCTGGTAGATGTCCTGCGAGGACTCGCCGCTGATCCGGTGCAGCGTAAGCGCATCGCTGCACGTGGGCCAGAGTTCGTCTCGCAAATCCATTCCGGAGTGCGCACACGTGCGGTTCTCGCGGACTATCTCGATACGGCAGGCTGATCGGCGCTTCGCCGTGCAAGACGGCGATCTTGCCATGCGCGCATCCGCTTTTCCATCGGGCGCTCGACGAAGTGATGCAGCGCCCACGCAGCAAATATCGCGAGAGCCAGAAGAATCACGCCCCACAACATCGTCTGCCAATACGACCCGTGTCTCGGGCCGATGAATTCCATCAGGGCATACATGAGGGTCGCGTGGATCAGGTAGAACGCGAATGACCACTCGCCGAGGGCGACGAGAGGACGCCATGTGAGGATTCCACGTTTGCCTTCGGTATCTTTCGTCGCGGCTGCCGCAATCATCAAAGCGCAGAGCAGCGCGACAACCTCGGCGGTGAAGAATCCAGGTAGCCCGATCTGCGCGCGAGCGGCAAGCGCAACGAAAAGAAGCCATCCGATAAGAGCCGCTGTCGGCACAACGATGGGAAGCTGCAGACGCCACCCTTGACGGTAGGCCCAGGCAAGAAGCATCCCGAGCACGAAAGATGGCAGGTGCATTACTGGCTCAGGGATACGCGCAAAGCCGGAATCAGGCCACACGAGTATTGTTACTCGCAGAATGAACGCGACGACCACGACAAGGACGCAACCGATGAGCGCGCCGCGTGCTCGAAGGCGAAGCATCGAGCGCACTATCGCGGGATGCAGTGCATAAAAGAATGCTTCGACGGTCAGCGTCCACGCCGCGGGGTTGCCAGAGAAGAGAATCGACGGTGCGAGCCACCAGCCTTGAATGACAAGCACGCTCAGGAAGAGAACACCGGCGTCCAGTGGCTTGATCCACCACTGACCCTCGGGAACAACGAGCCGATAAAACACCGGGATCGCGATCAACAGCGTCAGCAAATGTAGCGGATAGATACGTGCGAAACGGCGCCAGTAGAAGGCTTTCACCGGCGTCGTGCGTCGCCACGACCAGGTGAGCACGAACCCTGACAGGACGAAGAAGAAGGTGACTCCAAGGTACCCGTCGACGGCGAGCCATTCAAACCATCCGGGGAAAGTCACGATATTGCGCAGATGGAAAAGAAAGACACCGAATGCGGCGAACCAGCGCAGGCTTGTTAACGAGTCCAAACGGATGCCGGCACGCGCGGTGGAGTCGGAAGAAGGTGGCACGCAGGCGAGCCTACGCGATCGCGTACGGCACTCGTACGGCAATACCCGTTCTAGAATTAGAACCATGCGTATTGCTGTTGTGGCCCTCGGAAAAATCGGGCTTCCCCTCGCCGTCCAGTTCGCCTCATCGGGGCATGACGTAATCGGCGTCGATGTTAATCCGAAGACCGTTGACTCCATTAACGCGGGGGTTGAGCCGTTTCCTGGTGAGGCAGAGCTGCAACAGAGACTGAGTGAACTGGTCCCAGCTGGCAAGCTGCGCGCGACCATCGATTACGCTGAGGCAATCCCAGGAGCAGATGCCGTGGTACTGGTCGCCCCCGTTTTCGTAAACGACGAGACGTGGGAGCCGGACTTTAAGTACATGGACGCAGCGACGAAGTCGTTGGCTGCACATCTCACCCCAGGAACTCTCGTGTCGTACGAGACGACCCTTCCGGTCGGCACCACCCGCAACCGGTGGAAGCCGATGCTGGAAGAGGGATCAGGCCTTCAAGAGGGCGAGGACTTCTATCTTGCCTACTCTCCGGAGAGAGTACTTACCGGTCGTGTCTTTGCTGACCTGCGCAAGTATCCGAAGCTGATCGGTGCGTTGTCGGAAGATGGCGGCCGACGTGCTCGGGAGTTCTATGAGGCCGTTTTGCAGTTCGACGAACGGCCCGACCTTCCTCGCGCCAATGGAGTGTGGGACCTCGGCACAACTGAGGCATCAGAGATGGCGAAGCTTGCCGAGACGACGTACCGAGATGTGAACATTGGGTTGGCGAACCAGTTCGGGCTATTTGCCGCCGCGAATGGGATCGACGTCCACAAAGTTATTGAGGCGTGCAATTCACAGCCGTACAGTCACATTCATCGCCCGGGGATCGCCGTGGGAGGGCACTGCATTCCGGTGTATCCCCGTCTCTACCTGGCAACCGACCCTGATGCGGACATCGTCCGCGTTGCGCGTCAGCTGAACGCATCGATGCCCGAGCGGCTTGTGTCGCAGGCTGCGAACCTGCTCGGTGATCTCACTGGGCTGCGTGCCGTCGTGCTCGGCGCGGCATATCGCGGGGGAGTGAAAGAAACAGCGTTCTCGGGAGTCTTCCCCACCGTCGCTGCGCTAAAAGAGCGTGGTGCCCAAGTTGTCGTCCACGACCCGCTCTACACCGATGCTGAGCTGGCGGGACTGGGGTTTGAGCCTTACCGTCTCGGCGGAACGGTCGACGTCGCGATCTTGCAGACTGATCACGCCGCTTACCGTGAGCTGACCCCGGAACAATTGCCCGGTATCAAGCTGCTCGTGGACGGGCGTGCCACCACAAATGCGGAAGTGTGGGCCGGAATTCCTCGAATGGTCGTCGGGGCTGCCTGAGTTGTAGCTGAACGGCTACGAAGGTCTTCGTTTGCTGCGCAGATAGGATTGCAGGCATGGATCTCCTCATTGTCGGGTCGGGTTTCTTCGGCCTCACCATTGCTGAGCGCGCGGCGAACGCCGGACGCAAAGTCACTGTTATCGAACGTCGCTCGCACATCGGCGGCAACGCCTACAGTGAGGCAGAGCCAGAGACCGGTATTGAAGTGCACCGTTACGGTGCACATCTCTTCCACACCTCCAATGCGACAGTGTGGGAGTACGTCAACCGCTTCACCACTTTCACGAGCTATCAGCACCGCGTCTATACGAACCACCAGAGCGTCGTCTACCCGATGCCGGTGACTCTGGGCACGATCAACCAGTTCTTCCAGGCGGCGTACACTCCTGATGAGGCCCGTGCGCTTATCAAAGAGCAGGCCGGCGAATTCGATGTCAAGACCGCGGCGAACTTCGAGGAGAAGGGCATCGCGCTGGTCGGGCGCCCTTTGTTCGAAGCATTCTTCCGTGACTACACCGCGAAGCAGTGGCAGACCGACCCGCACAAGCTCTCTGGCGATATCGTCAGCCGTCTTCCTGTGCGCTATAACTACGACAACCGCTACTTCAGCGACACCTGGGAAGGCCTGCCCACCGACGGCTACACAGCGTGGCTGGAGCGGATGGCAGAGAACCCCAATATTGATGTGAAGCTGAACGTCGACTTCTTTGATGAGTCGCAACCGCTGAACCGCAAGGCGCTGGTCGGACAGGTGCCGATTGTGTACACGGGGCCAGTCGACCGTTACTTCGACTACTCCGAGGGCGAGCTCAGCTGGCGCACGCTCGACTTCGAGCAGGAAGTTCTTAACATCGGAGACTTCCAGGGCACGCCGGTTATGAATTACCCGGACCTCGACGTTCCCTTCACCCGGATCCACGAGTTCAAGCACTTCCACCCCGAACGCAAGGACGTGTACCCGACGGATAAGACCGTCATCATGCGCGAGTTCTCCCGCTTCGCTGAGAAGACGGATGAGCCTTACTACCCGGTGAACACGGACTCTGACCGAGAAGGCCTCTTGGCGTATCGCGAGCTGCAGAAGGGCGAGAAGGACGTTCACTTCGGCGGACGCCTAGGAACGTACCAATATCTCGACATGCATATGGCCATCGGCTCGGCGCTGTCGATGTGGAACAACACTCTCTCCTAGGATCAGAGCTGTGAGTCACACTGCTGTTGGGGCGCCGGGCACGCCCCGGCGGTACCTACATTCGCTTTGGTTATTGTCTGCACGTGACCTTAAGGTTCGCTACGCCACGAGCTGGCTGGGCTACCTATGGTCTGTCCTTGACCCCCTTGTGATGGGCGCGATCTACTGGTTCGTGTTCACCCAGGTGTTTAATCGCGGCAGTATCGGCGAAGAGCCGTACGTGGTCTTCCTCGTGCTCGCATTGCTGCCCTGGGTGTGGTTCAACACATCGGTGGCTGACTTCACACGTGCTTTCCGCAGGGACGCGCGACTCGTGCGATCGACATCGATACCGCGTTCGATCTGGATCAACCGCATCGTACTGAGCAAGGGGCTGGAGTTCCTCTTCGCTATCCCGGTCCTCGTTCTTTTCATGCTCTTGAACGCCGACCGGCTCACCGTTGGCTGGTCGCTGCTGTGGTTCCCGGTTGCTGTAATTCTGCAGACGATGTTGCTCGTCGGCTTGGGTCTGCTGGTCGCACCGCTCTGCGTGCTTTATTCAGACCTGGAGCGTACGACTGCTCTGATTCTTCGAGCGCTCTTCTACGCGTCTCCGGTGATCTACAGCGTCAATAATCTGCCAGCACCCTTCGACACACTTGGGGCATTTAATCCGCTCGCAGGAATCTTCACTCTCTATCGCGTGGGTTTCTTCCCTGACCAGTGGCATACGACAACCATCCTGATCAGCGTCGTCATGACACTTTTGATCTTTGTCCTCGGACTCTGGGTTTTCCGGTCTCTCGAGCGTTCTGTGCTGAAGGAGCTGTGATGACGGCAGCGATCGAGGTAGACGGGCTAGGGGTGCGCTTTCGCCGCAACCGGCGCGGACGTCGTAGCTTCAAAGATCTCTTTGCTGGTGCCTCGCGCCGAAATCGTCCTGGCGAGTTCTGGGCACTGCGTGATGTGTCGTTCAGCGTTGAGTCGGGGGAGTCGATCGGCGTGGTCGGACGAAATGGGCAAGGCAAATCTACTTTGCTGCGGCTCGTCGCCGGGGTTCTGCTCTCTGACGAAGGCTCAGTTGCTGTCAATGGCGGTGTCGCACCGTTGATCGAGATCACGGGTGGTTTTGTTGGTGATCTCACTGTGCGTGAGAATGTGCGCCTGACCGCCGGGTTGCATGGAATGTCGAAGGCGGAGATTGCGCACCGCTACGACGGCATGATTGCCTTCGCCGAGCTGGAAGACTTTCAAGAGACTCCGTACAAGCACCTGTCGAATGGCATGAAAGTGCGGCTTGCGTTCTCAGTCGTCTCGCAGCTGAACGAACCGATCTTGCTCGTCGATGAGGTTCTCGCAGTAGGCGATAAAGCATTTCGTGAGAAATGCTATAAGCGTATCGACGAGCTGCTCGCCGAAGGGCGCACACTGTTCTTTGTCAGCCACAACGAGCGCGACCTTCGCCGGTTCTGCACGCGCGGCTTGTATCTGAACAAGGGCGCTCTCGTGCTGGATGCCGAGATCAATGAGGTTCTTGACCGCTACAACGCAGACTCCGCCGCCTAGAGCCCGACGAGGGCACGAAGGTCATTTAAAGCGACTGTTGCGCTGTCTAGCGCCGCCTGGGTTCCGGATCCACTTTCAACCGCAGAACGCAGAGCGCCCAGTTTTGCGGCGTATTGGTCCACTGCCGCATACCACTTCGAGCTGATTGAACTTGGCGCGGCAGCATCCGAAAGCCGCCCTGCGTCCTGTTGCAAACTATCGACAATCTGTGCTGCCTCCTGACCATTAGAGTCGGCTACAAACCCGAGACCTGTGGCTGCGTCATCGAGCCTCGGTTGCACCTGTTCGGCGAACGACGAGATATCGGGATCAGGAACCGGAGGCGGGGTGGGCTGCGGGGGGTCGGTAGGCGTCGGCGTTGCCGTCGGTGTCAGAGTTGGTGTGGGAGTCGCCGTAGGAGTCGGTGTCGCGGTGGCTGGTGCCGAATCGGTCGGCGTGGGAGTCGGGCCCGGCTTGCCGTCACGCGGAATCACAAAGAACAGCACCACGGCGACGATCGCCAGCGCGGCGATGGCGAGGCCGACGATGAGCCAGATACGGCCCTTATTGCTCTTTTTCTCGGGGAACACCCACACTGCTTCGGGCTGGTGCTCGTCGCTCATTATTTCTCCAATGCCGGCATGGGCTGCCAGGTGCGATCCCGGCCGATCTTCCCGCCCTCACGGACGCCACGGAACAGATTACTGGTACCGCGAACCGTACGCTCGACGAAGACGAGACGGATGAGTTCTTTGAAGAACGTCGCTGTTGTACCGAGACCAAACAACACGGGGTTGTAGGCACCGTGCACGCGATAATAATGCTTGAGGAATGCACGATTGCGCATGATGTAGAACCGATATGCGTTGCTCGAGGCGTTCATATGACGCACGCCCATGTCCCACTGCTTGATCTCGCGCGTGCGACGCAGCACGAACTCATTGACGATGACGGCGGTGGTCAACCGCGAAGCCAGCCAGCCGTACATCTGGTCATCCCAATAGATGAAGAAGCGCGGGTCGGGGAGCCCGATCTGCTTGACGATAGAGCGGTGGATGAACATGCCCTCGAAGCATCCGCTGTTCATCTCTTTAAACCCAGAGTCGTCAAAACCTGCTGGCGCGAACGGAATGGGGATGCCCATGCGGTCGGCGATGCGGTACTGCCAATAGAATTCGCTGCCGTCGTAATCAAAGCGACGACCCTGGATGCTCTTGAATCGAGGCGTCCACTTGCCCATGCGGGCGAGACCTTCAGGAAGGACTTCGACATCGTCGTCCATCATCCAGATCCACTCGCTGCCGAGTTCGTACGCAGTGCGCATGCCCTCGCTGAAACCGCCTGAGCCACCCGTGTTCGCCTCGAGCCTGCGGTAGACGATCTCAGTGCCGATGCTCTCGCGGAACGACTCAACGACCTCGGTCGTGTCATCAGCCGAGGCGTTATCGATAATGACGACGTGGCCCGGCTTCGGGTCCATTGTTGTGATGCTTGTGAGGAGCCGGGTAAGCAGGCGCGACCTGTTGAACGTGACGATAACAATCGTCGCTGTTTTCGGATCGAAAGCAGCGGATGCCGCGGTCATGCCTTCTCCTCGAAGATCTGCTGCCAAGACTGGGGTGAGACGAGGTCGGGAAGCGCCTGTCGATACTGCTTCTGAAGCTCGGGCCAGCGCCGTTCAAGCTCGCGATGCAGGCGCACCGTCTCGCGGAGCATCCGCCGGTATTTTGCACGATCTCGTGTGTAGATGTTTTTGCCTGAGCCATCCGCCGTGCTGACCAAGGCGCTGTCGAAGACGGGGAGGCGCCACCAATGGGCATCCTCTTTACCGAACTCAACTTCGGGCTGAGCGACGTTTACCGGATTCGGCTTATGCATCCAGTGCGCAACCAGGGTAGAGAGCGTGAACCAACGCAGTTTCAGCCTTTTGGGGTTGTCGAGGTTGTTTCTCGTCAGTTGTGTATACACGCGTCGCCCGTGACGAGAATGCAACACCGTCGAGGGATCGCGATGCACCACGGTCTCTGGATACTCTGCAGCAAGGGCACGCGCGGCAGGCATTGCCGTGGCGAGGTTCTTGCGCATGTGAGCGGGGCCCGACAGAACATCGCGAAGCGCCTGCGCCCTCAAGGCCACCGGGTAATATTGCATCATCATAAGGTGCTTCAGGTCAACGCGGCGGCTGTGTGTGAGCAGGCGACCGCCACGGGGAACTTCTGAGTGCAAGAGCCCAGCGACGATCCGGTTGCGGGCATGAAAGTACGCCTGCCAGTCGATCGAGTCATCCTTGTTGACCCACGACACGTGCCAGAGCGCCACGCCGGGCATCGACACCGTGGGGAAGCCCGCCTCACCCGCGCGCAGGCAGAACTCGGCGTCGTCCCATTTGATGAATGCCGGCAGCGAAAGGCCGACCTTGCGAATGGCGTCCAGCGGGATCAGGCACATCCACCAGCCGTTGTAATCGGCATCCATCCGCATGTGCAGCAACTTCGACTGGCGCAGATTAGAAGCACCGAAATCGTGCGGCATCTTCTCGTGGTACAGGTTGCGCCACATGAACGGGGCATCGTCGACGACTTCGGCCCAGCCGTGCAGCTTCGGTCGGTCAAGCAGATCGAACATGTGGCCGCCGACCAAGATCGGATTCGTGGCGTACTGTCCGAAGACGATCGAACGTCGAAGCGATTCTGGCTCGATACGCACATCGTCATCAAGCAGCTGCACGAAGTCGCTCTCGGGCCTCTGCAGCGTCTCGTGCATCGCACGCGCGAAGCCGCCGGAGCCGCCCAGGTTTGGCTGGCGGATCACCTGGAGCGTCTCGCCCAGGTCCTTCGCGACCTCGTCATAACCGTCCTGCTCAGCGACCAGCTGTGTGCCCTGGTCGATGAGGAAGATACGGTCAACGAACTCGAGCGCATCCGGAGAAGCCGCAAGCGCCTGAAGCGTCTCGACGCAGTAATCGGGCTTGTTGTACGTGGTGATGCCCAAAGACGCTTTGCCGGTGCGAGCTGGATCCTGTTCGGTGGTCCACTCAGCTCCACGGAGAACTGCTTGCTTTTCATCGGCGACGACGTCGAACCAGAGCCATCCGCCATCGCTGTACTGCGTGAGCGCGAGATCGAAATCGGTTGTCGTTTCACCGCTGACTTCGCGGTCATCGACGCGCTGGCGTACCCCAGAACCGTTAGAGCGGTAGACGAGAATCGTCGCAGGGCCAGTGGTGTGCACGGTGAGGCGTACTTGGCGAATGCTCGTCCAGTGCTGCCAGTATGACGCAGGGAAAGCATTGAAGTAGGTGCCGAATGACACGCGCCGTCCGGAGACGATTCGTGCGCTGTTGCGGCTGAGAATGTTGCCCAGGTGCGCGCGATTAGAGACGCGCACCGGCTCTTCGCCGATGACAGACCACGTTTCCGGGTCGGCATACAGCGGCAGCAGGTCGGGGTCGCGATCGAGTGGGAAGACGACGTTCTGCAGGACGTGTGTCACGTAGAGATCTCCGAGATTACTTCGCCCCGCCCGAGCGGGCGAAAACTGCGGTCAGCGGGCACGGAGTAGCCTACCTTCCGCTCATGTGGATCTTCGGAGAGCGCGCCCAGCGGCTCGCTTCTACTGCCCGCGCAGCGTCGGAATGACGCCGGTATGTGCCGCGTCGATATTCTCGCGCCACGACCGCGACTGCCCGGCGCGCAGCGCGCACAACACGAGCATGAACCACCCTGCACCCACGAGCGTGAAGCTCTCAAACATCGAATCCACGGCGAGGGTGACGAGCACGAGCGGCGTCCAGGCATAGACCACGGACTTGCGCACGCTGGCCACCAACCACGAGCGGATAAGCGCCACGCCGCCGAGCACCAGGAACAGCAACAGTCCTGCGATGCCCAACTGCAGCAGCACGTCGAAGTACGAGTTCAACGCCGTCTCATGCCGGTCGTTGAGTAAGAAGTTGATGTAGGTGAACGGGTACTCGCCGCGTTGCCAGGACCCGAACCAGCCCCAACCTTGGAAGGGCTTGATCGCGACGAAATCAAGGATCTGATTCCACAAATCAGCGCGGGTCGAGAAGTCAGAGCCCGCA
Source organism: Microbacterium sp. (assembly GCA_003524435.1). Taxonomy (GTDB): domain Bacteria; phylum Actinomycetota; class Actinomycetes; order Actinomycetales; family Microbacteriaceae; genus Microbacterium. Next base: position 24,760 of record DQHP01000098.1, read on the forward strand.
CCCATCCACGCGATGATCGGATGCCGGAGGGCAAACGCCACGATGAGTGACGCGGCGGCGGCAGCTCCCAGCATCCACTGCACGAGATTTCGTCTGGCGGCTGATGTGTGTCGAACGATGGTGAGCGCACCCGTCACAATGCCGACGACAACTGCCAGCACCAGCACTGTCGGCGACGCCGACAGCAGCGCGAGGAACCCTGCAAGCGCGATGGAAGGCACGGCAACCGGTGCGATCACCGATTGGGTGCGCCACTCGATCACGAAAGTGATCAAGGCGATGACAGCGATGAAACCCAGCATGTTTCGTGTGCCGAAAATGCCTTGGACCGGTCCTCCCAGCGCAAGGTTTCCCTCGATATCAAGGAAAACGATCGGCAGATCGATCAGGATTCCCGAGAAGATCTCGGCGGCAAGCGAGATCGCCAACAGTACGCGCAGCGTGTCACCGATCGCACGCACCGTCTGCAGTGTGTCTCGAAGGTGGCCCACCGCGATCGCCAGGAATGTGAACGCGAACGTCCATGCCCATGAGATCAGAGTTTCTGAGCGATCCGTTGACCAGAACACGCTGATGAGCGCCAGCAAGAGAAACGCCAGGAGGGAGACGGGCGCGAAACGCAGAAGCGACAACTCCGCGCGCCGGACGTACAAGATGGCTGCACCCAGCACGCACAGCAGCAAGATGATCGTGGCGAACGTGACCGACGACGCCATCCGCACGATGAGGAAAGATCCGAACGCAGCACCCAAGACTGCCAGCGTGTACGCGCGCGCCATCTCGACAGAATCGAGCAGCCGGATCATGCCAGCACGGACCGGCGTCATGGCACCCGTCGGGGCTCGTGGCCGCGTTCAGTGACCCGGGCCTGCTCGCTGAGACCGACACCGACAAGCGGTACCGACTTCACTTTGAACGACAGCAAGATCAACAACAGCCAGCCCCACAGCATGATCGGTGTCGACTCGGCGAGCCCCTGCACGAGCAGGATGACGGTGAACAGCAGCGGCAGAATCGTCAGCGACGAATACGGTCGGTCTGCGCGCAAATCCCAGCGGGGACGATCCGCCGCGAAGAACCACGCGCGCCACAGCAGCGTCAGGTAGGCAATTGCCATCAGCACGAGCCCCACAACGCCGAGTTGCATCAGCACGTCGAGCCACATGTTGTGGGCGTGGAAAACCGTTATGTGGTGATCGGTGATCCACTCGTCGAACGACGGATCGGAGGGGATCCATGGGCTCGAGAAGCCATTTCCGAAGATCGGATGCGTCGCAGCGCGTTCGAGGACCTTGGTCCAGATGAGGTCAGTGCGTCCGGTGAGGTCGGCGCTGCGGCCCAGGGCCTCAAGCAGTGGCTTGTGCAATACGGCGACGGCCGCAACCACGACAATGACGATTCCGCCGCAGATCATGTAGATGCGGGCGCGAATCCGGGGCGTGCGAGCACGACGGATCAAAAGTGCCACGACGAACACGATGGCAGCAGCGAGAGCGCAGACGTAGGCCGTGGCCGACGACGCACGCACCATCAAATACGCGGCCAGCAGAGTCCACAGCACAAGTGTGGTGCGCCAGCGAGCGCGGGCAGCAAAGCTCACGCCGAAAGTGACGATGGCGAAAAGGCTCACGATCGCCAGAAGATTTGAGTTGCCGACGATTCCCTGAATACGCCCGCCATCAACGAAATTGTCACGCACCCAGTACCAATGCGCATCGATCTTTCCATCGGGTAAGTCTGCAAAGAAAGGCAACAGCGGGCGGTGGAGCACGAGCGATACCCACAGCTCGATCGCCAGCGACAGCCCGATAATCCATTTGAAAGCGGATGCCAGGGCGCGCACAATCTCGCGCCAGCTCAGTGCGTACGCGATGAGAAGGGCGTTCACCGTGACTGCGGCGAGTAGTACCCAGGTGATGATCGTCGGGAACCGCCACTGCGACCACGCGACAGATATCAGGGCGAGACTTACGTATCCCAACGCCACCCACGGCAGGCGCCGCCAGGGGAACGGATGTGGATCCGCGCGGGCGATCATCGGAACACCGATCGCCACGGCAGCCAGCGTGAGCAGGATCATGACCACGCCGGCACCCAATTCGCCGACGAGGTTGTAAACCGCAGCGTGAGCAAAGGCGACGATAAAAACCACAATTGCGTACGCGCGCAACAAGATATGCCCCGTCGACTCGCGCTCCGGCGCGGTGGGCGGGGCTGTCACGGGATGCTTCGTGTACTGCGCCATCTCGTTCAGGCTACCGCGCCAAGCCTCCATATCGCTGTGTCACGATCGTGAGGCCGCGATGTGAGTCTTGAGTGCTGTGCGGCGATTCGCGGAGTTGGGCAGAATCGCTACGCTGGGGCCATGCTTCTGAGCCTGTCGAACGTGCCTCGTGACTATGCCTGGGGATCTTCTTCCCTTCTTGCCGAGCTGGAAGGGCGGGTGCCGACAGGCGCACCCGAAGCCGAGGTGTGGTTCGGCGATCACCCTGGCGATCCTGCCGACGTCGACGGTGGCTCGACCCTGGATGCTGTCACCGGCGGCACATTGCCATACCTGTTGAAGCTTCTGGCTGCCGCTGACCCGCTTTCGATCCAGGTGCATCCCACCATCGATCAGGCACGTGACGGCTGGGAGCGTGAGAGTGCGCTGGCCGCCGATGACCCCACGCGCAATTACCGCGATGACAACCACAAGCCCGAACTGATCGTCGCGCTCAGCGACCGCTTCGAGGCGCTGAGCGGTTTGCGGCCGGTTGCCGATACCCAGCGACTGCTGGCGGTGCTGGGGGAGTCACCGGGAGTCGTCGAGCTGCGAGAGCGGTTGAGCGGTGCCGGTGGATCGGCGGATGCGGATGCGCTGCGCGATGTGCTGGGCTGGCTGCTTTCGGGAACGGCGCAGGCTGCCGTCGACGACATCATCGCGGCGGTTATTGCCGCCACCTCGGAGGAGTTCGCTGCGGAGCTTGCGGCTGTGCGCGCGATCGCCGAGCGCAACGCGGGCGATCCCGGTGTCGTCGTCGCACTGCTGATGAACTTCATCGTGCTCGCACGCGGCGAAGGTATCTTCCTGCGCGCCGGCCTTCTGCACGCCTACGTGTCCGGACTCGGAGTTGAGATCATGGCGGCGAGTGACAATGTGCTGCGCGGGGGACTCACTCCGAAGCACATTGACGTACCCGAATTGCTTTCAGTTCTCGACACGACGCCTTCCGTGGTGCCAGTGATGCATCCCGCGGCATCCGACGCGGTGACGTCGTACGAGGTTGATGTGCCTGACTTCGCGCTTCGACGCGTGACGCTCACGGGGGAGCCGGTATCAGTCGACGTGACGGGCCCCACCATGGTGCTCTCGACCGGTGGCGATGTCGCGGTTTCTGGGGCGGATGCTGAGGCGCTCGCCGTACCCGTCGGCGCAGTGGTCTTCGCATCTGTGGAGGAGACTTCGCTGGAACTCACCGGAACGGGAGAGGCTTTCATCGCCGAGCCCGGACGCTGAGTGGAGATCTGGCGGTGCAACTCTGTCTCTGAGTAGCTCAATGAGTCGGTAATTTCTTTCGGATAAAGTTTCGAATAAGTCTTGTCAAGATTAGAACATGCGTGCTAATCTTGGGGTATGTCCACGTTGACCGCTCCCGCATCGCCACTCATGGCGCTGCGGCGCATGTCTGAGTGGAGCGAGATTCAGGCTGAAAAGTCGCGACTCCATGCACGTGAGGCGGCGATCCTTAATGCCGCATTTACCGAGGCGCTTGACGAGCGCGAGGGGCGCACTGGCACCGACGATATGCGCGACATTCCGGTGCGCTCGCTGATCGCAGAGTTCAGCGCAGTGGGGCGCATCTCTTCGCGGACCATGGAGTCGACGATGTGGAACTCCTACGCGTTGGTGACGAATTTCCCCCTCACTTTTCAGGCGCTCGAGAGCGCAAAGATTAGCCCTACACATGCCCGCATCATCGTCGAGGCAGGTGCTCAGATTGCTGATCAAGCCGACCGCTTTGCCTATGAGCTGGCGGCCGTTGACTATGCGTCGGGTGAAAGCCCGAATCGTGTGAGAGCTGTGGCGCGAATGCTGGCGGCCAAGCATGGTGGGGTCACAGTTGCCGACAAGCGGAAAAAGGCGCATGAAGAGCGCCGTGTCTGGGTCGACGACTACGACGATGGTTCCGCTGTTCTGCATGTGCTGACATCCGCAGTGCTCGCGCACGCCGCTTTGGACCGAGCGAACCAGCTTGCTCGTCTTGCGCGTGATCCGAACTCTTCTGAAGCTCGTCCGGTTTTAGGCGACGTTGAGATGTCTCCCGTCGCAGGTGAAGACGACACACTTATCCCCGAGCAAGACGTGCAAGATTCGGCAGGTGTCGGGTTCGGTATCGCGGCACCCAACGAAGATCCCCGCACGATGGATCAGGCACGTGCTGACGTTGTCATGGACCTGCTGTTGGCCGCGTCTGCAGAAACTGTGCAGGCTGCCGGGGCCGAGGCGATTCAGGGGCGCGTCCAGGTCACTCTTCCGGCGGCGGTATTGGCGGGGGCATCTGACGCTCCGGCTGATCTGTTCGGATGCGGTCCGGTTGATGCCAGCATCGCTCGAGAGATCGCCGGGCTGGCACCCGGATGGGACCGGCTATACCTGGACGAGTATTCGGGGGTCGTCACGGCAACTGACCGTTATCGACCAACCTCCGAGATGCGACGTTTTCTGCGAGCACGGGATGGGCGATGCCGGTTCCCGGGTTGCGCTGCCTCCACATGGAAATGCGATCTCGATCACAACGAAGAACACAGCAGGGGTGGGGCCACTTCCTGCGACAACCTCGGTCATCTATGTCGGCGGCATCATTCGCTGAAGCATCCAGATCTCGCCCCCGAGTATCGTTGGAAGGCCCGGCAATTGTCCGGTGGAAGAATCGAATGGACTAGTCCGCACGGGCAGATGTTTGTGGATCATCCACAACCCAGGGTGCAGTTCTCCTGAGTTCGTTCACGCTTCAGACCTACGTTGCTGCTGCGACACGCCGTGCGCTCTCGATAAACCTTCAATGACCTATTGAGGGTTTACTATCTGCGACTTGACCAGAGCGAATGACACGGGTGTAATTAAACGAAGCAAGGCCCGGCGGGGGGCAACTGTAAGGGCAAGGAGAGCGACATGACGGGTTACCGTTCCGACGTTCCCGAGAACTGGTTTATTGATCCGGTCAATCTCGGGGTTCCCGGGGTTAGGCGCGTCGAGCCTGATGACGACAGCACTCTGGCATGGCAGACCGATGCACTGTGTTCTCAGACTGATCCAGAGGCGTTCTTCCCTGAAAAGGGCGGATCGACTCGTGATGCAAAACGCATCTGCACATCGTGTGATGTCCGGGGTGAATGCCTCGAGTATGCATTGAACAACGACGAACGCTTTGGTATCTGGGGCGGTCTCAGCGAGCGCGAGCGTCGCAAGCTCAAGCGTCAAGCAAGCTGAACGTTCATAGCTTCGCGGGCGCGCCGGGTGCACTGACTCCGGCGCGTCATCCCAGAGCATAGGCTGACCAGGCCATGCCAATCCGAGTTCATGCCATTATCGTTGCGCGCCCCGGTTCTACGTCCCGTGCGCAACTGCTGCGCACCATTGATGCGCTGACACTCCAGACGCGTCGTCCGGACGCCGTTACGCTCGTCGTCTGCGGCGATGCACAGGCGGCGCGCTCGAGCGAAGCAGTCCGACAACTGGTCGAAAGCATTGTCGAAGCCCGGGGAAGCACGTCCTTCGCGGAAGCTATCGACCTGGCCCGCCCGCGCGTATCTGCAGACGCCGCAATCTGGCTCCTTGCACACGACACAGCCCCGCATTCTCGGGCGCTGGAGCAGCTCGCTGGTGCTCTAGAGCGCGCGCCCTCGGCCGCCATCGCTGCACCGAAGCTCGTAAGTGCAGACAACGAGCGCGAAATTGTGTCGCTCGGCGTCACCATGACTGCACTCGGCCGCTCGCTCGAACTCTCCGCTGGCGAACTCGACCAGGGCCAACACGACGGTCAAGATGATGCCCTCGGTGCCGACATCCGCGGTGTCCTTATTCGCGCAGAAACGCGCAACCACCTGCGTCCGGACCCTGCGCTCGCTGGTGCCGACGAGGGCCTTGACCTTGGCGTGCGTGCACGTCTGGGCGGCGGTCGTGTAGTGCTCGCGCCCAATGCTCGCGTTTCAGTGCATCCCGATGGCCCCGCGGCACTTCCGCAGCACGAGTCGCGGCGCGCATA
>DQHP01000121.1:0-216 GCA_003524435.1 Microbacterium sp.
CGAATCCTGGCACGCGCTCGGCGCCGCCGGCCGCGCAGAGATCCTGCACCGCGCTGGTGACATCCTCGAAGCGCGCCGTGCCGATCTGCTCGAGGTCATGGGCTCCGAGTGCGGCAAGATCCTCGAGCAGGGCGACCCCGAGGTCTCCGAGGCCATCGACTTCGCGCACTACTACGCCGAGAGCGCCAAGCGCATGGAGGAGATCGACGGGGCGAC